>DBRC01000013.1:21427-43622 GCA_002305505.1 Prevotella sp. UBA1378 | reverse complement strand
AATACGCCGGAGGCCAAGGCAGCCTACCTGCGCGCTGCCGAGTACCGCAATACCGACTGGTTCGACCTGCTCTTCTCGAACGCTATCCAGCACAACCACTCGGTGAGCATCTCCACCGGAACGGATAAGGCACAGACCTATGCATCGGTGAGCGCCATGTTCGACCCGGGATGGACGAAGCAGAGCCGCGTTGAGCGCTATACGGCCAACATGAACAACCACTTTAACATTACGCCGAAGCTGACATTCCAGATGATAAGCAATGCCAGCTTCCGTACGCAGCGGGCCCCCGGTACTTTGGCATCGGAGACCGACGCTGTTACCGGTGAGGTTCGCCGTTCGTTCGACATCAACCCCTATTCGTATGCCTTGAACACCTCACGTGCATTGGATACCAACACATTCTATACACGCAACTATGCTCCGTTCAACATCCTGCACGAGCTGAACAACAACTATATCGACCTGACCGTATTCGACCTGCGCTTGAACGGCGAGTTCCGTTACAAGCCGGTTAAGGGGCTTGAACTCGCCCTGATGGGAGCGATGAAATACAGCCAGTCGAATCAGGATCATCAGATACTCGACGATTCGAACCAAGCCCAGGCATACCGCGAGATGGGCACTTCCACCATCCGCGAGAATAACCCGTTCCTCTACAAAGACCCGGACAACATCTATGCCCTGCCCATCACGGTATTGCCTAACGGCGGTATCTTGAACAAGACGACCAACACGATGTTCGGCTGGGATTTGCGTGCCAGTGCCGAGTACAACACCAATATCAACGAAACCCATCTTATCCGTCTCTACGGAGGTACCGAGATCAATAAGATAGACCGTAAGTTCGACTGGTTCCGCGGTTGGGGTATGCAGTACAGCCTGGGTGAAATCGCTAACTACGCCTATCAAGTGTTCAAGAAGGGTGCAGAGGAGAACACTCCCTACTTCGAGCTTGAGAACAGACACGAACGCCGCGTAGCCTTCTTCGGCAACGCCACCTATAATTATATGGGGCGCTACACCATTAACGGAACCCTCCGTTACGAAGGCTCTAACCGCCTGGGTAAGAGCACCAGTGCACGCTGGTTGCCTACATGGAACGTTTCTGGTGCATGGAATGCCCACGAGGAGAAGTTCTTCGAGTCGCTCCGCCCGGCGCTTTCCAATGCCACGCTGCGCCTGTCTTACTCGCTGACGGCCGAGAGCGGCCCGGTATGGGTGACCAACTCTCACGTAGTGATCAAGAGCGAAACACCGTGGCGCCCGTTTGCTGGCGTACGCGAATCAGCCCTGTCTATCGACCAGGTGGCTAACGAAGACCTTACTTTTGAGAAGAAGCACGAGTTTAATATCGGTACCGACCTCGGCTTCCTCAACAACCGTATCAACCTGAGCTTTGACTGGTACACCCGTCGCAACTACGACCTGATTGGTGTTATCAATACGTCGGGAACGGGCGGCGAAGTGTCCAAGTACGGTAACGTGGCCTCGATGAAGTCGAACGGTGTCGAGCTCTCCTTGACCACGAAGAACATCGTGAAAAAGGATTTCTCCTGGACGACAAACATCATTTACTCGCATACGCACAACGAGGTAACCGACCTGAAGAGCACCAAGCGTGTCATCGACCTCGTTTCCGCTTCGGGTTTTGCCAGCGAAGGGTATCCGGTACGCTCGCTGTTCTCCATCCCGTTCAAGGGGCTGAACGACGAAGGTCTGCCCACGTTCCTCGATCAGGACGGCAATATCACGACTACAGGCATCTACTTCCAGACGAGTGACCCTGAAAAGCTCGGATTCCTTGAATATTCCGGCAGCATAGACCCGACCGATGTCGGTTCTATCGGCAACATGTTCAAGTACAAGAATTTCTCGCTGAATGTCTTCGTTACCTATTCGTTCGGCAATGTAGTGCGCCTCGACCCGGTGTTCAAGAAGGAATACAACGACCTGCTGGCTATGCCGAAAGAATTCGAGAACCGCTGGGTGGTGCCCGGAGACGAGAAATATACCAATGTTCCGGTTATCGCTTCGAAGCGTCAGAACAAGAACGACACCAACCTGGAATATGCCTACAACGCGTATAACTATTCTACGGAGCGCATAGCCAAGGGCGACTTTATCCGCATGAAGGAGATATCATTGGGATACGAATTCCCCAAGAGCCTTATTACCCCGCTGAAGCTCAGCAACCTCTCGCTCAAGCTACAGGCTACCAACCTCTTCCTGATTTATGCAGACAAGAAACTGAACGGGCAAGACCCTGAATTCTTCAATACCGGCGGTGTTGCAGTACCAGTTCCGAAGCAGTTCACACTTACTTTAAGATTAGGACTCTAAAAACAGTTAGACAATATGAAGAAAATAAATAAAATCTATTCGGTGCTTGCGCTCGCATTCGGCGTTACAGCACTGACTTCGTGCAACGAATTCCTGGACACACTGCCCGATAACCGTGCAGAGATAAATACAGAAGCTAAGGTGACTGCCCTGCTGGTTTCGGCTTATCCCGACCACGACTATCAGCTGCTGACGGAATACAGTTCGGATAATGTGGACGACTACGGGACGAATAATCCCAATACCGACCGTTTCCTCGACCAGGTATTCCATTGGGAGGACGTGACCGAAACCAACAATGAAGCCCCGGAAGAAGTTTGGGAAAGCTATTATAAGGGTATCGCATCAGCCAACCAAGCACTGGAAGCCATCGAGAATATGGGCGGCCCCACCACTACGGTGCTGCGTGAAGCCAAGGGCGAAGCGCTGCTCTGCCGTGCCTTCAACCATTACATCCTTGTAAACATCTTCAGTATGGAGTACAACCCCAACGATTCAACGTCGATTGGCATCCCCTACATGGAGAAGTCGGAGACCACGTTGAATCCCACGTATAGCCGCGGGACGGTGAAAGGGGTTTACGAAAAGATAGACAAAGACCTTAAAGAGGGCTTGGCATTGGTCGGCGAGAGCTATTACAATGTGCCTAAGTACCACTTCAACAAGAAAGCGGCTTATGCCTTTGCTGCCCGTTTCTATCTCTCGTACCAGAAGTGGGACAAGGTGATTGAATATGCCAACCAAGTATTGGGCAGTAACCCGGCCACGATGCTGCGCGACTGGCAGTACCAGTCGACGATGACCCAGACTTTCGAGGCTGTCTCGCAGCATTACATTGATGCTACGCTGAATACCAACCTGCTGCTGCTTACCGGTTATTCCAACATGGGATTGGCCATGGGCCCCTATTATATCTATAAGCGCTATTCCCACGGTTCATATATTTCAACTACCGAAACAGTCAATGCGCAGAACATCTGGGGGAGCGAAGGCTACTATATGCCCATCAAGAAATATTCTGCCACGAATTTGAACTGCCATGTATTCTGGAAGATTCCTTACTTTTTCGAATACACGGACCCTGTAGCAGGAATCGGTTACCGCCACTCGGTATTCGCCGAACTGAATGCCGACGAAACGCTGCTGAACCGTGCCGAGGCATACGTGATGCGGAACGAAAACGAAAAGGCCTGTGCCGACCTGACCGTCTGGCTGCAGAACATCAACCGCACGGCGAAGACCAAGGGCTTTAAGCTGACGGCTGACACTATAACGAAATTCTACAGCAAGATAGCCTATTCGTACGACGACGACAAAAAAATGGTTTCGACCGTCAAGAAGCACCTGAAACCCAAGTTTGACATCGGTGCAGAGAAAGGAACCAAGGAGTGCATGATCCAGTGCGTGCTTGGCTTCCGCCGCATCCAGACGCTCCATGAAGGCAAGCGCTGGTTCGACATCAAGCGTTACGGTATCGAGGTACCCCGCCGCCTGATGAATGCAGCCGGCAACCCTGAGAGCGTTACCGACTGGCTTACTGTCGACGACCCCCGCCGGGCTATGCAGCTGCCTAAGAAAGTTATTGATGCAGGCTTGCCTGCTAATCCGCGTAATAAATAATCATTTCTTAAATAAGTGGATTTATGAAAAAAAGTATAGTATATATATTATCATTGACACTGCTTGCATCGGTATTTGCCTCCTGCTCGGAAGACGACCTGAACGGCACGAGTGTCATAACGGCCGACAGCTATACGAAGAATGAATTCGACAAATGGCTGGAGCAGAACTTCATCAACGGTTACAACATCGAGTTCAAGTACCGTTATGAAGAGATTGAGAGCGACTACAACTACTACACCGTCCCGGCTAAGTTGTCTGCTTCAATCCAGATGGCGCATTTGTTGAAGTATCTTTGTGTGGAAACCTACGACGAGGTGGCCGGCATCACGTTCACCCGCAACTATTTCCCGAAAGAGTTCTTCCTCATCGGCGAGTGGGAATACCGTAACAACGGTACCTATATCCTCGGTACGGCCGAGGGCGGAAAGAAGATTCTCCTTGCGGGTATCAACTATCTGCCGTCAGTGTTGACCGGCAGTGATGTCGCTGAGAACCTGAACTACTATTACGTGAAGACCATCCACCACGAGTTCGTGCACATCCTGAACCAGACGCGTAACTACTCGACCGACTTCCAGGTTGTGACGGGCAACGGCTACGTAGCCGACAGCTGGAGCGAAGAGCCTTACAGCGATTCTAAAGTTTACCTGAAGAGGGGATTCATCTCTGCATACGCACAGATGGAGCACAAGGAAGACTTCGCAGAGATGCTCTCCATCTACATCACCACCACTGCCGAGCAGTGGGAAGCCCTGCTGGAAGAGGCCGAAGGTATCTATGACGCCGATAAGCAAGGCACCACAACCGGCCGCCAGCTGATAGAAGCCAAGCTCGACATCGTGCGTGCTTACATGTTCAATGTCTGGAGTATCAACATCGACGATTTGCGCAAGACCATCCAGCGCCGTCAGGCTGATGTCGTAGCCGGGAAGGTGAATTTGACCGATTTGACCGTTAAATAATTAATTAAGGCAAGATTATGGATAAGAAACATATTTTCATCTATTTGTTCATGGCACTTCCGGCGCTGCTGCTCACGTCGTGCCTGCACGATCAAGACGATACGTTCAACGACTCGGCTTCGGCTCGCATGTCAAAATACATACAGCATGTCGATACGGTGTTGACTTCTGCCAAAAACGGTTGGGTGCTGAATTATTACCCCCACCGCGAGCAGATTTACGGCGGATACGTATACACGTTGAAATTCGACGGGCAGAATGTACAGGTAGGCACAGAGATTGCCGCCCCTGCAGATGTATTCACCAGCACCTACAGGCTGGTGGCCGACAACGGTCCGATACTGACATTCGATACCTATAACGAGGCCATGCATTTCTTTGCAACGCCGTCTTCATCCATGTATGAGGCTTACGACGGCGATTTCGAGTTCATCGTCATGGGCATAAGCGACGACCAGAACACGATAACGCTGAAAGGCAAGCGCTCGGGCAACATCATGTACATGTACCGGCAGACCGACTATACTGCAGAACAATACTTGGACAGCATTTCTACAATCAAGTCGGCAATGGTAGGTATGAAGCAAATAATCACCGTTGTGGGAACCGACACGGTGGCCATCTCCAATTCGGGCTCTGCCCTTACATTCTCTTATACAGAGAACGGCAAGGACCAAACGGAGACCATCCCTGTGCACTATACGCTCGAAGGCATGGCTTTCTTTAAGCCAATCACCTTCTTAGGGCAGACTGTAAACGGAATCAAGTATATCGATGGAGCAGATAAACTGCCGGCTTTCGACAATGATAATATCATCTTCGAAGTAATAGTCCTCCCCCTGAACGAGCAGTTCGTCAACGGGCAGTGGTATGTTGCCTACAGCAAGTTAGGCTCTTATGCACAGCCTTACTGGGATAAATTCAAGGAAGGCACTGCTGCTGAAGGCGAGATCGTGGGATATGCTTTCTTCGGTGCCTTGGAAGGCAACGGCTTCGGAATGCAGTTCACCAGCGGCCGTTACCGCGGTATGATATACATGAAGTATAAACTGACCGGCGAGGATGAAATCACGATGGCTGTCACGACAGACGTAGGTGACAATAACGGTAGGTGGTACTGGAAGAATGCCGGCTTGGAATCTGCAATGTTCCCATTCGGCCACACAACGGGCAAGACGTTCAAGCTAACGGCAAACAATCCGAAATTCCCGTCGCAGATAACGCTGACCGACAAGAGCAATGAGGAAAACGTGATTACCCTCTCGGGCACGCAAGTTACTGCTCCGTTTGACAATTAACACTTAGGATAGCCACTAAAAAAACAAGCAAGAATTATGAAAAAGATATTAAGTATAATCGTATTACTGGCAGGCGTGATTTCATTCACGTCCTGCAGTGATAGCGACAGCTCTTATTCGCCGGTATCTACGCTTACGCTGGCATCGTCCGATTTGCTGTTCGAGTCGGCAGGCGGCACTGGCAGCATTGTCGTGAATACCTCAGCCGCCCTCACGGCCGAAACCAGCAGCCAGTGGCTGACACTTTCCGTCAGCGGGAACACCGTGTCGGTCGCAGCCCAGACCAATGAGACGGTCGACGGTCGTTCGGCCAAGATAGTGCTCCGTGCCGGCGGCGATACCACCTCCGTTGTTGCTACCCAAAAGGGAATGTTCCTCGATTTCGATAATTCGCCGATCGTCCTTACGGGCAATGGAGCTGCAAGCCACGAGATAGCCGTGAGCCATTCGCTTCCTATTCAGGTGAAAAGCCTGTCGGATTGGATAACCCCTTCGGTCAACAGTGATTCGACTGCTTTCGTGCTCAGTTTTGCCGCTAACACGTCCGGTCATCTGCGCAAGGGGTACTATGTGGTTAAGTCTGCCAACATGGCGGATACCGTTGTCGTTACCCAGTATGATTTTGCGGAAAACATCCTCGGTACGTATCTCTTTGCCGGTTTGCGGTTCAACGATCAGGGCAAGGTGGTTCAAGGTGCTCTCTTGTCTACGCTGAAAGGAACCCCCGATGCCATGGTGCTGGAATTCCCGAATATCGGCTTGTCTATGCCGGTGGAGTTTGATGCAGAGACACTTACCATCCGCTTGTCCGGCGGAAAGTATATGGGTACTTTCGATGACTACTTTTCCGAGGAGAGCGATTCTGTAGTAACCCGCTACGTTTGGTCTTCAATGTGGGATATTATTAACGGGCAACTCACGTGGGCGGAAAAAGTAGGTATGGCCGGTGCTTTCAATTATTCGGAAGATCAGGGCGTAACCTATTGCAATTTGGAGGACGACGGAAACTGGGGCACTTATGAAGCTAACACTTTCCGTTTCCAATATTTCACTTCCGCAACCAACGCGGAGGCTACTACCATGGTACAGACAAAGCCCAACTATGTTTATTACCTGATTTATCCTCAATTCGTTGAGTATAATCCGCCTGCCGGAGCAAAGTTACTGGGAAAGAACAAGCAGCCCTTCATTACCGACCTGCCCCAGTGGAAGAGCGGTGTCCCGTTTTATCTGGACCCGAAGGCAGCGGCTCTTGCCTTGGGCAACGTAAGGAAAGCATCTAAATAGTTCTGCTATTAGAGCATCATTTGGCAGGGGGGTAGAATCAACAACCCTATGCCTATCTTTCAGGCACCGTCTGCAGGCGGTGCCTGAAATTATATAATAATGTAAGCGTGAGTTCGGGACAAGGACTTCACGTTAATCCGGACGACGGTGCCCCCTTTGCGCTGCGGCGGCATTAACGTATTGAAATCGTACAAGCATCTTGTAGCCCTGCTACAAGGTGCTTGTACTCTTGCTACAAGGTGCTTGTAGCAGGGCTACAAGATGCTTGTACGATTTCAATATGTTAACCCGTTAACCCGTTAATCCGTTAGTTACCGCTTTGCCCGGCTTTCCAAACACAGGGTTATGCAGGTGCGCCCAAAAATCACAGGAAAATGGCCAAAAATCAAAACGGGGGTAAATCCTCCGCCTTGCAATGGCCGTCCGCCACAGCGCAAAGGGGGCACCGTCGTCCGGATTAATGTGAAGTCCTTATCCCGAACTCAGGTGACAAATTGGCGGATGAAATATAATTCGAATGTTTTTTTCCTGTGAGGGAAAGATTATTTCGGTAAAAATGAGTAATTTTGCATTTTAGAATTTATAAAACAACAATAAATGAAGAGATTACATTTCTTTCTGTCGCTTTTGACCGTGGCTGTAAGCCTGTCGGCAGTCCCTGCTAAGCCGGGATTGTGGCGTACCTTGAAATTGGCCGACGGAAGCGTGGTGGAAGCCCAGTTGACGGGTGATGAATTTATGCATTATTGGAAAGCTGTAGACGGTACCCGCTATATTAAGGCCGAGGGAGCCTATCTGCCCGTAACAACAGCGCAGATAAGCGAACTGTTCAGGCAACGCCAGCAGGCTGGGGCGAAGAAACGGGCTGCCCGCCTGCCGCGGAAACGGGCCACCGCGATATCGGATTATAAGGGGCAGAAGAAAGGCCTCGTCATACTGGCACAGTTCTCGGACGTGAAGTTTGGTGCAGCCCATGACAAATCGAAATACAATGATATATTGAATAAAGAGGGCTATAGCTCGCATGAAGGCTTCGTGGGCAGTGTGTACGACTATTTCAAGGCCCAAAGCCGTGGGCAGTTCGAGCTGAACTTTGATATTGTCGGGCCAGTCACGCTCAGTCACACCATGGAATATTACGGTGGCAATACCAGCAGCGGCAACGACCGGCAACCTGCACAGATGACGGTGGATGCCTGCCTGTTAGCGGCCGACTCGGTTAATTTCGCCGATTACGACTGGGACGGTGATAGCGAAGTAGAGCAGGTGTATATACTTTATGCCGGTTACGGTGAAGCCGACAGCCAGATGGAAAATGCCGTATGGCCCCATGAGTGGTCGTTGACGTCCGCCGGTAAGTCGCTCACCATCGACGGCATGAGAATCGACACCTATGCCTGCGGCAATGAGCTGAACGCCAACGGCGTGATAGCCGGTATCGGCACGTTCTGCCATGAGTTCACGCATTGCCTGGGGCTTCCCGACATGTACGACACCCAGTACAGTGGCAATTTCAACATGAGTTCTTGGGATATCATGGCATCGGGCAGTTATAACGGCAACGGTTATTGTCCGGCCGGTTATACCAGTTATGAGCGGATGGCGTCGGGGTGGCTGTCCCCCATCGAGTTAAACGCCGACCTGTCGGTGTCGGGCATGAAGCCGCTGAGTGAGGGGGGCGATGCCTATATCCTGTACAACAGCGGTCATGCCGACGAATACTATCTGCTGGAAAACCGCCAGCCGACGGGATGGGATGCAGAGCTCCCCGGCCGGGGCATGCTGATATTGCATGTAGATTACAACCAAACAATATGGGCGAATAACTGGGTGAACACGTTCGTGGACTACTCGGCATATTACGGCGCGGAATTTAAGAACACCCACCAGCGGCTGACGATATTCCATGCCGACAACGACGACGACAGCAAGTATTATAACACTGTTTCCAACCAATACCTGCGGACGACGCTTGAGGGCGACCCTTATCCTTATAAGGGCAACAACAGCCTGTCGGCCACGTCTGTGCCGGCAGCGTCGCTCTATAATGCGAATAAGGCGGGCGGTTATTTTATGGAAGAGAGCATCGTCGGCATTACACAGAATGCCGACGGCACGATGGCCTTCGAGTTTACCACCAATACTACCGGCCCCTCGCTGCCCGAAGGCACTTTCTTTCATGAGACTTTCGACCAGTGTGCCGGTTCCGGGGGCAATGACGGAGTGTGGGACGGGCGCATGACGGCACGGGGCATCCTTTCTTCCGACTATACCGGGGGATGGTCGAGCGTGAGTGCCAAGGGCGGTTATAAATGCGGCTTTTTCGGTGGTGCCAGTGTACAGGGTGAAACCGTTTCCCCGGCATTCTATATCGACGGCGAAACGACGCTTACGTTCATGGCAGCCCCATGGAAGGGCGACGGCAGGTCGCTGGCTTTGAGCGTGAGCAACGGGGCTGTGCTGTCGGATACCAACTTTACAATGGCCGACGGCCAGTGGACAGAGTTCACGGCAACGCTTACCGGTAAGGGGAATGTGCAACTGGCGTTCAAGCCGTCCAAGCGTTTTTTCCTCGACGAAGTGAAGGTCGTAGCGGGCGCCGTGTCCGGAATCTTGGATATAAGCACTTCGGCAGCAGCTCCGGCCGGCGGGATGATTTACACCATCGACGGCCGTAATGCCGGTACCGACTTCGGCAAATTAGGGCGCGGCCTGTACGTACGCGGAGGGAAGAAGGTTGTGAAGTGAGCAGGGCCGGCCTGTGGGCCGGCTGCGCTGCATGAGACAGTCGGGTTCCGCCACATGAAACAATAAAAGCGTAAGAAGCGGGAAGATATTTACATGGATAAATTTAGGTGAAAGATGAATAAATGTACATTAATTGCAATTGCCATCTTGTTGCTCTACGGCACAAAAGCCACAGCACAGAGCGACGCAGAACTCAGTAAACTTACACCGTTGCTGATTGAACATGTGAGTGCGCAGCAACCGGTGCCCGGGCGGGGAATGAAAAAAGCACCAGCCGCCACGGCCACGGCTGTTGCCGCATTAGTGAAACTGGCCGACGGGCAAGATGCCGGTATCCTACCGAAGCACGGCTGTGTAGTCATCGACAGTGTGGGCAGCATCTATATCGCCATTGTCCCCGTGGCGTCGATAGGGGCACTGTCGCGCGAAGCCGGCGTGCTCAGGATGGAAGCCAATAAAGCCAGCCACAGCATGCTCGACAGCACTGCGGCAGCCATAAAGGCCGTGCCTGCATACGAGGGGCTTAGCCTGCCGCAGGCATATACCGGGAAGGGCGTCGTGGTAGGCATAGCCGATACGGGCTTTGATTTTACCCATCCGATGTTCACCGATGCCGGCGGACACCTGCGCATCAAGCAGGTGTGGGACATCTATACCGGCGGCACCAGCGGGTACAAGCACATCGGCACCACCTACGACACGCCGGAAAAGCTGTGGGCTGCAAGGGGCACGTGCGATTCGGCCCAGCATCACGGTACACACGTGATGGGCATTGCCGCCGGTAGTATGGTGGGCAAGGGAAAGTACCGCGGTATCGCCTACGAATCGGATATCGTGGCCAGTCTGACATTCCTCGACACCGGTACGGAGGAACAAACCAATGCGTTGTATGAATCCATCAATGCCAGTCTGAAGCAAGGGGTCGGCGATACGCTCTTCAATTACGTCCTCAACCAAAAACTCTTTCTGTACAATGTCATGGAGATTTTGGCCATCAAGCATATCATGGACTATGCCGAGGAGCATGGCCAGCCCTGCGTCGTGAACTGCAGCTTCGGTAGCCAGATGGATCTCAACACCAGCTATGACCTGCTGGAGGAAATGTTGAACGCCCTTACAGGCCCCGGGCGGATTATCGTCTACTCGGCAGGGAACAGCGGCGACGGCATTATCTATAAGCGGAAGCCCGCTTACGAAACGTTCGATGGGCGGCTGTGGTTCAAATCCAGCCTGACGCCGGCCATAACGCTGCGCTCGTCCAGCGACTTCGTGCTGAAATTTCTTGTCGATATGAAAAGCACCATGGATACGCTGTGCATCCCGTCGAAAGCCGTCGGTTTTGACAGGGATTTCCGCGATACGGTCGTTTCCGGTAATCTGGCAGACACCCTCGTCTGTGTAGCGAGAGCCTATCAGACGTATCCCGGCACGGTTTCGTATGAGGTGAAACTGCTGCTTCCAACCACTATCGCCAACTATGTTTCGCCCTCGGCCTCGTTCGTCGTAGAGAGTGAAGGCGAGGTGGAAATCATGGGGCAGAGCGAAACGGCAACGTTTAACCGCCTGAACAAGTCGGGGTATGTTATCAATGCCCCCTATACGGTCTGTGTCCCGGGCATCTTCGACAGGATGATACAGGTTGGGGTGATGAGTTTCAGGGACAGTATCATGAACGTCGGCGGCGACAAGGTGAATTGCTTTTATAATACCAACCCGACAGGGCAGATTGTCAGTTGGTCGGGCACGGGCCCTACGCTGACAGGCAATATGAAGCCCGACATCGCTGCACCCGGTCACAACGTTGTTTCGGCTTTTAACAGCTATACCCCCATTGGCAAGAAAATAGGGGAAATGTTGGTGGAAGAGCTTACCGGAAACGGTAAAACGTATTACATGAATGCCGAAAGCGGCACGTCGATGTCGGCTCCGGTTGTAACGGGGGTTATTGCCCTGTGGCTGCAGGCCGACCCGACGCTGACACCCGAGGCCGTTAAGGAGCTGTTTGCCAAGACGGCATCTCATCCCGAGGCCGGCGCCGGTTATCCCAACTACCGTTATGGTTACGGTCTGATTGACGCCTACAAAGGGCTGTTGGAGATTAACGGGATAAGCGGCGTGGAGCATATCTCTGCCCACCAGCCGGCTAAGGCTGTATTCACGCTCAACGGTAAGATGCTGCAAATCGGGGGAGTAGGCCGGGCAACGGTCAGCATTTACGGTATCGATGGAAAACTGGTGATGAGAAAGCAGTTGGTGAACGGCACCGTCGACCTCTCGCAGTTGGCCGGCGGTGTATATGCCGTCCAGCTGGATACCGGCGACAAGGAAACCACCGGTTCTACGCTCATCAGGCTTTAAGTATAGTCGAAGACAGTTATGCCCAAGGAACAATCGTCTGTAAAGGAACGTCAACGTACTGGCCTTCGCGAGCCGCGCCGTTACAAGGTAATCATCTATAACGACGACTTCACCACGATGGAGTTTGTCGTTATGGTTCTTAAACAAATATTCTTTAAAAGCGAAGCGGAAGCAGAGCGGCTGATGTTGCAGGTACACCGCTCCGGCCATGCCGTAGTGGGAGTTTACAGCTACGACATCGCCGTGTCGAAAGTGGCCAAAGCCACCCAACTGGCACGCGGCGCCGGATTCCCGCTGCGCCTTGCCTGCGAACCGGAAAGTTAGAAATGGAAATATATTACTCGCCCCAAGTGAACCGGATGTTTTCCGATATGCACGCTATCTGCCTGTCGTACCACCATGAGTTCACAATGCCCGAACACGCCTTGCTGGCACTGATGAAGCAAGACGGGTTCTGTATGTCGCTCATTGGTTTCAACTGTGAGCTCAATCAGTTTATGCGGTCGATCCGCGATTATCTGGCCGGTCAGGAGATGGTGCAGGAGAGCGGAGATTATACCCCCGACATGTCCGAGCAGATGCGGTTCGTGCTGTCCCGGTGCGTGGCCATCGTCACTTCGTCGAATGCACGGTTCATCAAGGTGCCGCATGTCATCAAGGCAATACTGCAGCTCGATGAGTCGTTTGCTGCCTATATCCTGGAAAAGAACTTAGGCTCCGGCATCGACGGTTTCATGAGCGAACTGATATCGCGTTATGAACAGGAGGAGACTGTGTCCGATGAAATCTTCGGGATGGGGGAAGACGGCAGTACCGACGAAGGCGGAGAAGACGGGCTGCAGATGGCCCGGATGGAGCAATGGCGGCGCATGGTTACCTGCCTGAACGATACGTACAAAGGTCGCAATCCGCTCATCGGCCGCGATGAGGAGATGGAGCGCACCATACAGGTGCTGTGCCGGAAAGAGAAGAACAACCCGCTGCACATCGGCGAACCGGGCGTGGGCAAGACGGCACTAGTATACGGGCTGGCCGGCCGCATTGAGAGCGGGCGTGTCCCGGTGCGGCTGAAAGGATGCCGCATTTACCAGCTCGACCTCGGTGCGATGCTGGCCGGCACGCAGTTCCGCGGCGACTTTGAGAAACGGATAAAGGAAGTGATGGACGGTGTCAGCCAGGAGGGGAACGCCATCGTTTACATCGACGAAATCCATAATCTGGTGGGTGCAGGCACCGTAGGCGACAGTTCGATGGATGCTTCCAACCTGCTGAAACCTTACCTCGAAGCCGGCAATATCCGGTTTATCGGTTCCACTACTTACGAGGAGTACAAGCGCTATTTTGAACGGTCGAAAGGCTTGGTACGCCGCTTCCAGCAGATAGACATCGGAGAGCCGGGTATCGACGAGACCGTCAACATACTGCATCAGCTGAAAAAGGGATATGAGAAATTCCATGGCGTGAAATATGCCGATAAGGCCATCGACTTTGCCGTAAGGGGGAGTGCGAAATTCGTGAACGACCGCTTCTTGCCCGACAAAGCCATCGACCTGATCGACGAAGCGGGCGCATACCGCGAACTGCATCCGCTCAAGCAGAAACGGCAGACGGTAGACCGGCAGTTGGTTGCCGAGATTCTTTCGAAGATCTGCAAGGTAGATGCGCTGGCCGTAAAGCACAACGACAATGCCGGGCTCGCCACGCTGCATGCCCGGCTGTCGGCACGGATATTCGGGCAGGACGAGGCCGTACGGCAGGTTACCGAGGTGGTGCTGCTGTCGAAGGCCGGACTGCTTGACGACCAGAAACCGCTGGCTTCGCTGCTTTTCGTCGGCCCGACAGGCGTGGGCAAGACGGAGGTGGCGCGGGTGCTGGCACAAGAGCTGGGTATCGAACTGCTTCGCTTCGACATGAGCGAATACACCGAGAAGCATACCGTGGCGAAGCTTATCGGTTCTCCGGCGGGATATGTGGGATATGAGGACGGCGGACTGCTGACGGATGCCATCCGCAGGGTCCCCAATTGCGTGCTGCTGCTCGACGAGATAGAGAAAGCGCACCAAGACATTTACAATGTGCTGCTGCAAGTGATGGATTACGCCCGGCTGACAGACAATAAAGGGCGTAAGGCCGACTTCCGCAACGTGATTCTTATCATGACAAGCAATGCCGGGGCGCAGTTTGCCGGGGCGCAAATCGGTTTCGACAGCCATGCTACGGCCGGTGAGGCCATGATGAAACAGGTGAAGAATACGTTCAAGCCCGAGTTTATCAACCGCTTGTCGGGCACGGTCGTCTTCAACGACATGAATCGCGGGATGGCGGAGCTGATTCTCGACAAGAAGCTGGGCGAACTGCAACGGAAACTCACGGCGCGCAAGGTGAGCATGACGCTGACCGGGGCAGCGCGCCAACTGCTGCTTGAGCGGGGATTTACGCGCCAGTACGGTGCCCGCGAGATGGACCGTGTTATTGCCCGGATGCTGAAACCATTGCTCATGCGCGAAATTTTGTTCGGAAAGCTGCAGAAGGGTGGTGCTATCACCATTGCTGATACCGACTTGATGAAAGATACGTAAGGAGCGCGGTGCATGGTTTTCCAATTAGACGAGAAACTTGTTTTTCCCAACCCGCAGCTGGGGGAGCCGGACGGACTGTTGGCCGTGGGCGGCGACTTGGGCGTCGACCGCCTGCTGTTGGCTTACAGCAACGGTATCTTCCCGTGGTACTCCTTCCGTGACGAACCGGAAATACTTTGGTGGTGCCCCATGCGGCGTTTCGTCATCTTCCCCGCGGAAATACATGTATCGCACTCGATGCAGGCATTGCTGAAGAAAAACCGTTATAAGGTTACTGTCAATGAAGATTTCGAGGCCGTCATCAACCAATGCAGCCGGCTGCGCATCAGGCATCAGGGGGCATGGTTAGGCCGTGCGATGACCGAGGCTTACATGCAACTGCACGAACAGGGATTCGCTGCCAGCATCGAAGTGTGGGATGGTTGCCGCCTTGTAGGGGGTCTTTACGGTGTGACCATCGGAAGTGCCTTTTTCGGGGAGAGCATGTTCTCCTTAGAGCCGAATACAAGTAAGCTGGCGCTCATCCACCTTGCCCGCTTCCTCGAAAAGCACGGTGGGAAACTAATCGACTGCCAGTTCGAGACCGCCCATCTGCAGTCCATGGGCGGCCGGTTCATTGATTATCGCGAGTATATGGAGCTAATCGGCTGAATCAAGGTTAATGCATACAGAATCTGGAAATACAAAAAAAAAGGCCACATCCCGTAATGGTTTGCGACCTTTATGAACCGTCGGGATGACCAGACTCGAACTGGCGACCTCGCGCCCCCCAGACGTGTGCGCTACCAACTGCGCTACATCCCGATTTATGGTTTGCGGGTGCAAAATTACTGTTTTCTTGTGAAACATGCAAATTTTAAGGGCACTTTTTTGCATCTTCTGTCGTTTTCGCTTGTTTTCTGTTATGGTGAATCATTTTTCCCGCTTCCCGTTCTCCTTGCCGCGAATGGCCATCTCCTTTTTACTGGCATGGCTTCCCGCCGGCAGCAAAAAAAGAAAAGGATTCTTTTTGCAGTGTCTTCATTTTGCGCTATCTTTGCACAATAAAACAGATTGACAGAAGATATGCAATATACCATAACAGCTCCTGAACGGTTGGATACTACGGTGCAACTGCCAGCTTCGAAGAGCATCGGTAACCGTGCGCTCATCATCAATGCGCTTTCAGGAAGCAACATCATACCGGAAAACCTGTCGGATTGCGATGATACAGAGGTGATTATCGCTGCCCTGCGCGACAATCCCGCCGTCATCGATATCAAGGCTGCCGGTACGGCCATGCGCTTCATGACGGCTTACCTCAGTGTAGCCGGGGGCGAGCATGTCATAACGGGTACCGAGCGCATGAAACACCGCCCCATTGGCATCTTGGTGAACGCACTGCGCTATCTCGGCGCCGATATCAGCTACGAGGGCGAAGAGGGCTTCCCGCCGCTGCGCATCCGCAGCCGGCAATTAGAGGGAGGGCTGTTAGAGGTGCCCGGCAACATCAGTTCGCAGTATGTATCGGCACTGCTGATGATTGGCCCGGTGTTGCAGAAAGGGTTACAGCTGCGGCTGACGGGCGACATCATATCGCGCCCATACATCGACCTTACGCTATGGGTGATGAACGAATACGGTGCCGAAGCCGAGTGGAGCGATATCGACACCATCACTGTAAGGCCGAAGCCATACGCAGAGCGCCCGTACACGATAGAGAACGACTGGAGCGCGGCCAGCTACTGGTACGAGATGATGGCGCTCAATACGGACGAGGATGCCAGGGTGCGCTTGACCGGCCTCTCGGACAGTTCGCGGCAGGGCGACTCTACCGTGCGTTATATCTTCAGCCTGCTGGGCGTGAAGTCGACATTCGAAAGCAGGGAAGAAGGGCGGCCGGCGATGCTGACGCTGCGCCATAGCGGGCGTTGTGTGCCAAGGCTCGAATACGACTTTGTCAGTTCGCCCGACTTGGTGCAGACCTTTGTCGTGGCTTGTGCGCTGCTGGATGTGCCGTTCCGGTTTACCGGCTTGTCTACGTTGAAGATAAAGGAGACCGACCGTATCAAGGCCATGAAGACAGAGATGCGAAAGCTGGGCTACGTGATACACGATACCGGCGATTGCGAACTGGCATGGGACGGCGGGCGTTGTGCGCCCGAGGCAGATATATGCATCGACACCTACGAAGACCACCGTATGGCCTTGGCTTTTGCACCGGCCGCTTTCCGGATTCCGGGGCTGAAGATTAACAATCCCCAGGTGGTGACAAAATCGTATCCGCATTTTTGGGAGGATTTGAAGGCCGTGGGCTTTAGGGTTGAAGAGGCTTTGTAGGGCCGTTGGCCCCCTACGGGGCATGGTTAGGATTGTTATTTCTTGAGATATGATAGTGTTGTTGATAAGCTTGCTGGCATTAGGCATTGTGGTGGCTGTCTTCGCAAAGTTGTCGAAGACGGGCGGCAGCGGTGCCGTCGTAACGGGCGGAACTTGTGCCACATGCAACGGTGAGGATGCAAAGTGTGAACAAGAGTGCATGCTGGAGGCAGCTGTCAAGGATATCGAGTACTACGACGACGAAGAACTGGACGATTTCCGCGGCCGCCCTTCCGACGGTTACACCGACGAGGAAGCCGAGCGCTTCCGCGACGTATGCTATACGATGCGGCAGGGGGAAGTGGCGGGATGGTGCCGCAGCCTGACGCTACGGGGCATCGAACTGCCCAACCAGGTGAAGGACGAAGTGATGATGATGATAGAACGTTAGGCATGGCATAAACAGAAAAGACGATGGAGATACTGGGATACGAATTTTTTCAGAACGCATTGATAGGCAGTCTGCTGGCGAGCATCGTCTGCGGATTCGTCGGTACGTATATCGTAACGCGACGGCTGGTGTTCATCAGCGGTGGTATCACCCACGCCTCCTTCGGCGGCATCGGGCTCGGCGTTTATTTCGGTATCAGTCCGATACTTGCCGCGTTGCTCTTTGCCGTGGCTTCCGCCTGCGGCGTGCAGTGGATGGCCGGGCGCAAGGATGTGCGCGAAGACTCGGCCATCGCCCTCTTCTGGACCTTCGGCATGAGCATCGGCATCATCTGCTGCTTCATGACGCCCGGCTTTATGCCCGACCTTTCGTCTTATCTCTTCGGCAACATCCTTACCGTGGGCCGCCCCGACCTGCTGTTGCTGGCTTTTCTGGCTGTTGCCGTCGCTGCCGTCTTCACGCTGCTGATGCGCCCCATCGTGAGCGTGGCCTTCGACCCCGTGTTCGCCCGTTCGCAGCGTCTGCCCGTTGCGGCTATCGAGTACCTGATGATGGTGCTCATCGCCATGACCATCGTCTCTACGCTGCGGATGGTAGGCATTGTGCTGGCCATCAGTCTGCTCACCATCCCACAGATGTCGGCCAACCTCTTCACCTATTCGTTCCGCCGCATGATTCTGCTCAGCATCCTTTTCGGCAGCGTGTATTGTATAGCCGGCCTTTTTATCTCTTATTGGCTCAATGTGCCCTCGGGTGCAGCCATTATCTTCTTCTCCATATTGATTTATACGGCACTTAAAACAATAAAAACGCTATATTTCAAGTTAAATTAATGTGGGAATACTGAAAACGAGATACACAGCCATGCTGCTCTTCGCCCTTGCCATGTTGGCAACGGCCGGCTGCGACACGCATAAGAACACCGCGCGCAACCGCTGGTGGCACTCGTTCAATGCCCGCTACAATACCTATTACAACGGTTCGGTGGCCTTTATCGACGGAGCGCAGGAAAAGGAAAACGGCAATAAAGACAACTTCACCGAGATAATCCCCCTTTACACCGTGTCGAACAAGAACAGCCGCGACTTGGGCAAAGGCCAGTTCGACCGTGCCATCGAAAAAATGGAAAAGGTAATCAAGCAGCACAGCGTGAAGGGACGCCCGGAATGGACCAAGAACCGGCGTAAAACCCCTAAGGATATAGAGTGGCTCTCGCGCCGCGAATACAACCCGTTCCTTTGGCGCGCATGGCTGCTGATGGGGAAGGCGCAGTTCCAAAAGGGCTACTTCGACGAGGCGGCGGCCACATTCTCGTATATGAGCCGCCTTTATGCCACCCAGCCTGCCATCTACGGCATCGCCCGGGCATGGCAGGCCAAGAGCTACGTGCAGCTGGGTTGGCTCTACGATGCCGAAGACCTTATCGTCAAGATGCGCCGCGACACGATGCACTACCGTGCCCGCACCGACTGGGACTATACGCTGGCCGACTATTACCTGCACAGCGGCCAGTATGCCGAGGCTGTAGGCTATCTGAAGAAGGTGATTAAGCACGAGAAACGGCGCAAGCAGCGTGCCCGCGAGTGGTTCCTGATGGGGCAGTTGCAGGCACAGCTCGGCAACCGCGAACTGGCTTACAAGGCTTTCAGGAAGGTGATAGGGCTGAACCCTCCTTACGAACTGGAGTTCAACGCCCGCATCGCCCAGACGGAGGTGATGGCAAAGGGGCAGGCCAAGCAGATGATCGGCAAGCTGAGGCGCATGGCGCGCTCTGATAACAACAAAGACTATCTCGACCAAGTGTATTACGCCATCGGCAACATCTATCTGGCCGAGCGCGACACCATGCGCGCCATTTACGCTTACGAGGAGGGCAACAACAAGGCGGTGCGCAGCGGTATCGAGAAGGGCGTGCTGCTGTTGAGGCTCGGCGACCTGTACTGGGTGAAGGAGAAATACAACGACGCCCAGCGCTGCTACGGCGAGGCCATCGGGCTGCTCGATAAGGAGCGCCCCGATTACCAGCAGCTGTCCGACCGCTCGAAGGTGCTCGACGAACTGGTGCCGCATACCGATGCCGTCAGTCTGCAAGACTCGTTGCAGGTGCTGGCTTCACTGTCCGAGGCCGAGCGCAATAAGGCCATCGACCGCGTGATAGAGGAGCTCAAGAAGAAAGAAAAGGAGGAGCGTGCAAAGGCGCAGGAGGCCGAGGTGGAGAGAACGCTGCAGCGGCAGGGAGCCGTGGGCAACCGTGCCACAGCGGATAGGAACGTCCCGGCCGTTGCCGGTGCAGCGAAGGGCGGATGGTACTTCTACAACCCCGTTGCCGTCAGTCAAGGCAAGACCGCCTTCCAGCGGCAGTGGGGGAAGCGCGAGAATGTGGACAACTGGCAACGGCTGAACCAGACAGTGGTGAATCTGGCCGGTATGGAAAGCGGAAGCGGGCAAGCCGCCGGCGACTCCGTTGCCCTGCAGCCTCCAGGCGGTGACATGTCTCCCACCGATTCAATGGCCGTAGCCGACAGTGCCGCCAACGACCCGCACAAACGGGAGTACTATCTGGCACAGATTCCGTTCACCGACGAGCAGAAGGCGGCCAGCAACGATATGATAAAAGAAGGGCTGTTCCACTCGGGTGTCATCTTCAAGGATAAGCTCGATAACCTGAAACTCAGCGAGAAAGCCCTCGTAAGACTGACCGGACAGTATGCCGATTACGGGAAAAACGACGAGGCATGGTACCACCTCTTCCTGCTCTACTCGCGCCAAGGCAATCAGCTGATGGCTGCCGAGGCCCTCAACAGACTGAAGACCACCTACCCCGAAAGCCAGTGGACCGTGCTGCTCAGCGACCCGTATTTCGTGGAAAACGCCAAGTTCGGCGTGCATATCGAAGATTCGCTCTATGCCGCCACCTACGATGCCTTCAAGGCCGACCGTTACGGCGAGGTGCGCACCAACGCCCGCTTGTCGAGAGAGCGCTTCCCGCTGGGCGACAACCGGCCTAAGTTCATCTTCATCGAAGGCCTTGGTATGCTGAACGACGGCAATGCTGCGGGCTGCATCGCAAACATGAAGGAGGTGGTGGAAAAGTATCCGCAAAGCGAGGTGACGGAGATGGCGGGCATGATAGTAAAAGGCGTGCAGGAAGGCCGCAGACTGCACGGGGGAAAGTTCGACTTGGGCGACGTGTGGTCGCGCCGGGGCATGGACGCCGCGGCCGGCGACTCGGCGGCTGCCGATACGCTGAGCAAGGAGCGCAATACCGGGTTCGTGTTCCTGCTGGCTTACCGTGCCGACTCGATAGACAGCAACCAGCTGCTCTACGAGGTAGCGAAGTATAATTTTACCAACTTCATGGTGCGCAACTTTGATATCGGCACCGACGAGGACAATGGCATCAGCCGCATACAGATAAGCGGATTCCGCAACTACGACGAGGCGTTGCAGTATGCGCGTATGCTTTACGCCGTTCCGGCCATGGCGAAGCTGCTGAAGGGGTGCCGGCGCATCATCATCAGCGAGGAAAACCTGAAGCTGCTCGGCACGCGCTATAGCTATGTCGATTACGAGCGGTTCTTCGAAAAAGCATTTGCCCCGCTGCGTATCAGCGATGAGCCGCTGCTGATACTCCCGGCCAGCGTGGAGCAGGAGAGGCAGCCCGAACCGCCGGCAGGCGAAGGCGGACGCCGCCCGGAACAGCAGGACGGAACGGATGATATGCCCGACGGCTTGTTGCCGGGATTAATCCAGCCCAGCGCCCCGGTTAAGGGCGCGGAGGACGACTTGTTCGGCGTGCCGGCAGCAGGCCTGCCTATTGCTGCTCCCGTACCTCCGCCCAATCTGCGCCAGCAGCTTTTCGACATCGACGCGATTGCACCCGGACAAAAAGCCGGCCAGGGCGCTGCCCAGCAACAGGGCAACGCTGCGTTCGACGTCGACCAGCCGGCGCAAACCGATGCAAATGCCCCCAATCAGGCACAAGGCAATGATTTCGATGTCGACCAGCCGGCGCCGCCAGCCAATAAGAAAAATACTGCCGAAGACGACATCGGCGCTGATTTCGACGAAGACTTCTACCGCTGATATCAGCAATGCTTTTTCAGGCTCTGATCATTTACAATAGATACCAGAGTTCGGGATAAGGATATCACGTTAATCCGGACGGCGGTGCCCCTTTGCGCTGCGGCGGCATGGCCGTTGCAAGGCGGAGGATATACCCCTGTTGCCCGTTGCCCGCCAACGGCC
>DBRC01000013.1:0-21331 GCA_002305505.1 Prevotella sp. UBA1378 | reverse complement strand
TTGCTTTCAAGGCAGCAATCTTTTCTTTTTTTTACGGCAAAACAGAAATTTCTTATCCCGAACTGGCGTATCTATTACGCCAGTTCGGGATAAGAAACCCGCGCTAATCTGGCGGCATAAGGGAAAGCGGCCCGTCTTGATTTTTGGCCATTTTNNAAAATGGCCAAAAATCAAGACGGGGGTATATCCTCCGCCTTGCAACGGCCATGCCGCCGCAGCGCAAAGGGGCATCACCGTCCGGATTAACGTGATGTCCTCATCCCGGGCCCAGGTTAATTGCTTTTCCCGAACTCAAGTATAGATGATTGCAGAACGGGATGAGAATATGTAGAGATTACTTGATCAATACTTTTTCCCCATTCTGAATGTAAAGTCCTTTCGAGGGTTTCTGTCGTAGCTGCCGGCCTTGAAGATCAAAGTAAGATACTTTGATAGAGGATTTTTCTAAGGGTATGGCTTCTATTTGGTTTGGATTACCCATGTCCTCGAGGACGTGCACGAATTTGGTCCATCCGGCAGTCTGTCGGTATTTGTTTCTTGTGCCGGGCAATACATGCAGAGTCTTTCCCGCATATATGGTTGTATTATATTCCTCGCTGTATTCCCGGGGCGCGAATACATCTGTTGTTATGGGCATAGGGTTTTCTATCAGGGAATATACATCCTTCAGATTCTCGCACATTAAAAACGCTTCTATACCTATTTTTTTGACGGATGCAGGAATGGTGACAGAGGTTCGGTCTTTACCTTCAAATGCACTTTCCCCAATGCTTTCAATTCCTTCCGGGATAGTAGATTCTGAACCGGCAAGAACGAGAGTGTTCGTGGCGGTTCTCACTATAGCGTGGCATCCATTCCTACTATCGAAGGTTTTATTCTCTTCAGCCACATCGATGGTTTCTAATTGTTTGCATCCTATCATTGGATGATTATTTCCTATATCTTCTACATTTTTAGGAATATAGAGATGGCGAATAGAGGTACAGCCCGATAATGCAAAATTTCCAATGGTGCGCAGAGATTCAGGGAAGACGATTTCTTTCAGTTCGGGGAATCCGGCGAATGCGAAAAGGCCGATATGCTCTACCCCTTCCGGTATGCGCGAAGTGTTGCATCCCTGTATAACCGTCTTGGTGGCTTTCTCTATGATGGTATTCTCGTAGCTTTCGTAGTTGGCATTTTTAGGATCTACAGTCAAGCTTGCCAGTTCGGTACACCACCAGCCAAGATGGGACATTGCTCTTACTTGCGCTGGGATATGGATAGCCTTCAAGTGTTTGTTGTAACTGAATGCAAAATCGCCAATCTCTTGAAGACCTTCAGGGAGTACTACTTCTTGCAAATTGCATTGATAGAAGGCATGTGAGTCGATAATTTTCAAACTTTGGGGTAACTCTATGGATGTAAGTTTCTCTGCCCCCCAGAATGTTCCAAACCCAATTTTCTCCAATTTGGGGCCAAGTACTACCCTTTCCAGATTTTTGCAACCGGAGAAAGCTGATCCGCCTATTTCCTCTAAATTGGGACCAAGCGCTACCTCCTTCAGATTATAACAATTTCTAAAAGCATTATTGCCGATCTCTACAATTTCAGGCAACTCTACTGAAGAGAGAAGGCGAATGCCCCAAAAAGCAGATTCTTTAATTCTTTTTACAGCCGGCATCACTATCTGTTTCAGATTATTTAATCCCTGACAACTTTCAATTGTCTCTAAAACATTGCCCAAAACAAGATTTTCGAGAGTAGTATTTGTTTTGTACTTATTTGTTTTTATTTTTTTTAAAGGAAAATAAAGAGGTTGATAATACATGCCAGTCCATTTATGAGCCTTTACGGAGTCAGGAACAACGAGATCTTTCACACTATCGTTTACTTCCGTAAGAACAGCATAAAATTCACCCTCATCGTCTTTATCGAGGATAAACTTGAAATCGTATTCCTCGGCAGGACTACCCTCAATATCCGTATGGGATTGTCCAAAACTCAATTGCGGAAGTGTCATCATCCCGATGAGCAAAACTTTCAATAATACTGTTTGTTTCATAGCTTGAATAATTTTAATGTTAGTAGCTCTTTTTACATAACATCCTATCTCCTTGATATAATCAAACACTTCATGAAAATCATGAAATTGGATACTGAAACAGTTTATATAACCCATTGCTTGTCCTCGGGAGATAAGAAGAAACAGAGAGATTGCACAGATACAGATTTTCGCAGATACCGTCTTCATCCTCTATGGAAATGTAAATAGTATTTCTTCTTCATTCCATACCTCAACCACTTTAAAAAAAATAGCTGAGTATGGCCAGTTTCGTGCCTACGTAGCGAGAGAGTTCTTGAATCATGGCTATCATATTCTGTACTATCTTATATCTTGGACAGTACAAAGATAAGAAATCAGATCGGAAGATTTTAAAAACACCATATCTCATTACATATTAACTATTTAAATGATGATTCGGGCAATAATCGGACACTTGTGAGTTGATATATTATTTTGGGTTAATGCGCCAGTCAAATCGACGCTGTTGTAATATTAATCGCTCCAAATTTAGTGAAATAAAAACAAAGATAATCAACTTCATATTTAAAGAATGTTAACATGCAACAAACATCAGGGCGGAATGCTCTACGAATGTTATCGTTGCAGAGAAAATAAAAGGTAATTACCGAAAACTGCATACCGTTGGCATTGCCAAGTCAAAGATAGAAATACGTCCGGTGTTTCATTTCGCGAGAAGAAGAATCGAGGCACACATCTGTATCTGCGTCGTGCCCCCTGAAGGTCTACAAGGAACTCGGCAAGCCAAGGGCAGGAGGCAGATAATGGGGCGAAAGTAATATTTCTCAGATTGCAATAAATATTTTCGCCCATTATCTGCGTGCTGCCTTTGGCTGTCTTTCAATACCCCGGATTCTGGTATTCTGCGGCATTATCAATCAGCAGGATTTCATTCGCAGGTATGGGACGCATGTAATAATATGGTTGGAAAGCAGTAATCTGAGGGTTACACATGCTGATACGGCTTTCAAATGCGCGGAATCTTTTCAGGGTTTTCCATCGTTGCCATTCCCCAATCAGTTCACGGGCATTTTCATCCAACAAGAAATCCTGAGCGATATCAGAAGGCGTGATGTTCATGCTCTTGTCATGGTTTTTGCAGGCGCGGTTCCTTATAACGTTCACACGGTCAGCGGCAGAATTCTTATCACCTAATCTCCAATCAATCTCTGCTGCGAGCAGATAGGTTTCGGCAAGGCGATATACGATACAGTCCCCGTACGAGTAAGGCTTCGAAGCATTCGTACCAGCATATAGGCTTGGGTTATTGTTCTTCCTTAAACTTGGGAAAAACATGCCGGGTTTCGATGTGTCCACATAATTATCAGCAATATTGTAGATTGCATAACGGGAAGCATTCTTCTCGGCCTGTGTGTAATATCTGTCACGTGACAGATAGATACAAGTATCCCCAACCATGATGTCATAACTGCTGTTCCCGACACGGGACGAACTTAAACCGTATCTTTTTGCATCAGATTCGGTCCATGTATAGTAATTGCCGTTATTAGGTTTGTTTATATAATAAGTGTCAAAGAAGAATGCATCATAGCGTGTATCCTTCTCGCCATATAGGTTAAGCATATACTTGGAAGGAGCCATATAGCAATTGCCCTTTGACAGCTTGTGTGTTGCTATCCCCCCAACCTCTGTATCATAACTGGGGGTAATGCCATCAAGGAAGATGCCCGCAGAATTATTGCTATAAGCATCCCAGTGTTTCCAGGCACGGTTATAGTAGTTGCCACGGGGGTTGTATGCCTGGATAGAAGAGTGTGTAACAACAAACAGTGCCTCTTTATTGTTCTTGTTGTTCTCGTCTGCAAATATTTCCGATGCATTATCATACAGGCTTACACCCAATGAATGCTGGTTGTCAATCAAATAATCGGCGGCATACTTGGCTTTGCCGAGAAGTTCTTTGCTTTCCGCTTGGGTGATTGCTGCGCAATTACCCAAACCGTCGGTATACGTGGAATAAGTAAGGCAAGCCTTAGCGTAAAGATGGTATGCGGCAGCACGGATTACATGCCCTGTGACTTTTTGTGACACAGGCAAGTGTTTTATTGCGAACTCAAGGTCGTCCATTATGACCTTATAGAAATCATTGACTGTGCTTGATGGCAAAGAAGTGACAGGAGAAGTCAGGGGCTTCGTCGGCATGTATTTCCCGCCCCAATACTCAACAATATTGAAGAGGCTGTGGGCGCGGATAAACCTTGCCTCTGCAACTAAGGCGTTTTTTTCGCTCTCAGACATCCCCGTTACTTTATCGGCATAATGAATGGCTGCGTTACATTGGCTGAGAGTGCCGTAGAAACCGCTGTATGCTTCTTGGAACATGCCTACGGAAGGGCCGAAGTCGTCATACGTAAGCACCTTGCTCCAGTTGCCATTACTGCCGTCACGGACATCCTGCCATATATCAGTACCTGCCTCGGAAGTCATGATATACGTATCCTCGCCCTGTCCGTAAATGATACGCACCATATCATAATAGCAACCATTTATCAATTTCTCGAAACCTTCGGCCGTTGACCATTCTTCATCAGTAGATATTGCGGAAGGGTTCTCTTCCATCAGGCTGCAACTGTTCAGGTATGCCAGTCCGGCGATGGTTAAAATGAATATATTTAATCTTTTCATCGTATTGTTTTTTTAGAATGTAACATTGATACCGAATACATATTGTTTAGACAGGGGGGCATCGTCATCATCGCCGCCTTTCTCAAGGTCGTAATCCTTCAGATAATGGTTTTTTGCAAAGATGAACGGGTTGCTTGCCGTAGCGTAGACTCTGATGTTCTGAATATGGAAATCCTTCAATAGCTTCTTTGGTAGCGTATACCCGAGCGAAATAGTCTTGATTTTCAGGTAAGAGCCGTCGAAATAGTTTAGGGAACTGTTATTCTGATAAGCGTCCTGCGAACTGTTCATGTTAGGCTGTGGATAGCGGGCCGACTGATTTTCTTCAGTCCAGTAGTCGCAGATTGCAGGCGATGGGGACAGTCCGTCGAGGCGGTACCAGCCGGTGAAGCCGTATGCAATGGTATGCCCCCATCGGGCAATCATGTGTACTGTCAGGTCAAGCCCCGCATACGATAGAGTGTTTGTCAGTCCGGCCGTCCAGTTTGGGGCTGCATGGCCAATTACATGATAGTCGTCGGAATTCAGCTTGTAATTGGGTTCTCCGTTTTCTGCTACATGTATCTGCCCCGGCTTCTGCCCATATTTCGCCGCTTCTTCTGCCTCCCCGGTACCCCAGATGCCAAGGTATTTATACATATAATAAGTATGGATAGGCTCTCCGGGGATTAAGTAATAGTCACCGAACTGGAGTGGGCCGTCGGATGTGGTTTTAATCACCTTTTCCTTGTTTGTCGCGAATGTAAAAGTTGACGTCCAGTTAAACTTTTCACCTACGAAGTTGCGGCTTGTGATAGCCAGCTCGAAACCGGTATTCTTTGTTTCCCCTACGTTGGTCCATATCTTGAATGGCGAGCTTGCATAGCCGCCAGCTGCATAAGGCAGGCTCTTTTGGAATAGCAGGTCGGTAGTCTTCGTCCTATACCAGTCGGCCACAACCTCAATACGGCCGTTGAGCAGGCCGATGTCAAGGCCTACGTCGAACATACGTGATTTTTCCCATCCTAAATCGAGGTTGGCAACGTTTTGAGAATAGCCACTGTACGATTGTGGGGTATCCTGGAATCCGATGATACCGGTGCGGCTGTATGCCAGTGTCGCATATTCCTCTGCACCTGCGTTGCCCGTAACGCCATAACTCAGGCGGAGTTTCAGGTTTGAGAGCCAGTTCTTTGTAGATTCCATGAATTTTTCGTCGGAAAGGCGCCATGCAAAGGCCATTGCCGGGAAGAAGTCCCATTTCTTACCGTCAGCAAGCATTGACGAACCGTCCCAGCGCCCGCTCAGCGTGAAGAGGTATCTGCCCAATAAGCTGTAGTTGATACGCCCTACATAGGACATTTTCTGGCTCTGGACATAGTTGGAAGCAACTTTCGGGGTACCGGTGGCGCCGCCTAAGTTGTTGTAAGAGTAACTGTTCGTATCAAAGGTGTAAGCCCGTGCCAGCGAATATTCCCTTCTCTTCTTTTCCCAATCGGTAACGGCGGTGAAAACAAAATCATGAACGTTGTTAATGTTTAATTTGTAGGTCAAGATATTCTGCCATTCGTAGTTGTATGTAAAGGTGTTAGGTACCTCCGCGTAGGAGCCTGTCTGCAGGCCATTAAAAGAGTTGTTGCCAATGAAGTTGCCGCCTTTAGTATTGTTGAACGTGCCCCCCAGGACGCTTTTGAACGACAATCCTTCTATAGGGGTGATTTCGACATAGGCTTGGGGGGTAACTGTAAGCGTCTTCGTGTTATGGACATATTCGCCGGGAGCGTTGTCTGCCAATGGGTTGATGTTCCCGGTATCGCCGCCAACAGGGTAAAGAACCATGTTCCCGTCTTCATCGTATGGGGTACCGAGAGGTGGGGTACAGATGATTCTGTTCCATACACGGCTGCCCCTTGCGTCGTGATTGGAATAGAGCGCGTATAGGTTGAGGCCGTATGTAATATATCGGTTTGCTGTGAAATCAATCTTTGCGCGGGCAGAATATCTCCTCAGTTCTTCACCTTTAATCAGCCCCTCGGTATTATTGTAGCCAAGGGAAAAGTAGCTCTTGATGCGGTCATTTGCATAGTTTGTGGACAGGGTGTAGTTTTGTGTAGTGCCTGTCTGTGTTGCCAAATCATACCAGTTAACCCATTGGTTCTTCTTGATGAGATCCTGCATGTAGCTCGGCCAGATGCTTTCGTCGTCGGCAGGACTACTCCACTTGCCTGCTGTTTTGGCTGCTTCGCGCCTAAAGTTGATATAGGCGTCACCTGTATTGATTTCCGGGAAGCATGTCACCTTGTTTATCCCGATATAAGCATCCATATTGATGCTGAATTTACCTTTTTCGGCGTTCTTTGTGGTAATCAGGATAACACCGTTGGCACCGGCCGCTCCATAGATTGCAGTTGATGAAGCGTCTTTCAGTACCTCGATTGAAGCGATGTCATTCGGGTTAAGGCTTTCGAAAGACCCCTCCATGCCGTCTACGATGAAGAGAGGGCTGTTGTTGCCGTAAATAGAGCGGTTCCCGCGGAGGGTCATATTGAGCGGAGCCCCCAGCTCGCCGCTACTTTTGGTTATATCTAAGCCGGTCACCTTGCCTTGAATTGTTTCCATGACATTAGTGGTGGGTGTTTTGACGATGTCTTCACTCCTGATGGAAGATATTGCTCCCGTAAGATCCCTCTTTTTCATCGTACCATATCCTACTGCAACGATTTCGTTCAAAAGGTATTCGTCTTGAGACAATGAAATGGACAGGATGTTTTTAGAACCAACACTGACTGTCTTTGTTTGGAAACCCACGTAAGAAATCTCCAAAGTTGCATTGTTTGGGACGTTTGAGATGTTAAACCCAAATCGGTCATTAGGGATAATCAACTTCTTATTTCTAATGACCGCCATTAGAGAAGTATATTTGTATTTGGTTGTTATATAGATATTTACTAACTTTACCACGCAAAAAGGAACTGTATGATGCGTGATTACGATATAAAGTTTGTAAACAAGGAGATAACTCCTTTTGGTGGTTTATCGTTATTCTTGAAAATGCTGGAGCGTTGCCGTTTCGCGGAACAACTAATGACCTGCGGACTGCCAGCTCAAGGTTCTAATCGAGGGTATAATCCTATACAACTTATATATGGTCTGTTTTCTGGAATCTGGTGCGGTGCAAATTGTTTCGGCCATCTTGATGTGGTCAGATATGATGCGGCTCTCTGCAAGTTACTTGGTTGGGAACGTGGTGCCGACCACAGGGCGTATCAACGGTATTTCAATAAATTTACCCAAGCTATAAACCAACGTTTGTTCAGTGAATTGTACGGATGGTTTTTCTCGCAACTCACATTTGATAATTATACACTGGATTTCGATTCCACGGTTATGGTCAGGGAAGGTTGCCAGGAAGGCGCAGTGAAAGGTTACAACCCAAAACGTCCAGGACGTCCGTCTCATCATCCGTTACTGGCCTTTGTCTCAGATGTTAGGATGATAGCGAACTATTGGTTACGTCCGGGTAACACTTCTGCCAGCACAAACTACCTTCCTTTCTTAGATGACACATTGTCAAGGCTTTCTGACAAGCATGTAGGACTTATCCGCATGGACAGCGGATTCTTTTCCAAAGATATACTTGATTATTTGGAAAACAAGCACTTACATTACATTATAGCCTGCCGCTTCAACAATCGCATCAAATATAGTCTGATCCATGAGAAAAGATGGATGGAAGTGACTGACGGGTTGGAAATATCCGAAACCACTTATCGGGCAGACGGATGGGATAAGGGACGCCGCATTGTCATGGTGCGGCAAGAAGTTGAAAAACGTCCTAAAGCAGCCGGTAAAACCATTAAACAGTTGGAACTGTTTGAGGACGAGAAGGATTTGGGGAGATACAGATATAGCTGCTATGTTACAGACCTTGACCTGCCTGCAAAGATTGTATATGACTCTTACAGAGGACGGGCTGATTCTGAGAATAGAATTAAGGAACTCAAGTATGACTTCGCATTGGATGAATTTGTCTCGCATAATTTCTGGGCTACAGAAGCGTGTGGGAACTTTATCGTAATGGCATACAACTTTATGTCACTGTTCCGACACGCATTAATCAACTCTAACAAGAAACAATTCTTGAAAACAATCCGTTACGAGCTAATTTCCACACCTGCGTATTTGGGAAGGACAAAAGATAAACACATCCTCTATTTGGCAAGATCGCTCAAAACCCGAAAATCGTTCCTTGCCATATGGGAAAAATTAAAGGAGTTCTCACTGCCATATAACACGGAGAAATCCTAATGACCGATTTGGGTTAAAGTTACCATCAGCGTCAGTGATGCCGCCGATGGAAGTGCCTTTGACCATAATGGTAACACCGATCAAAGGGGTGCCACTATCGTCTACGACCTGGCCGCGCACAGAACGGCCTGTTTGTTCGATTGATAACGATGCTTCAGGCTCGGCGTCACCGACCGCTAAAGCAGTTGTCGGTACAGTGCTGGCTAATAGGATGCTCAGGAGTGTACCATTCAAACTGAAATTCTGCATTTTGGTTTTGGTTTCTTTCATTGTAGGAAAAGTAATTAATTTGTAGTCAATACGTTAATGTTATTGGTGCGGTATTCTATACTTTACTTACTTTATTGACGTCAAGGAATCATTTTTGTAATATGTCTTTAGTTGCTTGCCGGAAAAAAGCAAAGATAAAGGCATATAATGCTGGCGTAAATACTGTTGGGACGTTGGTATAATCCGATTGAAATCGTACAAGCATCTTGTAGCAGGACTACAAGATGCTTGTACGATTTGGATTAAATGCAGGTTCTGCCGTAAAAAGAGTGCTTTATACAAGAAATAAGCTAAATATGCACTTGCTTGTTGAATCCGCGCCCGTTCTTATACAAATAGTCCCCCCGGACACCCGGTATCGGGCGATGGGGGGACTGACATAACAGAGAGTATTGTGTTTTCTGGTATTATTATCGTTGCGGATTCGCGTACCATAAGTGGTAACTGTTTTGGTTTAAATTTCTGACTGCAAAATTATAGAAGGAAAAAGTGCTATCCAAATTTTTTGCGTTGCATTTTAGGCGCATTGTTGCGGGCTGCTGCGTGTGTAAAGGTGTTGTTTTTAGAATGTTGCGTATTTTGCAACGCGTATGCAATAGGTTAAAATGCAACGCTTGAGCATGTTTTTTTAGTAAAAAAGTTTTGTTATAGTGGTTATTTGAAAATAAAATTGTATTTTTGCACGACAAACCACATAAAATGAATAGACTGATTTATACATTATTATTAATAATGCTTGTATTTTCAAGTTGCCAGCAGGGCAGTTTGAAGAAACAATTGGTGGAAGTTGATTCGCTCCTTGAGAGGGAGAAATCGAAAGAAGCTTTTGAAAAACTTGCTTCGGTTACTCCTGAAGGCGTTACCGACGAAGAAAGCCTTGCTTATTATTGGTTATTGAAAATACGGGTCGAATGTCATTTAAATAGGGTAATAAATTCTGTAGAGCCGTTGAATACCAGTATTCAGTATTACAAAAAGAAAGGTGACCGAGGCAAGTTGGCACGGGCTTATTGTATAAAAGGTACTATATTAGATGATTTTGGGCGTATCCGAGAAGCGGTCCTATGTCTGAAAGAGGCAGAGGCAGTCGTTCCGGAAAAGAATAAAAAACTTAGGCATAGCATTTATTCGATATTGGGCTACATCAATGGAAAAATGGGTGAACCCCGTTTAGCATTGGAATATTATAAACGTGCCCTTGCCGTGTCTTATCAAATAAACTATAAAACGGCAATAGCTCATGACCTACTGAGTGTTTCCAATGCTTATAGTGCATTAGATAAGGAAGACTCGGCTTATTATTACTTGAATAAATTACTGCCGATATATAAAGATTTGCCAGAGGCTGTTTACGGCAGTTTTTATACAAATTACGGGATAACGCTGGCAGGCCGTGATGATTCAAAGGCTGAAAGATACTTATTAAAGGGAATAAGTTTAGAAGAAGATCCGTATGCTTACAGAGTATTAGGCAAGATATACATGCGAAGAGGTGATAAAGCCAAGGCTCTTGATATGTGGGGCAAGGCTTTAAAAACTACTGATTTGCCTTTGAAAGCAGGGGTGCTATCCTTATTATACGATGCTCAGCATTCTTCGGGCGACTACAAGTCGGCAAGCGAGACTGGTCGATGGCTGGCTTCGGTGAAAGACAGCATTGCTGCCAGCCGCAAAAAGGAAGATATAAAGGGTATACAGGAGCAGTTCGACCACGAGCGCCGGGAGGCCGAATTGCAGCAGCGCATCCGTTATGGGCTGTATGCCGGCGGTATTGCCATTTTCTCTGCGCTATTGGCGTTCCTCTATATTAAGCGGCGGCGTGCCGAGCAGCGTAACGCTGTGCTGGAGAACCGCAGCAAGCTGAGCTCTTACCAGCAGGAACTGGTAGCTGCCGAAAATACCGCCGGCGGGGATAGCCAGAAGGAGATAGACCGCCTGAACAAAAAGATATCCGACCTGCATACGAAGCAGAACGGCATCCTGGCCAACGGCAAGCGTCTGCACGGGGATATCGAGCAGGGGGGCACTACCGCTCGGTGGAGCAAGAACGACTTTGTAGACTATATCGAGTACTACCGCCTTCACGACATTGCCTTCGTTACGCGTATGGAGACCGAGTACCGGCATCTGTCGGCCAAGTATATCTTCTTCGCCGTTCTTGAAAAGACAGGGCGGAGCGACGAGGACATACAGCGCATTATGGGCGTCAGCCAGTCGACCGTGCGCTCCATCCGTTCCCGCATCAACGGCAGCAAGATAGACGAAGACGAGGAGTGAGGGGCTTCATCGCTTGCTGCCGTTTTGCCTTCGCTTTTACTGTGGGGTAAGTTGTTGGCTTGCTTCTTTTTCGGCGTTCTGCGGAACTTCTTGGCTTTTCTCGGTGGTTGTTTCTGTCGGATGGAACGGCTGTGGCGTTGTATTGTAGTCGTAATCATCAGTTGAACACGATGTGAGGAATAATGTTGCCATTGCCATGCTAATAAAAAGCTGTTTCATAATCGTAATTTTTTAGTTTATTGTTCTTTTATTCTTTGTTAGTTTTGTTCTGCGTCGGCAGCGTCTGATTCCGCTTCCGGTTTCTGAGTGCAAAATTAATCGGGCAGTAAATACCATCCAAGTTTTTTGCGTTGCATTTCTATTGCGATGTTGCATGCTGTTGCGTGTGTAATGTGCGGTGTAATAGCGTGTTGCGTATTTTGCAACGCCCCGGCAATGGGCAAAAATGCAGCGCTCCGGGCGGTAGATTTATGGTAAATTATATTATCCGCTGTATGTTTTTCGAGAATAAAGTCGTATTTTTGCAAAACATTAATGGTAATGGTTGAAGGTGTCCGGGATGCTGTTATGAAGCAGGGCGGAAGCAGTGCAACCGGATAAAGTAAAAAATGAAGATATGACAAACGGATTATTACTTTGGGCCGACGACGAGATTGAATTGTTGAGGGCACATCTGTTGTTCCTTGAGAAAAAGGGATATGAGGTGATTACTGTAAGCAACGGCACGGACGCTATCGACCAGTGCCGCGAGCACAACTTCGACTTGGTGCTGCTCGACGAACAGATGCCGGGACTGAGCGGACTGGAAACCCTGCAGCAAATAAAAGAGATACAGCCGGCCGTGCCGGTGGTGATGGTGACCAAGAGCGAAGAGGAAAACATCATGGATCAGGCTATCGGGCAAAAGATTGCCGACTATCTGATAAAGCCGGTGAACCCCAACCAGATATTGCTGACGCTGAAAAAGAATATCCATCAACGGGAGATTGTGACGGAGGTGACGCAGACGGGATACCAGCAAAATTTCCAGCAGATAGCGATGCAGATAATGGACTGCCGTACGTGGAAAGACTGGGTAGAAGTATATAAACGGCTGGTACACTGGGAACTGGAGCTAAGCTCTGCCGACAGCAGTATGACCGAGATGCTGACGATGCAGAAGGAAGAGGCAAATATCGGCTTCGCCAAGTTTGTCAAGAAGCATTATATGGGCTGGGTAGGGCCTTCGCCCGACTCGCCTCCCTTGCTGTCGCACCAGTTGTTCAAAACCAAGGTGTTCCCCCTGCTGAATGAGGGAGAGAAGGTGTTCCTCGTGGTGCTCGACAACTTCCGTTACGACCAATGGCGCGTGCTGGCACAGGAAATCGGCGACCTCTTCGACATCGAAGAGGATCTCTATTGCAGCATCTTGCCCACGGCCACGCAGTATGCCCGCAATGCCATCTTCAGCGGCTTGATGCCCAATAAGATAGCGGAGATGTTCCCCAGTCTGTGGGTAGACGAGGACGAAGAGGAAGGGAAAAACCTGAACGAAGGGCCCCTGATACAAACCCAGCTGGAGCGCTACCGCCGGAAAAACACGTTCTCGTACCATAAGGTCAACGACTCGGGCGGAGCCGATAAGCTGCTTCAGCAGTTCAAGCAGTTAGAGAAGAACGATCTGAACGTTGTAGTGTTCAACTTTATCGATATGCTCTCGCATGCCCGTACGGAGTCGAAGATGGTGCGCGAACTGGCCAACAACGAGTCGGCCTACCGCTCGATTACGCTCAGCTGGTTTCGTCATTCGGTTATCAGCGGCCTCTTCAAGTTGTTGGCGCAGACAGGGTATAAGGTGATTGTGACCACCGACCATGGGTCGATACGTGCCAATAAGCCGGTGAAAATCGTTGGCGACCGCAACACGAACACCAACCTGCGCTATAAGCTCGGCAAGAACCTTGCCTATAGCGACAAGGACCTTTTTGTTATCAAAGACCCACACAAGGCGCAGTTGCCGGCCCCTAACCTGTCGACGAGCTATGTCTTTGCTACGGGCGACTCGTTTTTCGCATATCCCAACAACTATAATTATTACGTAAGCTATTACAAGGATACGTTCCAGCATGGGGGTATCTCGATGGAAGAGATGATTATACCGGTTGTCACCATGACGGGAAAGAAGCGGTGAGGCGGAGATTGTCTGCCGGATAGCGGTGCTAAGTCGGAAAATCTTTGTAACTTTGCAGCAACTGCATACGGCCTCCGGGAAACAGGCTTTCATTGTGTTACATAATATATCAGACGAGATGGAAATAACGATAAATGGTTTGGACGATATTCGCCGGGCAGCGAAAGAGTTCGTTGGAGCAATGGGCGATAGTAAGGTATTCGCCTTGTATGGAAAGATGGGGGCAGGGAAAACCACCTTCGTCAAGGCCGTTTGTGAGGAACTGGGCGTTGAGGATGTCATCACGTCGCCGACGTTTGCCATTGTAAACGAGTACAGGAGCAATACGACGGACGGGCTGATTTACCACTTCGACTTCTACCGTATCAAGAAACTGGAAGAAGTGTACGATATGGGCTACGAGGATTACTTTTACAGCGGGGCGCTCTGTTTTATCGAGTGGCCCGAACTGATAGAAGACCTGTTGCCCGTAGACGCTACCCGGGTTACTATCAGCGAAGAAGAAGGAGGGGGAAGGAAAGTGATTTTGGATTAAGGATGTTTTGGATTACGGATGTTTTGGATTAGGGATTAGGGATTACAGATTACAGATTAATAGCATCTGGATTAAATTCCTCCGTGCTAATAAACCTTAATCCGTAATCCGTAATCCCTAATCCAAAACATCCGTAATCCAAAACATCCTTAATCCAAAATGTGATCTAAAACGGTTCCTCCATCTGGTAATCCAAGTCGGCCTGTGCCACGAAGAAAACGTCGTCGGGGGCATAGTCGCGCTTGTCCTCCTTTGCTTTCTTGCAGACATATTCGGCCACCTGTTGCAGGTCGACGTCGATATACCCGTCGTCATCGGGTTCGTTTTCCAAGATACCGCTTGAGAAATAATACTCTACGATGGCATCCAGCATGTAGTAGATGTCGCCTGTATCAAACTTCTCTTTCAGTTCGGAGGGGAGGGCGTTCTGTATGTACTTCACTTCGCGTGCGTCTTCCTCGGCATCTAAGCGAAGCTCTTCTTCAATATTGGGAGCCATATCAGAGCAGGGCGTTGAATTTTTCCTCAAACTTAGCCTTCGGCACAGCACCGACCAGCTTGTCGACCACCTGCCCGTCTTTGATGAACAAGATAGTGGGGATATTGCGGATGCCGAATTCTGCGGCCAAGTCCTCGTTTTCTTCCACGTCACACTTGCCTACGGTGATTTTCCCGTCGTATTCTTCAGCGAGTTCCTCGATAATGGGGGCTACCATACGGCAGGGGCCGCACCATGTTGCCCAGAAATCGACTACCAACGGCTGTGCGCCATTCTTTAAACTCTCGAAATTGTCTTTTGTAATCTGTACTTCCATTTTTTCTGTTGTTTTGTTATTATTGTCTATATCTGTAAGCATTGCAAATAGCGTGCCATGATTGCGGCCGCTTGGCGCTTAGTTGATTTTGTAGTCCAGTGCCGGTTGCGACTCAATGTATTGTATGAGCGTGCTCCTCACGTCGACTTTCTTACTCGTGCTCCGCAGCATCACGTGCTTTTTCCCGGTCGAATCGTGCAACTGGAAGAACAGCTGCGTTTCTCCCGGGCACTCGTTGATGATTTCAATCAGGTCGGTCACCACCTTATCGTCCAGCAGGTCGGTCGAGAGCGAGAGCGTGATGCGGTCTACAGCCTTTTCCTTGATGCTCTGCAGGTATTCGATGTTCTGTATCTTCAGGTCGAAGAAGTTGCTGTCGCGGTAGCGCTGCTGGCATTTTGCCGTGATGTATACGGTGGAGCCCTCTTGGAACATGCCGTTCCAGCGGCCCCATTCCTCGCCGAACAAGGCCAGCTCGCCCGAGCCGTCGAAGTCTTCGATGGTGACGAAGCCACATGGCTTGCCGTTCTTCGTGAACTTCGACTTGATGGTCGTTACGATGCCTCCGATGACCACGTCTTCGCGGTCTTTGAGCGAAGGTACATCTGCCAATTCGGCACAGCGGGTGTTGCACAGGTTGTCGAGCACTATTTTGTATTCGTCTAACGGATGGGCAGAGAGGTAGATACCCACGAGGTCGCGCTCTTTGTTCAGCCGCTCGATGCTGCTCCATGGCTCGCCTTTCACTATCGGCGGCGTGGCTATTTCCACCTCGTTTTCCCCGCCGAACAGCGAGTTGCGCATTTGTGCCTGCTCGTTTTGGTATACTTGCCCGTAGCGCACGAGTGTGTCGAGGAAAGCCTCGCCCTTTGTGTTCATGGCGAAAAAGTCCTCGCGTTTCATCACGCCGAAGCCGTCGAAGCCCCCGCTCAGTGCAAGGCTTTCGAAAGCCTTGCGGTTGACCGCTGCCATATTGACGCGCTGCGCGAAGTCGAAGATGTCCTTGTACGGGCCGTTCTGTTCACGTTCTTGTATGATGGCCTCAGCCGCCGCCGAGCCCATGCCCTTGATGGCGGCCAGTCCGAAGCGTATCTCGCCCTTTTTGTTTACACCGAATTTCTCAAAGCTCTCGTTTACGTCGGGGCCCAGCGTGGCGATGCCCATCGACCGGCATTCGTCCATCAGTTTCGTGATTTCCTTGATGTCGTCCTTGCGGCGGCTCATGATGGATGCCATAAACTCTGCCGGGAAGTTGGCCTTGAGGTAAGCCGTCTGGAAGGCGACCCATGAATAGCAGGCAGCATGCGACTTGTTGAAGGCGTACGAGGCGAATTTCTCCCAATCGCCCCATATCTTTTCGAGCACCTTCGGGTCGTGTCCGTTTTTCTCTCCACCTTTGATAAACTTGGGTTTCATTGCGTCTACGATGGCTTTCTTCTTCTTTCCCATCGCCTTGCGCAGCGCGTCGCTCTCGCCGCGGGTGAAGTCGGCCAGCTGGCGGCTGAGAAGCATCACCTGCTCCTGGTACACCGTGATGCCGTACGTATCCTTCAGGTATTTCTCCATGCAGGGGATGTCGTACGAAATAGGCTCCTTCCCGCTCTTGCGGGCAATGAACGACGGGATGTAGTCCATCGGCCCCGGGCGGTAGAGGGCATTCATGGCGATGAGGTCTTCGAATACCGTCGGTTTCAGTTCGCGCAGGTATTTCTGCATGCCGGCCGACTCAAACTGGAACGTGCCTATGGTGCGCCCCTGCTGGTAGAGCTCGTAGGTTTTCGGGTCGTCGATGGGGATGTTGTCCAAGTCGATTTCAATGCCGCGTGTCCGCTTGATGTTGGCCACGGCCTCTTTCAGCTCCGAGAGCGTCTTCAGTCCGAGGAAGTCCATCTTGATGAGCCCCGTCGATTCGATGACATGCCCGTCGTATTGCGTGCAGTTGGTTTTCGTATCCTTGAAGTCGGGGTCGTCGGCGGTAGATACCGGCACCCAGTCGCTGATGGGGTCGCGGCAGATGATGAATCCGCAGGCATGGATGCCCGTTCCGCGCACGGTGCCTTCGAGCATCTTGGCGTATTTGATGGTGTTGGCCAGCTGTGGGTCGTTGGAAACTTCGGCGTCGCGCAGTTCGGGTGTACACTTGATGGCGTTGGGCAGGTTCATCTTCAGTCCGTCGGGCAGCCGGTCGGGGATGGCCTTACAGAGCGCGTTGGAGACGGGCAGCGGGAGCTTTTCCACGCGTGCCACGTCCTTAATCGAGTTCTTCGTGGCCATCGTGGCGTAGGTGATGATGTGCGCACAGTTGTCATGCCCGTATTTGTCCATCACCCATTTCAGCACCTTTCCGCGCCCGTCGTCGTCGAAGTCGGTATCGATATCCGGCAATGATATGCGGTCGGGATTCAGGAAACGCTCGAACAGCAGGTCGTATTTCAGTGGGTCGATTTTCGTGATACCCAGGCAATAGGCCACAACCGAGCCGGCGGCCGACCCGCGCCCGGGGCCCACGATTACGCCGAGCTCGTCGCGTGCCGAGTTGATGAAGTCCTGCACGATAAGGAAGTAGCCGGGGAACCCCATGGTCTTCATGATGTGCAGTTCAAAGCGTACGCGCTCGTCGACCTCCTTGGGCAGCGGGTCACCATAGCGCTTCTTGGCTCCCTCGTATGAGAGCTTGGCCAGATAGTCGGCTTCGAACTTGATGCGGTAGAGCTTTTCCACGCCTCCCAGCTTGTTTATCTTTTCTTCGCCCTCCTCGCGTGGCAGTTGGTTATTGCCGTTTTCGTCGCTGGTAAACTCGTCGAACAGCTGCTGGGCGGTGAATTTTGTGCGCCACTCTTCTTCCGTGCCGAAGTCTTCGGGGATGGGGAAGAAGGGCATAATCGGGTCGTGGTCGATGCTGTACAGCTCTATTTTGTCCAGGATTTCCAGCGTGTTTCTGAGCGCTTCGGGCACGTCGGCGAATACCTCGTTCATCTCCTCGCGTGTCTTGAACCACTCTTGCTTCGAGTAGAGCATGCGTGCCGGGTCGTCGAGGTCTTTCCCTGTCGATAGGCAGAGCAGATGATCGTGTGCCTCGGCGTTTTCTTTGTCCACGAAGTGTGCGTCGTTGCTGCACACCAGTTTTACGCCGTACTCCCGTGCCAGTTCCATGAGCATCTTGTTGGCCCGCTGCTGCAGGGGGAATGTTTCGCGGTTGGCCCTCAGGTGCGGGTCTTTCACCTCGTGCCGCTGTAGCTCCAGGTAATAATCGTCGCCGAACACGCGTTTGTGCCATTCCACGGCTTCGCGTGCGCCGCCGATGTCGCCGTTGAGCAGCTTGCGGGGCACCTCGCCGGCGATACATGCCGAGCAGACAATCAGCCCCTCGTGGTATTTCTCCAGCTCGGTGCGGTCGGTACGCGGCCGCATGTAGTAGCCATCCACCCACGAGTTGGACACCAGTTTAATCAGGTTCTTGTACCCGCGGTAGTTCTTGGCCAGCACGATGAGGTGGTATCCGCTTTGGTCGGGCTTGCCGTCTTTTTTCTCCTTCGGCCCATGCTTGGCCACGTACATCTCGCATCCGAAGATGGGCTTGAACGGCTCCAGTCCTTCTTTCTTCCGTGCTTTGTTCACGTCGTTGCAGATGTCGTGGAATTCTTTTATGCCGAACATGTCGCCGTGGTCGGTGATGGCCATGCCGCGCATACCGTTGGCGATGGCCTTGTCCACAAGTTTCTTTATGCTCGACTGCCCGTCCAGGATCGAGTAGTAAGTATGTACATGAAGATGTACGAAATCTTCCATTCCTTTATGTCTCCTTTTTGTCGCTTTAGTGGGTGCATGATGGCGCCGGCGTGCCGTGGAAGGTGGGCTTCCGGGCAGCCGGGCGCAGCTTATCTCCTGCAAAGATACGGCTAATTTCCGAATAAACCAAGCGGCCGCTTCCTACTAATTGTTAAAGCCTGCAATTTATTGTGTGCTGTGGTGGCGCAGCCTGTGCGCGGATGTACGCGATTATGGGCGGCTTAATCCGTGGAAATATTTGTTTGCAAAGCAAAGAAAAGGGGAAAATGTTTGTGAGATACGCAAAAATAGCGTACCTTTGCATCCGGTTTAAAACAATCGTTATTAACATACATGGGAGAAAGAATCAAGAAGCTAAAAAAAATCAGAATACACCGTGAAGGTACGGACACGCTCATCTACAGTATGTTCGTGCTGATAGCCTTTGCCGTCATCCTGTGGCGGTCTTTCGATACGAAGGTGCCGTTTTGGGCCTTTACTGTGGTTTCCGGCACCGTATGGGCCATTGTGCTCAACTTCTACCGTTGCCCGATACGCTATTTCAACGGAGCCCCGGAAAAAACGGTCGTGGCCCCTGCCGACGGAAAGATTGTGGTCATCGAGGAAGTGGAGGAGAACGAGTATTTCCACGACCGCCGTCTGGTGATTTCGATTTTCATGAGCCTCTTTAATGTACATGCCAACTGGTTTCCCGTGGAAGGCAAGGTGAAGTTCGTGCGCCACGAAGACGGCAATTACCACAAGGCATGGCTGCCAAAGGCCAGCGAGGAGAACGAGCATGCCGACATCATGATCGAAACCCCCGACGGAACGGAAGTGCTTTGCCGCCAGATAGCCGGTGCGATGGCGCGCCGCATCGTGACGTATGCCAAGGATAATGAAGAATGCTACATTGACGAGCATTTGGGGTTCATCAAACTGGGGTCGCGTGTTGATGTCTACCTGCCGCTGGGCACTGAGGTCTGCGTAAGGATGGGGCAGTCGACCGTGGGCGACCAGACCGTGATAGCACGGCTGAAATGAATCCCGGCGCGTAAACGCAGCGGATGGTTTTATCTTTTTTTTAATGCTTTATACATCAGAATGAAGAAGCATATCCCAAACATGATAACCTGTTGCAACCTGATTTCCGGTTGCATTGCCATGACCTATGCCTTTTCGGGTATTTACGCCATGGCCTTCCTTTTTATCGTCATCGGTGCCGTGTTCGATTTCTTCGACGGCATGAGTGCCCGCCTGCTCCATGTGTCTTCGCCTATCGGCAAGGAGCTCGACTCGCTGGCCGACGTGATTACTTTCGGCGCAGCGCCCTCGGCGATGGTGTTCAGCCTGCTCTATACGCAGGAGTATCCGGCATCGGTAGCCTCTTTCAGTCATCTGCTGCCTTATGCGGCTTTCGTGATGGCGGCTTTCTCGGCATTGCGCTTGGCTAAATTCAATCTCGACGAGCGGCAGGCAACGAGCTTTATCGGGCTTCCTACACCGGCCAACGCCCTTTTTTGGGCATCGCTCATCGTAGGCAGCGAGGAGATGCTGTCTTCTTCTCCCTATATCACGATGGGTGTCATCGGCCTGCTCCTTGTCAGCTGTTATCTGCTGGTGGCCGAGCTGCCGATGTTCGCGCTCAAATTTAAGTCATGGGGCTGGAAAGGCAATGAGATAAAGTATGTCTTCCTTTTTACCTGTATCCCCCTGTTGCTCGTTTTCCGCCTCAGCGGTTTTGCCGCCATTGTAGCATGGTATGTTGTCTTGTCGGCTGTATCCACAAAAATAGCGAGGTAATATCTATGCTCCAAACCATTCTGATTGTATTAGGTGTCTTTCTTTTCTTACTTATAGTGGGGGGGATGCTGGCCTTCCGGTTCGTCATGCAAATGATTCGACGGTTCCGGGATGCCATGGTAAACCCGTCGGAAGACCGCAGCAACCGGCATAACCGCAATTATACCGGGCGCAGGCAGCAGCAATATTCGTTCGGGTGGGGGCGCTCGCAGCATCAGTCCAACCCGGGGGCTGCACAGCAAGGCGGTACAACGCGGCGTACCCGCACTGCCACCGGCGAAACCATCATTGACAGCAGGGGGCAGGAAGGGACGAACCGGAAGATATTTGCCGACGATGAGGGCGAATATGTGGATTATCAGGAAGAAAAATAGCAGTTAACGGTAGAACGGCAGGGGTTGATGTTTGAAAGGCAATCTTAGGGCATTAGGCGGATAAGAGGTCGAATAAGTTCAGCCGTTCTATTACGTTCATCTTCCGTCTGGCAGTTGGCAAGGATTTCGCCTCTTTCCTCAGTAGAGATTATGAAGCATCATTGAAACCAGTCTTGTGCCATATTTGATTTGGATGTCCCAATCTTTTAATGGCGTTCCAACTGCCTCAATCTTACGTTTAATACTCTGTTCTATTAGGTACATGAGTTCGGGATAAGGATATCACGTTAATCCGGCCGGCGGTGCCCCTTTGCGCTGCGG
>DBRC01000011.1 GCA_002305505.1 Prevotella sp. UBA1378 | reverse complement strand
TAAAAAAGAGTGACGAAGTCAGGAGTTCTATTCGCCCAATACAGGCCAGCCGTCGGGTGTCCAGTTGATTTTACGCTGCACTAAGACAGAAGCACCGTCGTAGGCAATGCTGTAGCCATGACAGACGAACAAGTCGTCGCTGCCAAAACGATAGACCGCACAATGCCCCAAAGCCTCGAATTCTTTCTTATCGCCTTCGATAAGCAGGGTGCCTCCACCCTTTTCCATCGGTAGGTTATCCCTGTCGACATACGGCCCGTCGGGTGTGCGGCTCCGCCCTGTCACCACCCGGTAGGTGCTCTGCTTTCCGCGGCAGCAATAATCCCACGATACAAACAAGTGATACCAGCCGTCGCGATAAAACACAAACGGTGCCTCGATCGCGTTGGTACCGGCATAGCTCGATGTAGGGTTCGTGCCCTCGGGCGGCCTTGCTGGGTCGTGGCGGCGCGCAATGGTTACCGGCACGCAGCCTTGAAGCACATGCATCGTACTGTCGAGGCGTACCAGCTGGATGCCGTCCCAGAAGGAGCCGAACGTAAGCCACGGATACCCTTGACGGTCGATGAAGAAGTTGGGGTCGATAGCATTCCAGTTATTGCGCCCGCGCTGCGAACAGATAAGCGCGCCCTCATCGCGCCAGCCATCGGCATGGCACAGCGAATCGACACTTATCAAACCGATGGCCGACGTGTTTTTCCCGAACGTGGAACAGCTGTAAGCCATCCACCAGCGGGCGCGGTACCTTATCACGTCGGGTGCCCACACATGACTTTTGAAGCCCGGCACCGAGTCGTGGGTCCACGCCGGGATGGCAGGCAATGCCCCGTGGCTGGCTATGCGCCATGTTTTCCTGTCGTGCGATGTCATCTGCTTCAGCCCCTTACCCGTGCTGTAAAGATAATACACGCCGTCTTCAACGGCCATTACCGGGTCGTGCACCATCGGCGTATCCGTCAGCTGTGGCTCTGCCCACTTTTTCCGTTCGCCTTGCGCGTTGGCTGCGCCGCCCGAAAAGAGCAGCACAGCCAGTATGAGAACAGATATCTTCATCGCCTATTTTATATATGTCTCATTGGGATTGATTTCAAAATACGAGTTATCGCAAATAAGATAAGCACGCACCGGCTGGCTGCCGTCGCCGCATGCCTGCGTATAGGTTTCGGTCATCATGCGCCCGTTGGCAGCTGTGGCTACAGCCGTTACGTTGATGTTTGCCCCTTCGCGCTTCACCGTCATCCGCACGTAAGCCCCCTCCATCAGCTGTCTGAACGTAGCCCATCCGGGATAGTTGGCCGTAGCGATGCTGGCCGCCTTGAAGTTGCTGTCGCCCCATCCATAGGCATCCGAGCGCAATATGAAATATTCGCCCCAGCCCGTAGCGCCGCGGTCGGCATCGGTAGTAACACAGAGGTTCCAGTTTTGCCAGTTCTCGGCTCCCTTAGTATGGTTAACGAAAGCCAGATGGAGCGTTTGTCCGGGTGCCAGCGTGTAATAGTCGGAGAAAGCCGTGTTCCATCCCGACGAGCAGTCGGCAGCCCCCACGGTGGTATAAGCTGTGGCGGCATCGGAAACCTTCTTTCCCCAGTAGGTTGTATTACCGTTGATACCCGAATAAGCAAGCGCTGGCCTGCGCGGACTTGTTTCCCAGTCGGTTTCGCGCGATACGGCCAGTTTTACGCTGCCGATGGTCAACAGGCGTGCATCCGGGTCGTAGCTCCATGCCTTCCCGTTGAGCGGTCCTCCCTTCACGGTATGGTTGGGCATCAAAGCCACCGGCACGCTGCCGTCTTGCTGTCCGTAATGGTACGTCAGGGTGATGTGCTCCCATTGTCCCGTCAGTTCGCTTTCGCTGATGGCAACCTGCGGCACGGCCGCATAGCGTTCGGGCATTACCACGGGCCATCCGTCGACCCATTTGATGGAGCGCACGCCGCCCATCATCAGCGCGTTCGATGCCCAGATGCCTTCTACATTTTCGGGCATGCGCTGCTGCGAGGCATAGTACCAGTTGCCCTGCCCGTCGTCGAACACGGCACAATGGCTGATGCCCACCCAGCCTTGTTCGCCGGCAAACTTATAAGGATGCGTAACCACGGGATAGGCCTCGCCGCCCGCCGTCACGTTTCGGCCGTCCTTCCCGTAATAAGGCCCGGTGATATTCTTCGACCGCACCACGCGTGTATTGTAAGGTACGGCCAGTCCGTCGTAAGCCATGAAGAGATAGTAATAGCCGTCGCGGTAAACCACCTCGGGCGCCTCGGAGCCCTGCCAGCGACTTCCTGCCGTGCGGGTATTCACCAGCGTGCCGTAGGCTGATATGTCGCCCCAAGGATAGCCCACGGGCTTGAGTGGCTTTCCCGTTCCGGCATCGAGCTGCACGGCGGCGAAACCCGAATGCCATGAGCCGTAGACGAGCCAGTGGTCGCCTCCGGGAGTAATGATATAAGAAGGGTCGATGGCATTAAACTTAAAGTAAGCACTCCAGTCGGCGGTCGATGCCCGGGTATAACCGTCCTTCCCCTTATCGGTAGACGAGCCCAGCACAAAGCCCTTGTCTGTCCAGATGTTCGAAGCAGGGTCGCTGGTTTCCATCACGCCTATCAGCGCCCGCTCGGTCCACGAGCCGTCGAAATTGGCCTCGGTGGCTGCAGCACCGGTCTTGATATAATTGTCTATTACGATACAGTAGTACATACGGTACAGCGTATCGTTCACCATGCGTGCACAAGGCGCCCAGTAGCCATACCTGAAGTTGGTGATGCGCTTCAACCCCATCACCGCGCGGTAAGAGTTCACCGTGTCGGCCACCCACGACGGCACCGTGTTCATCGTGGCTCCGAGATACTCCCAGTCTACCAGGTTCTTCGAGCGGCGGGCATGGAAATGCCCGTGCCCTTCCTGCGGGTTGCCGTACCCGGCATCCGTCTGGTACATATAATAGTAGCCGTCGGCAGCCCGCATCACGGTCGGGTCGTGCACGTTGGCGAGGTTCCACTTGCCGCGCTGATACCAATTGGTGATACCGGTATAATTGTCGCTGTAGGCTGGCGGTACATAGGCGGCAAGCCGGTCGGCCAGTGTGCTCAGCGTGATGCTCCTGATGTCGCTGATGTTTACCGTGCCTGCTTTCCATGAATCGCCGTCCCGGGCAAAAGAGATGTTGTTTACCGTGGTGCTTTCTACCGTCCCGTCGTGCCTGTCGATGACGAATTGCGCCTTAACGCCCATAGCGGCAACTGCCAGCAGGGCCGTGATATAAAGTTTTGCCTTCATTGTTTACAGTGTGTGTTGGTTATCGTTTTACGAACTTAACGGCAGCCTTGCCCGCGCGCAACACATAGGCACCGGCAGGCAAGCCTGATATGTCGGCCTGGGCCTCGCTTCCCTCTATCGTCAATACACTGACAGTCTTGCCGCTCACATCGTACAGCACGGCCTTCATCCCCGGCTCGCAACCCTTCAGCATCAACGTGCCGTCGGCCACCAGCAGCCGCCCTGCCACATGTTCAGGCACTGTCACCCCCGTAGGGTCTACCTGCTTGAATGAGGCGCGCTTTACGCCGCCCACCTCTGTGCCGTCCTTGCACACGATGACGAAAACGTCGTCATAGTCGCTGGCCAGCAGAAAACTGACGTTACTCATCAGCACCGTCTGCCCGCCTGTCTCGTCGACGATGGCCCATTGCTGCTCGCTCTGTGCATGTGCAAGCAGCGCAAAGGCGGTAGCAAACAAAAGTAATAGTCTTTTCATCATTTTTATCATGTTATTGGTTTATTTTCATGTATCTATCCGCGCCACGGCACAACTCTGCCTGAGCACGCCCCCGGCGCATGGTGCACCGGGAGACAGACTTTTGGGTGTAAAGTTACAACTTATTTTCCAATCCCGCTCTTTTTCGCCCCAATTATTTTTCGGGCGCAGGCGCTTTTATGCCACACGCCCTTACTTCTTCGTAAACCTCGCGGCTTACTCGCCTGCCCCGCAGCGAACGCGCTTGGGGGAAGGAAGCAAACTGCGTATCGCCGGTAACGATCCAATGGTGGGCTTTCACCAGCGGCGACTGCCGCGCCATGCGGTCGATGTATGTCTTGTACGCCGGATTCACCACCGACAGGAAGCAAAGGGCATCCGTAGTTTCCACGGCTACCACCAAGAACTGCTTCCGGCGGTTGCGCTCGGCCACCGGCCACTGCTTTGTGCGCGCCGATACCGTGATGTGCCAGCCCTCGGCATTGAGCGCAGCCATCATCCGGCGGAAATTCACGCCGTGGGGCGCCGTGTCGCCGATGCCTTTATAAGTTATATAATAATGTATCATCTCGTGCAGCAGCACGTTCAGGTATTCTTCCTCGGGCAGATCGTAGTATTCGCTCACCTTGATGGTAAAGCCCGTGGCCGGGGCTTTACCCAGCGGCCACTTGCGGCGGCGCACGCAACTGAACAGTCCGAGCTGTGTACGCGCATTGCTCACCACAAGCCGCGGCTCGGGCAACTCGCCACCGAAGTAGGCGGCATTGAACGCACGGAATTTCTCTCTGAGATATGCTGCTGTCAGTTCCATATTATTCCTACTCATACGCCTTTACCGCCGCGGCACAGCCCCAAAAAGCACTGCGCTGCCGCACGGCTTGCCGAAGCGGCCGGCACCAAACTAAAAAGAACGGCAGGTGCAAATATACTGTTTTTTTTGTATTACAGATGGTTTTTGAAAGAATTTGATGCAAAAATAGGGAAAATGGCATTAAAAAATGCCAAACGCCATCCGCAACGCGAGCGTATAAGCATCAGTTTTATACGCCTGTTCGGGATAAGAAACCGCGCTAATCCGGCGGCATAAGGGAAAGCGGCCCGGATGATTTTTGGCCATTTTTTTGAGATAATTGGCCAATTATCTCAGAAAAATGACCAAAAATCAAAA
>DBRC01000019.1:20970-30980 GCA_002305505.1 Prevotella sp. UBA1378 | reverse complement strand
TGCCTTTATGCCGCCGGATTAGCGTGGGTTTCTTATCCCGGACTGGCGTTAAAATAGGATCTTCCGCTGAGCCTTAAAATAGCGGGTTGGGATATGTCCAAATAAGAACGGGCAGCTAACTGTTTTACAGCTTACTACCCGTGTTTTGGTTGCGGAGGCAGGACTCGAACATGCGACCTCCAGGTTATGAGCCTGGCGAGCTACCAACTGCTCCACTCCGCGATATTTCTTATTTGCGAGTGCAAAGGTACTGCTTTATTTTTGATTGAGCAAATTTTTTTGCATACTTTTTTACATGATATGCATATTTGTGTTGTTTATTGTTTGATTTTACAAGTTTTCAGTTCTGTTTTCCCCTTGTTTTTCCATTATTTGCAGTGCAACCCGCATCTTTTTCATTATTTTATTTGCTCAATCAAAATATAATTTTTACTTTTGCACATGATATTTGCAATGTGCAATACAATAATTATTCGAGGAGGGCAGATAAATGTCAATATCAAAAACCAGACAGAAACTTGTAGATGTCGCACGGCAGCTGTTTGCAAAAAACGGCCTGGAGAATACGACAATGAATGATATCGCTTTGCTATCGGGTAAAGGACGGCGTACGTTGTATACCTATTTTAAAAGTAAGGAAGACGTATACTATGCTGTGATAGAATCAGAATTGGAGCGGTTGTCTGACAAGTTGGACGAAGTGGCTGCCAAGAAGATACGCCCCCAAGATAAAATTATCGAGTTGATTTATACACATCTGAGCATGATAAAAGAAACCGTTGTGCGCAACGGTAACCTGCGTGCCGAGTTTTTCCGCAATATATGGATGGTGGAAAAGGTGCGCAAGAATTTCGATGAAGATGAAATCGAATTGTTCCGCAAGGTATATGCTGAGGGAAAGGCCGACGGCGAGTTCGACATCGACAATGTAGATTTGGTTGCCGATATCACTCACTATTGCATTAAAGGGCTGGAGGTGCCTTATATCTACGGTCGCCTGGGGCACGGAATGACCGAGGAAACGAGTAAGCCCCTTGTCGCCAAAGTCGTTTATGGCGCACTGGGTAAGAGTTTAATGAAATAACCACGACAAATAAGAATCAATATATTTCAAACAATTAGAATCATGAGATTATTAGAAGGAAAAGTTGCCCTTGTAACAGGGGCTGCACGCGGTATTGGAAAAGCCATTGCATTGAAGTTTGCCGAAGAAGGCGCTAACGTTGCGTTCACCGACCTTGTTATCGACGAGAACGGGAAGCAGACAGAAGCTGAAATTGCCGCGAAAGGTGTGAAAGTGAAAGGTTATGCCAGTAATGCTGCCGACTTTGCACAGACAGAAGAGGTCGTGAATCAGGTAAAAGCCGATTTCGGCAGTATTGATATTTTGGTGAACAATGCCGGTATCACGAAAGACGGACTGATGATGCGCATGACTGAACAGCAGTGGGATGCGGTGATTGCAGTCAACTTGAAGTCGGCCTTCAATTTTATCCATGCCTGCACCCCTATCATGATGCGCCAGAAGAGCGGCTCTATCATTAACATGGCTTCGGTGGTGGGCGTTCACGGCAATGCAGGGCAGTGCAACTATGCAGCCTCGAAGGCCGGTATGATAGCTTTGGCAAAGAGTATTGGCCAGGAAGTGGGTTCCCGCGGTATCCGTGCCAATGCGATTGCCCCCGGTTTCATTGATACGGCCATGACCCAGGAGCTGCCTGATGACATCCGTAAGGAGTGGATTCAGCGGATACCTCTGCGCCGCGGCGGAACCGTTGAGGACATAGCCAACGTGGCAGCCTTCCTTGCATCCGACATGTCATCCTACATTACGGGGCAGGTAATACAAGTCGACGGCGGTATGAACATGTAGTTTCTAATTAGGGATTAAAGATCAGGGATTAAGGCCGGATGGTTGTTATAGGTTGAAGATATATATGTTTTCGGCGCGGCAACCCATCCTTAATCCCTGATTTTGATGCTTAATCGCTAACCCAATCATCTCCAGTCCATGCATGTAATCTACGAGGACAACCATCTCGTTATTGTCTCTAAGTCAAGTGGGGAAATCGTTCAAGGCGATAAGACGGGCGACACGCCGTTGCCGGAGGCAGTGAAGGAGTATATCAGAGAGAAATACCACAAGCCGGGCAATGTATATCTTGGTATTGTGCACCGCCTTGACCGCCCCGTTAGCGGCCTTGTTGTCTTTGCGCGCACCTCCAAGGCCCTGTCCCGGCTGAATGGGATGTTCCGTGACGGCGAGGTACATAAAACCTATTGGGCGCTGACCAAGGAGATGCCTCCGCATCCGGAAGGCGTGCTCGAAAACTGGCTTGTGCGCAACGAGAAGCAGAACAAAAGCTATGCCTACGACCGCGAGGTGCCCCATTCAAAAAAAGCAATACTGAAATACCGCGTGGCCGGGCATACAGACAATTACCACCTTTTGGAAGTACATCTGATGACCGGCCGACATCATCAGATACGTTGCCAGTTGGCAGCGATGGGTTGCCCCATTAAAGGCGACCTGAAGTACGGTGCCCGCCGTTCCAATCCCGACGGCAGCATTTCGCTCGTTGCCAAGCGCCTCGAGTTTGTGCATCCCGTTTCCAAAGAGCCGGTCTGTGTAGAAGTCCCCGCAAGCCTTCTCGCAGAGTACGACCCCATTTACCGCGACTTTCCTGCCGCTAATTTTACGCCGTTCCGGTAAAAGTCTTTTCAGGAACATAAAAAAATGCGGGAATATATTTGTCATGTACATTTTTTTTCCGATATTTGCGGCACGAAACAATAAAGTGAGTGTGATGAAAGAAATTGCTGATGACGTATTGGCGGATGCATTTCTTCGGGGAGATTCGAAAGCCTTCGAACTGTTGTTCTTGCGCTACCAGCCGCGTCTTGTCTTTTTTGTTATGGGATTCGTTAAGGACGAAGAAGTCTCGCGTGATATCTGCCAAGATATTTTCCTGAGGCTTTGGCAGGGCCGTGAATCCATGACTCCTGTAAAGTCTTTCAAGTCGTTGGTATTCTCAATGGCCCGCCATGCGATATGCAATTATTACGACCATCACCTCATTGTAGAGAAGTTTAAGGAAAAACAGTTGCTTGCCCCGGTAAATACCGATAATGCCGAAGAACAGTTTTTTGCCGAGCAGTTACAGGAACTGATTAATTCGGCTGTTGAATCGATGCCGGCCCAGCGGAAGAAGATTTTCACGCTGAGCCGGGTGGAGGGCATACCCAACAGTGAGATAGCCGAGATGCTTAACATCAGCAAGCGGACGGTGGAGAACCATCTTACCATGGCCTTGGCCGAACTCCGGAAAGCGGTGAAGCTGTTCTTGATAGCGGCCATGTGCATCTAATCCGGACGGGTATTGTGTGTGAATAGCAGTACAACTTACTTGTAGATATGGGAACAATGAAAGATTTAAAGATACAAAACATCATACGAACCTTTTTCGGGAAGCACTTTTCGGAACCCCTCCAATTGAAATTCCAATGGTGGATGCTGAATGCGGCCCCCGATGACGAAGCCGGGCAGGCGATGGAAGCCCTTTGGGAGGAAAGCCCTGCTGTTTATAGCGGGCAGACCTTATCGGATTTGCAGCGGCTGCGCGAGGCCATCGGCGACACGACGGCAGCCAAGCAACGGCCGTTATGGCAGCGCTACTTACTCAGGGGGGCAGCTGCTGCCGTGCTGGTGATTCTCTCGGCGGCCGGCACCTATTATATCACCAAAGAATACCTCCTTGGGCGGCCGGACGGTCAAGACTTCGTGCAGCTGACAGTGCCTAACGGCGAAACACGCGAGCTGTTGCTCGACGACCAGACCTTGGTGACCATCAATGCCGGTTCCACCTTGGTTTATCCCCGGCGTTTCCCTTCCGGCACCCGCACCGTCTTCCTCACGGGCGAAGCCAATTTCCGGGTGCATAAGGATGCCTCGCGTCCGTTCATCGTCAAAACCCAATACTTCTCCGTACAAGCTTTGGGGACATTTTTCGGCGTGAACGCCTATGCCACAGACGATATCCATCAGGCCATCCTGCAAGAAGGCAAGGTGAAGGTGAGCCTGCACGGCCAGTACGGCGAGGCCGTGGGCTCCAGCTATATCCTTTATCCCGACCAGAGCCTTGAGTATTCCAAGACCGGCGGCCATGTGCATATAGATAAGCAGGTAGATGCCGGGCGGCTGCTGTCGTGGAGCCAAGGCTACCTCGTTTTCAGGAAAGCCGATTTCTCCCAGATATTGGAGTCGATTGAAAGAAGATACGGTGTGCGTATCCTGTGCGATAATATCAGTAAGATGAACGGCTCCTATTATGTGAAATTCAGGCCCACCGAATCTTTGCACGACGTGTTGGATGTACTGAACAACCTGAGTACGCATTTCAGATACAAGCAAGTAGGGGATACGGTTTACATCTATCCCATCTGAGAAAACAGATAATGCCGTAAGGGGAGGCTGTATCAAGAGAAAGCAAGGGAAATGTTTTGATACAGCCCCTTCATTCCCGGTTGCGGTGCTCCCCACCCGGATTCGTATATGTGCGCCGTACAAGGGGCATATACGGCTGCAAAAAAATGAAAAACAAGGCGGTTGGCTTGTGTGTGGATATAGCCAGAACTTACTAACATATAACACCGGTGTGAGAATTAACCGGCTCCGGCTTGCATGCCGGGGAAAGAAAGCCTATATATAACAATTAAAAGAATATCCAGTTTATAACCTATCTTAAAACTACAACTACATGAAAAAGAAAGAAGAAAAAAACATGTTTGCCGTGTTGTTGCTGGCGGCTTTCTTCATGCTGCCGTTCAGTGTGGGCGTCCATGCCCAAAGCAAGGCTGTGAAATTGAGCAGCACGAATCTGACGCTGCAGTCTGTGTTCAGGCAGATTGAGCAGCAGACCGACTATTCGGTAGACTATGATGCGGCAGTAATCAAGACCAATAAGTCCGTGCGCCTGCCGAATGCCGCAGGAACGGTTGCCTCCATCCTGTCGGAAGTGCTTGCCAGTGCAGGATATACCTATGAAATGCGTGGTAGCCATATCATCGTCTACGAACAGAAAAACCAGAAAGACAGCAATGCAAGGAGTTCTAAAAAACTGAAAGGTGTAGTAAAGGGAGCCGACGGCGAACCTCTTATCGGCGTGAGCGTCACCTTGAAAGACAAGAAAGCCGTGGGAGCTATTACGGATATAGACGGGAAATACGAGATAGACGCCCCGGCCGGCACCATCCTCACCTTTTCTTATATAGGTTATGTGCCCCAGGACATCAAAGTGGGCCACTCGTCGGTTCTCGACGTCAGATTATCCGAAGACAGTTCCAATGCCCTCAATGAGGTAGTGGTGGTGGGTTACGGCACGATGAAGAAGTCGGATCTCACGGGAACCACCGCACAGATAAAGCCCGCCGCCATCACGTCGGGCGTCAACAGCAACGTGATGGAGTCGTTGCAGGGAAAAGCAGCCGGTGTGGCCGTTTTCAATAACAACCAGCCCGGTTCTTCGCCGTCTATCCGTGTCCGCGGCAGCGGCTCCATCTCGGCCAGCAACGAGCCGCTCTACGTTATCGACGGGCTGCCGCTGATGGACGGTGACATCAGCGACATCAACCCGGCCGACATCGAGTCGATGGAAATACTGAAAGATGCCTCGTCTACCGCCATCTACGGTTCGCGGGGTGCCAACGGCGTTGTGATGATTACAACCCGCCAAGGCAAGGAAGGCACGAAGAACATGACGTTCAACTCGTCGTTCGGAGTACAGATGCCCGGCCGGCTGATGAACCTCATCAACGGCGAAGATTTCATCCGCTTCATCAACGACGCTTACGTCAACCAAGGCTCGTCTGCCCCTTTTGCATCGGCCACGGGCGTATATGCCGGCACCAACTGGGAGAAAGAGATTCTCAAGAGCTCTTCCCTGTTGCAGAACTATAACCTTAGCTTCAGCGGCCAGGCTGGCGACACGCAATACATGATATCGGGCGGGTATTATAAACAAGATGGATTGATACCCACCCAGAGTTACGAAAAGTTCTCTTTCCATACCAACCTCAGGCATAGGTTCAATAAATGGCTGACGGTAGGAGCCAATCTCCAATATACCTATGCCATCCGCAACGACCAGAATAATGCCCTCGGCAATGTGCCCCGCTATGGCTGGCCCACCGATTCGCCTACCGACGAGAACGGCCGCTATGCCGTGCCCGACAACCCTTACGTAACCGATGCGTGGAACCCGTTGCAGGATTTCGACAACGAAACCCACCGCACCACCACCAACAGGGTGCTCTTCAACACCTTTGCCGAGATGAAGCTGCTGGAGCACCTCACTTACCGCCTCAGCATCGGACAGGACATCAAGAACGGCCGGGGTTACGAGTTCTATACATCGCAGACCGTTGCCAACCAGTCGAAAAACGCCAGCGGCAACGGCAGCCATTCGTGGTATAAGAACTTCAGCAAAGTAATGGAAAACGTGCTTACCTACTCGAACCAATGGGACAAGCACCGCTTTACCGCTACGGGCGTTTACTCGTGGCAGGATTTCGTATACGAGAACCTGGGTATCAGTGCGTCGGGTTTCGGGATGGATGTCACCGGCGCGTGGGACATCGAGCAGGCCGACCGCAGCAGCCTTAACCCTAACTCAACCAAGTACGGCAACAAGCTGATATCGTTTACCGGCCGTATAACGTATGCCTACGACGACAAGTACCTGCTTACGGCCACCAGCCGCTGGGACGGTTCGTCGCGTTTCGGCACGAATAATAAGTGGGGTTATTTCCCGTCGGTTGGCCTTGCATGGCGTGCCACGCAAGAAAAGTTCCTTTCCGACAATAAGGTGCTCACCGACCTCAAGCTGCGTGCCAGCTTCGGTATTACCGGCAATCAGGAGATAGGCAACTACAAATCGCTGCCCCAGCTGCTCGCAGCCAACTATACTGACGGAATCAACGAGATACCGGGATATTACGAAAGCATCGGAAACGACGACCTGAAGTGGGAACGTACCAGTCAGTGGAACTTCGGTTTCGACCTGGGCCTCTTCAACCGTGTCAGTCTGAATTTCGATTATTACATCCGCAAGACGAAGGATTTGCTGTACGATGTGCCTATCCCCTCTACCTCCGGTTATTCCACGATATTGAGCAATGTAGGCGAAGTGGGCAACCGGGGGTGGGAGCTTGCCGTCGGTGCCAATGTGTTCAAGAACAAAGACTGGAGCATCGACGCTTCCGTCAATGCCACCTATAACAAGAACGAGGTAAGGAAACTCTATGGCAACGTGGAGAAAGTAACGCTCAGCGACCAGTCGATGGGCCTTAGCCGCCGGTTGGTGGTAGGCCAGCCCGTCGATGGTGTTTACGCCTTCCGCTCTTTAGGAATCATCAAGACCCAGGAACAGCTGGAGGCCTATAAGGCCGCGGTGCCGAGCGTAGCTTCTACGGCCAAGCTGGGCGACGAGATGTACGAAGACATCAGCGGCGACGGGACGCTTTCGTCCGAAGATTATGTCTGTATCGGTTCCATTCAGCCCAAGTATTTTTACGGGCTCAACCTGAATGTGTCCTATAGGCAGTTCTCCCTTAGCATCTACGGCCAAGGCGGTTTCAAGTATGCCTCTATAGCCGGCGCCGACAACAACTCCACCAGCGGCACCGCCTGGGCGCTGGGCTATTCGAATCTGGGCAGCTATCTGCTTTATGGCGAAAACCAAGTGACCAACCTTATCTACATTCCCACGGAATATGCTTACGACCGCATGTGGAGCACGGCGAATCCCGACGGCGACTATCCGGCAGCGGGTGCCCATAACATTTACCTGTCGGACCGCACGAACGGCGACTGGAACTACTTCGTACTGAAGAACATCCAGCTTACCTACGATTTAACCTCTCTCTTGAACATACGCACTGTTAAGAGCCTCAGTGCGAGCCTGAATTTCCAGAACTTCGTTACCTTTGCCAACCACCGCGGGTACAACCCCATCAACGGTGACATCAGCAACCCGTGGGCGAAGTCGGTGATACTTGGAGTAAATGTTAAGTTTTAATCCTTAAATACACAATCAGATTATGAAGACAATAGCAAAATATATAGCCGTCGGGCTGTTCGGCGTGATAACTGCAGGCTGCACCGATCTCCAGGAGACCCCTTACACCTTCGTGGCTCCTAATACCTTCTACCAAAACCAGGACCAGCTCGACGAAGCCTTGTCGAGCGTGTACGCCGCTTTCCGCAACATGGCGGGCAACTGGCAGAACATCATGCGGCTGGAAGACTGTACCGAATTCGGGCAACCCTCGCGTAGCGCAAAGGACAACAACGTGAACATCAACGACTGGTACAACGTGAATGCCGCCACCAGTACGGGCACATTCCCGAACGTATGGGCGCGGTGCTATTTGACCATCAACAGGGCCAATACGGTGCTCGAACGCGGCAGCAGCATGAATATCGACGCGGCAGCTAAGACGCGTGTCTTCGCGCAAGCCCGTTTCCTTAGGGCCTACTGTTATTATTACCTGGTACGCCTCTACGGCGGCGTGCCTATTCCGTTGCACATGACCAACTCGCTCGAAGGGCTCGAGTTGGCGCGCAGCAGTGCCGAAGATACGTGGGATTACATCATCGCTGATCTTGAATATTGCGAGAAGTATCTGCCCGTGAAGGGTATCGCGGGCTACGACAGCTGGCGGGCCACCCAAGGCGCAGCGCAGGCGCTCCTCGGCGAGCTGTACCTTTTCCGTGCCTCGATGGAAGGCAATAGGGAGTATTACAAGAAGAGCGCCGACTACAGTAAACTGGTAATCGACTCCAAGAAGTATTCGCTGTTGCCCGACTACAAGAACCTGTGGTATATGTTTGCCGGAGAAACCTCGAAATACAACAGCGAGTCGATATTCGAGTTGGCTTATTCTGCCATTTCCGGGCAGGACAACCAGATGCACCGCATGTTCGGCACCTTCGGCGACAGCTATTACAACACTGCCGGCGGAAGCTACTTCTATCTCCGTATAGGTCCCTCCATTTATGCTTACGAGAGCTATAGCGACGCCGATGTCCGCAAGCAGCTCTTCATCGTATCGGGTACCGCCCGCAAGGGAACGAACGAAACTTATATGGAGTTTGTCCCCGAGGACAAGGGGCGTTTCCCGGGTTCTAAAGGCTGGCAATGCTGTACACCCGGTAACGGCAAGTACTACGACTTTACCACTTCGGCCTCATTGCTGATGTCGGCCAACAATTTCATGCTGCTGCGCTATTCCGGGGTGCTGCTCAATTATGCCGAGGCCCTGAACCAATTGGAAGGCGGCTCGAGCGAGGCCTTGGGTTATCTGAACGACGTGCACGAGCGGGCCGGGCTTGCAGCTTATGGCGCCATGTCGCAAAGCGAGCTCGACGATGCCATCTTTAAGGAGCGCGGATGGGAGTTCATCGGTGAAGGGAAGCTCTACTTCGACGAGCTGCGCACCGATCGCCTGGGGAAGAATGTCTACGACTTCATAGCCAGGGGCGTAGCCGAGGGCATGAACTATTTCCGCCCGTTAAACTTTGTCCCGCAGAAAACGTTCCTTTGGAAGATACCGCAAGGCGACCTCGACTCCAACCCGCTGCTTGAGCAGAATCCCGACAACATCAGCGATCCGAGGTATCCCTTGGCTAATTAGCCGTTTTGTATCACCGCGGTAAGCGGTGTGCTGAGCGGGCCGGGCATACGTGTGCCCCTCCCTCTTTCTTAGGCGCGGATTACGCAGGTAGACACGGTCCTTTTATGATTCGTGAAATCCGCGTGGTCCGCGCCTAAAGTATATCCGGCAGTTTAAGGATAGCCCTCCATCGGCAAAAAGGTAAAAAGATTTATACCTGTACGGAGGAAAATGCCCCGTCCCCACTATTTTCATTGATACGCCAGTTCGGGATAAGCAATTTCTGTTTTGCCATAAAAGAAAAGGATTGCTGCCCTAAAGGCAAGCCGTGGGCAGCA
>DBRC01000019.1:12319-20824 GCA_002305505.1 Prevotella sp. UBA1378 | reverse complement strand
GCCGCAGCGCAAAGGGGGCACCGCATCAGCAAACCCACCAAGGGTGTGAACATTGTGCGCGGTGCAGACGGCAAGACGCGTAAGCTCATCGTGAAGCAACCCCTACAAGCTATAGCAAGAGCGGAGATACCACCGGACAGGTCCCGGACGGTATCCCCGCTCTTGCGTCGTGGGAAGCGAGAATCAGAACAGCTTAGAGGGATAAACACCCTCATCGATTAGCTTTTGGATGCGGTCGACGGTATCTTGGCGGTCGGCTGCGTAAGTTACGCCAAACCATTTGCTGGTAGTGTCGAGCACTTTCACGGTGGCCACCTTGTCGTTGATGAGCTTGTTCACCATCAGCGGAATAAAGAACTCGGCTTTCAGGTTCTCCATGTTCTTCGGGTCGGAAAGGAACTCCTTGAAATACTCCTCGCTGTACCGGAAATAGTCGGGCGTAAAGCCCCACATGTTCATGCTTACGGGCACGTTCTCCTCGAGCGGTATCCATTTGCCTTCTTCATCCTTGTAACAGATGGGCCCATCAACGCGCATGATTTCCGTGCGCTCCACCACGTCCTGCAGATGGTGCTGGTCATCGTACACGCAAACGCCGCGGGCCACCGAACCGTTCTCCGACAGCGTGTTGCAGCAGCGGAACCCGACCATGGCATACTCGTTCTGCGCCCCCTCGGGCAACTTGCTGAGGAACTTGCCGATAGACATGAAAGCATCGCGGCCATAGAAATCGTCGCAGTTGATAACACAGAAAGGCTCGCGGATAACGTCTTTACCCATCAGCACGGCATGGTTTGTACCCCACGGCTTCTGCCGGCCTTCAGGACAGCTGAACCCTTCGGGCAGCGCATCAATCGACTGGAAACAGAGCTCACAGGGCACCTTGTCGGCATATTTGGAGAGAATCTGCGTACGGAACTGCTCTTCAAAATCCTTGCGGATAACCCACACGATTTTACCGAACCCGGCTTGGATGGCATCATAAATAGAATAGTCCATGATGGTCTCGCCGTTAGGGCCCAATCCGTCGAGCTGTTTCAGGCCTCCATAGCGGCTCCCCATGCCGGCAGCTAATAAGAATAAAGTTGGTTTCATGTTTTGAATATTTAATGTGTTAGAAAAATCTGAATGCAAAAATACTAAAAATTGCCGTAACCATCCTTATGGCAGGTGTTAAATATACTTTAGAACGGATAGCCTATGGCAAAGTGGAGCGTGTGGCTGTCCTTGAATTTACCCACGTTGTAGAACCCGCCATACCCTGTGTCGTAAGGCAGGTGCAGGCCGACGCCCCAGTCAAGCCGGAGGACGAGGAAATCGAGGTCGTAGCGCAGGCCGATGCCCGTTCCTACTGCCAAGTCGTCGTAGAGGTTTTTCAACCGGAAACCAGTATATCCGGAGCTATCGAACAGCGTGCTGAGGTTGTCGTTGCCGCCGTTGGTCCACACATTCCCGGCATCCAAGAACAGTGCACCGTAGACACTGCCGAACAGGCGCTTCCGGTATTCGAGGTTGGCCACCAGCTTCACATTACCGTTCTGTACGAGGTAGGAAATCTGGCGGTCGCCGGCAATACCGGGGAAACGGCCAGGACCGACCGAGCGCACGGCAAAGGCGCGGACACTGTTGGCGCCGCCCACATAGAACATCTCGCTGTAGGGCGTGGCATCCGAATTGCCGAAGCTGTATATCCATCCGGCATTGACATGCCCTACAAGCTGGGACGTGTTGTCGAGGCGCCACGTCTTGGTAAAGTCGGTCTCGATCTTGACAAACTGCGAATAGGCATTCTTGAAAAGGGTCTTATTCTTCTCGCTCCATTTCTTTCCGGCCGCCATATACCCCAACGACGTGATATTGCCCGACTCGGCGACCGTGATTTCCCACCGTATCGGGTGGAGGTACTTCTTCGGGCTGGCATACGTATAGGTATAACGCATCTGCGGTATGAAGTAGTCGGACATGGTTGCCATCAGGTAAGGATTATCGCTGACCACCTCCAAGAACTTGTCCGTATGACTGTTCATGAACTGGTATTTCACCGTAAGCGGCGAAAACTCATGGCGGCTGTTGGCCGACGACTGCCATTGGTAGGTCCACTCGCCCGAAACCACATGCATTTTATAATATCCGGGACGGTAGATGATATTAGTAGAGGCTTTCGCCACCGTAACGGGAGTGGAGAAGAACAGCGGCCGGCCGCGCTTGCCGTCGCTGGTGCGGCGAGGGCGCATGTTGCCGAAGAAAGGCGCAATGATACGCGGGAACTCTACGGAGAGGTCGGCACCATACTCATAGTTGTTCATGTCCGAATTGGCCGTGCTGGTCTGCCATTCGTAAGAACCATGCAGGTTGAGGTCTACTTTCTCGCCGCCCCGGAAAGCATTGCGCCTTACGAGACCCATCTTCAGCTCCGGCCCCATGCGCCCGATGGTGCGGTTGTTGAAGTTGGTTTCGACATAGAAGTCGTAGGGCCTGTCGAGCACGCAGTTGAGATTCAGGTCGAGCGTATCGCAATGAGCCGTTGTATCGCGGGGCGAGAAGTTGAAATCCACCATGCTGAACAAGCCCATCGAGTTCAGTTTGTTCGACGATTCCACATAGTTGTCGTAACTGTACAGCTGCCCCCGGCGAAGCTTCAGGTCGGAAAGGATGACCCGCGGCCTCAACGGCGGTTTCTTACCGCTGAAGCGCACCGTGAAGTAACGCCTCACCACGCTGTCGGTGGGATGCTCCGTCATCGACTTGCTCAGGGAGATGTCGATGCGGCCGATATGCCATTTGTGGTTGGCAACCTGCGGTATACCGTCGGCCAGCTGGAAACGTAGACGCACCTTGCCCTGCACATCGAAGGTGTCGGCCAGATAAGACGCATAACCCGGTTGGTAATAGTAATAGCCGTTGTTGCGGAAAAGGCGGGTGATACGGCTGCGCTCGGCATCGAGCGACGCCACGGCGAAGGCGTCGCCGCTGTGCATCGCGGCATCGGGCAGCGTGGCTTTTATCAGGCTGTCCGCCGCCGGCGGGAAGTTGACATATTGTACTGTGTCGATGGTATACAGGGGGCCGAGGCTTACTGTATAGCCTATCTTCGCTTTCTTGGGGTTCTTCTGCCTTACGGTTTCATAGCCCACCCTTCCTTGGAAGTATCCGTGGTTACGCAAAACCGACTGGGCTACGGAGGCGCGCAGGGCCGGATTGACCCAGCTCATCAGCACCGGCTGCTTGCCGAACGATTTAAGGATCCACTGCGGCAGCTTGCCGTTGCTTCCCGAAAAGGCATTCCATATCCACAGGCCGTAAGGGAACGGCGTACGGTAATAGGAGCTGCCGAACAGGGCACCGTTGGGGGCTGTGGCCAAGGCGGCCTCCACTTCCTCCTGCGTAGATTCGAAGTGCGGGCTTTTCCCGTGATTGGTATAGTCGATTTTTGTCAGACCTATGAAGAGCTGGTCGCCGTCGGGTATGTTCTTCGTCACGGAGCACGAAGAGAGGACAAGCCCAAGGAGAATATAGATAATGCTATTTTTCATTGTTGCTGTGCTTGATGGAATCCTGCGGTACAAACGGCGGCAACTGTTTGCCCGATTCGCCCCTGAAGTTAAAGATGTCACGGAAATTCTGCAGCGTGCGGCGCCAGATAAAGCCGGCACCGTATTTTTGTGTATAACCGTCGAGCCAGTCGTAAGAGTTGTTCTCGTAGAACAGGGTGACGTATTTGTTGGCCGTATCGTCCAGGCGGTATTCGAGCCCTACGTTATCAAAGAACGATTTGTTTTGCTGCGCCTGGTCATTGTCGCCCGTAGACACCTTTCCGCCAACCGAAATCTTCAGTCGGTTGTTCCAGAAGCGCTTGGCGAACTTAAAGGAATAATCGGTGTGCGTATTGCCGCTGGCATCGGTGGAATTGTCCATGCCGAAAGACAGGTCGAGCGTGCGCAGGGCATTGCCCGTGATGTTATTGATTTCGCTGTTGAGGAACGAGCTGAGCGCACTGTTCATCGAGAAGGCATTGGTGTTTCCGTCGGCAAGGTACATGCCGGTGGTAAGCATCGTCACGGCCAGTTTTCCCCGCTGCTCTATACCCATCGACTGCAGTTCGGAGTGTATCGTCATGTCTTCGGGAGCATCCAGCGTGAACTCCAGCCCCATATCATTGAGCGTCTTCGTGATGACGACGCCGCACTTGAAGTTGACGCTGCGCCCGATACCGCTCGAATTGGTCACGGTGGCCTTAGTTTCTTCGATGGCCGTGATATTGAGCCTCGGGTTCATCGGGTCGCCGGTGAACTCGATATAACTGCCGTCTTGTATGGTGAATGTTTTCAGCGGTATCACGGGCAGCGAATATTTCATTTCCCCGTTGCTCAAGGTATACTTACCGTTCAACAGCAGGTTATCCACCACGTTGTACTGCATCCGCAGGTTGCCTCCCCCCATCAGGTCGATGTAGTTGCTGTGGTCGGCATTCAGATAGGCCATGATGTGGGCGCCTTTGGAGATATTCAGCGTCAGGTCCATCTTGAAACCGGTCAGCGGCGGGCGGTTCACCACCGGCTCCGCCATATCGCCTAAATCGGTGAACTTCACCAGTTCGTCGAGCTGGTTATCCGTTGTAAGCGGCGAGTCGCGCAGAATGTAGCCCATATCCGTCGTGCCGAGCACATCCAGTTTTCCCTGCATGTACAGGTTATCGAGCCTGCCGTTGATGCGCCCGAAGAAGTTGACGAACGCTTTTCCGTAAGCCACGCTCTTCATGTTCTCCTTGGCACCGATTATCTGATAGTTCTGTGCCCGCATGCGCATGTCAAGATGAATACGGTCGAGGTCGGAGAAGTTGATATTGCCCATGATATTCAATGGGTTGTCGTTATGGGCGTATACCGTAAAGTTTTCGAAGAGCAGGTTGCTGCCGATGATGCGTACAGGGTCGTCGTCGAAGCGCAGCGTCACGCCGTAAGGCACGCTGACGAGGTAGGAAGAGTCAAGATATACTTCACCGTTCACTTGCGGTTTCTTCAGCGACCCCTTGATGTCGAGTTCCCCCTCGGCATATCCATGCAGGCCGAACAGCTGTTCGGGAATGAAACCGTTTACCATCGACATCGGCAGGTGGTTCAGGTTGAGCTTGGCATCCAGGTAGCCGTCGCCCTGGTTGGTATAGGTCCCGATGAGCACGCCCACCTCGTTTCCTTCTTTCTTCAGATGAGCCTCGACCCAGTGGGCATCGCCCTCACGCTGCATATAGATAAACTCGGTGCTCACATTGCCTATCGGGCTGTATTCGTAAGTAAGCGCTTTCACCGACATGTCGGACGACATGGAGATGTTCTCCTGCCGGTCCTGCAACACGTGGAAGTCGCCGCTCAGCATACCGCTCATGCGCGGCATATAGGGCACTACCGACGTTATCTTCTGCAAATCGAACCGGTTAAGGCTGACGGTAAGGTCTTGCAGCATATTGGGGTCTTGGTCTTCCGAATACAGCTTCACACCCGTTCCGTCGTCGGCTATCAGGTCTACCTTGGCCTGTATTTTCTTGTCGGCCCCCATGAAGATGAAGTTGTCTTTATTCAGATTAAACTCCTTATAGCCCAGCAGCAGCCGGTCGGGCAGCAGCCGGAAGTTGATGCCGTCGCTGCGCATCTCGGCGGTTGCGCCCATTGATACGCCCAAACGGTTGTCGGCATCATAGTATCTCACGTTCAGTCCGGCCCCCTTTTCGAATACGTAACCGTCGAAGAGGGCATTGAAGACAAACTGCGGGTTGCGCCTGTTGTTCTGCACTTGGCCGTCGAAACGTATCTGGCTGGAGTCGGCAGTAGATACCGCGAACCTTACCGTATCGATGCGCGTACTGTCGGTTACAAGCGAATAGAGGTAGCCGTTGCCGTTCAGGCCGGAAGCCGGCGACGCCGACATATCCAGGCTCAGGTGCTTGAAACGGATGCCCTGTGCCCGCAGGAAGTCGGCAATGGGGTTATTGCTGCCGCTCAACAGATGGAGCCTCACGGTAGGGAGCATGGCCACCAGCTTTGGCTGGTCGATTACCTTTTCTTTCAGCTGCTCCTTTGCCTCGTCCATCAGCTTCATGCCCTGTGCCAGCAGCTGCTCATAGCCGCCCTTGGCTTTCAGGTTCAGCTCCAAGTTGCCGCTATAAATCTTCGCCCATGTGGTATCCCGGTTAGTCAGCACGTCGACGGCCACGTCGGCCGGCCGGTGGTATACGGTGTCTTCCTGTACGGTGAGGTCGTTGATCAGCCCCTGCACCTTATAATAGTGCTTCAGGTCGCTCGCCACATCCACATGTGCACACATACCGGCCCACATCGGGTTGTCCATCAGCCGCAGATGGTATAAGTCGGCCCGTTTCAAGTCGGTGCCGATGGTTGCCTCTACGCGCTGTTTGCTCATCAGGGCATCTACATTGATGATGCCGTCGATGAGCTCGTTGTGGCTGTTGAGGTTAGCATGTGCCACACCGTCTTTCAAATGGGCCTTGGCCAGCATATTGCCCAAGTCCCAACTGCCGTAACGGAAGCTCTTTATGTCGGCCGTGGCTTGCGCCCACGTGGCCTTCGAGAAGAAATCCGTTCCGCGCCCCTTAGCGTCGATGGTGGCGGTAAGGGTGTAAAGCGAGTCGTTCGGCATGAAGTGGTGCAGATTCAGGTTGTCGATGTCTGCAGACGCCTGGTAGCTCATTGCAGCGGCATTGAAATAGCCGCTGACCTTTACCGTCCCGCTCCCTTCGCGGGCTGTCAGGTTGGCGGCATAACGGTTGCCGTCGGCCTTCAGCCTCCCCTGTACGGTTATGCCGCCGGGTATGCGGTAGTTCTCTGCCGCCTGCCGGTCGAGCAAGGCAGTGACAAAGCCGAGGTCGTATGTCTCCGCTTTCAGCGTCACGTCGGCTTTCAAGCGTTTCGTATCCGCCGGGTTGGCCACGTAGCCTTTGGCAGCCGCATGGAAAGCTGTAGGCAGATGGACGTCGAGCCCCGTAAAATCAATGTGCTGCATATTGCCGTTCACCGCTCCCCGGATGCTGAGCGGATGGTTGGGATAGCGCCGGATAAACGCTGCGGGCAAGCCGCCTGCAAAGCGCATCAGGTCGTGCTTGCCCAGCGAGGCCATCAGTCTGAGATGCACCTTGCCCGGCGCTTTTGCGTCCATAGCGTTCATGTCCATCACCAGTTCTGCGTCGGCATCCGAATCGGGCGTGCGCAGCTGCAGGCGGGGCAGCCTCAGTTGCAGCGAGTCCATATAGACGGGGCCCGACAGCCGGGTTATCTCCAACCCGCTTTTTTCCTTTACCTGCAGGTGGCGCAGGTTCAGCCGGACAACGGGCGAACGGAAGAATACCGAGTCGACGCCGGCATTCAGGCCGTGCAGGGCAATATGATTATAGTCGAAGCCTTGCCTGCGGGGCTCGAAGCGGTTGTCGTATGCTACGCTGCCTCCGACCCACTCTACACTGCCCACGCGGTAAAGCCCGCTCTCAAGGTCGATGAAGCCCTGCCGTGCCGAAGCCCGCCCCAGATGGGCCTGCACCCGCAGCGTATCCCCGGGCAGGCTGAGGGCAATATCGGTTTTAGCAATAACGACGCTGTCGAACCGTATCTTCCACTTGCTTTTCTCGGTAGAGGTGTCGGGAGGAACGGTGTCGCTCAGCGCCACGTCGAAGCGGGCATTATACAGCTGGGCGGTGTTCACGTCGACGGTTTGCTTGCCCCAGTCGATGCCGCGGCTTTCTAAATAAAGGCGCTCGAGATAGCCCTTTACGCGGGCAGCGGCCACGTAACCGGCTGTATTCAGCTTCGTGCGGTTGAGTTCCAGCGAGTTTACCACCACCTTACTCTTGAAGAGCGGCAGCAGCTTTACATCGACCACGAGCCGCCCTACATCGGCAATCGTATCCTTCACTTGCGGCAGCGAGTCGTTCCGCTGCACGATGCGGAAATCCTCGACGCCCAAATCGAGCGGGAACTCGACCGACACGCGGCCGACACTGATTTCCATGCCTGTTTTTTCCGACGCTACCGATGCCACTTTATCCACAGCCCAGTTTTGTACGGGCGGGAGATAAAGCAGGGCGGTCAATATGGTAAACAGCAGAACAGGACTAAGCAGGATAATCCCTATCCACAAGAATACTTTCTTCATCAATCACACAGTATTAATACTGACATGCAAAGTAAACGATTTTTTTGGGAAATAACGAACAAAATAAGGAAAAAGTTTAATTTACGGATTAACAAATTTACGGATTAACAAATTTACGGATTAACAACATTTTGACACACAATCCTTTTATTATTCACCCGAAACGTGTATCTTTGCGGTATTTTTCGGCGCACCTGCACAATCCTGTGTTTGGAAAGCCGGGCAAAGTGGTAACCCGGGTTCAGGATAAGCAATTCCTGTTTTGCCGCGAAAAAGAAAAGGATTGCTGCCCTAAAGGCAAGCCGTGGGCAGCAGGCGGATAAGGGGACAAAAAGATTTATAGCTATA
>DBRC01000019.1:0-12244 GCA_002305505.1 Prevotella sp. UBA1378 | reverse complement strand
ATCCGGGCCGCTTTCCCTTATGCCTCCGGATTAGCGCTGTTTTTTATCCGAACTGGCGTATATTACTTATTGGCTTTGATGATTTTCTTTCCACCGACGATGCTGATGCCCTTAGCAGGCTTGCTCATTTGCACACCGCTGAGCGAATAAACGCCGCTGGCTTTATTATTTTGAAGCAAAGCGTCGCCGATACCCGTCGTGGTGTTGCCGGTGCCGATGAACTGGAGGGTGAAGTGGTCGAACTTGCAGTCGTTGCTGGTGTAGCTCTTTAGCTCTACGCCGAGGGTGAGGGTGCCGTCGGTGACGCCGGTGGTGACGCTGACATTGCCGTCGGAGCCGACGATGGTCATATTGGTCTTGTCGCTGTTGGCGAAGAGCCAGGCACCCTGGTGAATGACATTGCTGGCGGTGCGCACGGTGAGGCGATAGGTACCGTTGGGCAGGCCGGTGACCTTCTGCGAGATGGTGCGGTCGGTGAGGTTGCCGGAAGACTGCCACTTGTTGAAGTAGCTGCCGCCGACGCGGGTGGAGAGGTAGCCGCCGTACTCTACCTCGAAGGCATCGTTCTGCGAGACGGTCCAGCCCACCGGCTGCTTCGAGTAGAAGCTGTTGTAGCGGGTGGCGTCGGCATTGGTGATGACGTAGGAGATGTCGATGGGGTTCTCCTCCGAGGCCTTGGCGATGGGCTCCACGGCAGCGACGTACCGTCCACGCAGGATGGCCCAGAGGTCGTAGCGTCCCATCCGCGTGCCGCCGGCGTTGCCGGCTATCTCGTCGGTGCCGTCCCAGCGGCCGATGTAGTCGCCGCCGCACTTGTTCTTCAGCGTCCAGTAACCGTCAGTCTCGTAGGCGGGCGTCAGGTAGGCGCGGTCGGGCCATCCCTCACCGTTGTTCTGGGTCCGGTAGTACCAAGGGCTGCTGCCGTCGGAGTGCAGGCAGTTGTCGGGGTCGCCCAGGCCGGTGATGACGAGGTAGGTCATGTCGCTGCCAGTGGCACCAGAGCGGTTGTTGCTGCTGAAGCCGTCCATGGTCCAGAGGGCGTTGGCGTTGCCTTCGGGATATACGTCAGTTTGGTACCACATGGTCTTGTTGCCTGCTCCCTGATGGTTGCCGGCGTCGAGCACGAGGGCGTTGTCGGTACCGTAGTCGTAGAAGGCGAAGAAATATTGGCTCACGTCATCGGGCATTGTGATCAGCTGCTGCCAACCGTTAGCCGCTGGATGACGCTCGCCAGCCTCCTTCGTGGAGTAGAGCACCACGCGTTCGGCACGGAACTCCTGCGTGGCGGAGCCGTTGAGCAGGTCCACCTGGAAACCGATGTACACCTCCGTCTCCTCGTCGAGCTGGAAGAAAAGACCCTCGATTTTTTGGTTGTCCGTGCACTGGTTCATGGCGTAGTAGGCTATTGAGTTAGTGGGGATGTCGGCGGTGTTGCCCAGCTCGGTGCTCACAAACATGTAGGCATCGGAGCTGAGCTGATAGACGGCGTTGTAAGCTGCGCCGAAGTAGTACTTTCCGGCGGGCAGCGTCACCTTGCGGTAGATGCGCGCGTTGGAGAGGTCGCCGATGGTGTTGCGGCTGGCATCGTTCCACACGCCGAGCATCAGGGCCTCGTTGCCGGAGTACTTGTCCAGTCCCTGTTTCGTGCCGTCGCTGTTGGCCTGGGGGATGTTGAAGTTCTCCACAGTCCAGTTCTTCGGCGCACCGAAGCGGGCGGTGCCGCCGGCGGAGCGGGTGAAGGCAGAACCCTCGATGAGGTACTGCGTAGTGACGTTCTCGCCGATGATTCCGCTGAAAGCACCGCCCTTGTTCAGGCCGCCGGTCTCGAAGGCGCGGTAGGCAGCGGCCAGCGCCTGGCGGGCGGCGACGGCATCGGCGACTGGGAGCGCGGGTATCTCGCTCACAGTCTTGGCAGCGGCGATGGCATCAAGGAGCACCTGCAGCTTCTCCCCGTCCACCTTGCCAGTGTTATAGGGGTGTACCTGCGTGGCAAGCTGTGCGGTGAGCGTCTTCAGGTTGGCAATCATCGACTGCAGCACCTCCTGCTCACTGCACTCGTCCTGCTTGAAGGTGACTCGGAATACGGGGGCTATTGCGTTGGGCTCCGTCGAGGGTACGGTGACGGTCAGTCCGCTGACATCTTGCACAAAGCCCACAGGACCGTAGCCCAGCAACTCTACCTTATCCACCTTGCCGGAGTAAGAATCCTCGGTGATGGAGAAGGCCTTGAAGGTGAAGTTGCCTGCCGAGGGCCAGCGCATGATGGTAGCATAGACGGTATCGTTGCGCTCGACGTAGCGCACGTCCTTGGCGGAGTAGTTGTTGCTCTCGTTGAATCCCTGTGCGTTCAGGGGATTGGCAGCCTCGGCCAGCGGACCCTCGCCAAAGGTCTTCCACACGCGGGTGCCGTAGATGCTCTCCGAGTTGATGTCCATCCAAGCCTTGATGCCAGCGAGCACGTTGCGCTCGTTCTGGTCGATGGTGCCGTTGCCGCGTACGGGCACGGAGAGCAGCAGGTTGCCGTTTTTCGACACGATATCGACGAGCATGGAGACTACCTGTTCGGAGCTCTTATAGCTCGTGCGGTTCACATTGTAGTGCCAGTCGCCGATGCAGGTGCACGTCTGCCAGTATTTCTCCTGCGGACGGTCGGGGATGCCGCGCTCCACGTCCCACAGCACGGCCTCCTTGTGGCGGTCCTCCAGAATCTTGCCGCAGACCACCACCTGTTGCTGACCATCGTGGTTGGCAGCACTATTATTATAATAATGGGAGAGGATGTTCAGGCCGATGCTCTCGTCGCAGCCGTAGAAGGGCAATACGGTGTCGTCGAAGTAGAGTATGTCGGGCTGATAGTCGTTGACGCACTGCAGCACGCGGTTCTGGAACTTCTTCTTATAGGCCTCCGAGGGCATCGCTGCCCCGTTGCCCCATGCCCACTGGCTGTGAATGGTGCCGCTGTTGCTCCAGCCCGTGCTGTGGGCGTGGTTCTGGGCGTAGAGCTCCTGCGGGTCGTAGCCTTCCCACCACTGTCCCTCGCCGTCGGATTTCGTCAGGTTGCCGTCGTACTGCTGCGAAGGCTCCATCCATGTCCAGGCGTGACTGGCGTGTATCGACACGCCGAGGGGCAGCCCAGCCTTCTTGCAAGCGTCGCTCCAGCCCTTGATGATGTCGCGCTTCGGACCGATGTTCACCGTGTTCCACTCTTGATAGGGAGAGTCCCACATGTCGAAGTTGTCGTGATGATTGCCTAAGGCCATGAAGTAACGGGCACCCACGCTCTTGTAGAGCGAGACGAGCTCCTCGGGATCCCACTTGTCGGCCTTCCAGTCGCGGCACAGCTCCTTGAAGCCATATTCCTTGGGGTTGCCGAAGTGGCTTACGTGCCAGTTGTACTGGTCTGAGCCTTCGTAGTACATGAAGCGGGCGTACCAGTCGCCGTCCTCGGCCTGGCACTGCGGCCCCCAGTGTGCCCAGATGCCGAACTTAGCGTCCTTGAACCATTCGGGGCACTCCCATGCCTCGAGCGACTGCCATGCAGGCTGGAAACTGCCTTTCATAACCTCCATATCGACGGTCTGTGCTTGCGATGCGAGGACGCAGAAGGTAAAGATAAGTGTAAGAAGTTTTTTCATTGTTGTAGGATATTGTTATTTAGTTGAACTTTAATATATGGTAGTAATATTTGATGATGCAAAGTTACGGATTATTTTGCAGCCATTCACCGGAAAATATTGCCACAAAATAGGACAAAAACAACCAATTGTCATATATTTGCACCGTTAAGTCACTTATTTGCACCTTTTTATTAATTTTGTCCTACAATTGTTTTCTATTGTTTGATACCGAAACGAAAAATATTCTTACTTTTGCAGTATGATACAGATACCCATAGAGTCGATCAACCTGCTGCTGCTCAACGTGGGGCACGCCCACCACTATGCAGACTGGAACTGGAAGAACGTGAGCTCGCCCTTTGTGCGCATCTTCTACGTCACCGAGGGAGAGGCGCTGCTCCACCTGCCGGAACAGACCATCAGACTGCAGCCCGGACACATGTACTTCGTGCCGGCCTACAAGATGCACAGCTACGAGTGCCACGGACTGTTCGACCACTATTATCTGCACATGTACGAGGGCGTGCAGGGTGAGATGAACGTCTTCGAGGTGTACGACCTGCCGACAGAGGTGGAGGTGAAGGTGGAAGGACGGGAGGAGATGGACACGCTGTTTGCGTACCTGTGCCGTGAGCAGCCCGACGCACGGCTGCCGCAGAGCGACCCCACCAGCTATGACACCAGCGGCCAGACGTCGGACTATGCGCAACGATACCGCGACATGGCACTCTGGGAGAAGATGGAACTGCGCGGTGCCATGCTCATGATACTGGCACGCTTCATGCAGCATGCCACGCCACGTGTGTGGACAAGCGACGAGCGGATGAAGCGGGTGCTGGAACACATACACAACCACATCAGCGACAACATCGACGTGGAGGAGCTGGCCAACGTGGCCTGCGTCACCAAACCCTACCTCATCAGGCTGTTCAAGCGCGAGTTCGGCACGTCGCCCATACAATATATTAATAAGAAAAAGGTGGAGCGAGCCGGACTGCTGCTGTTCACCACCGACCTGCCAGTGAAAGAGGTAGCATGGCAGCTGGGCTTCAGCGACGACAGCTACTTCATCCGCCTCTTCCGCAAGCAGATGGGTGTTACACCGCAGGAATACAGGGAGCGAGTGAAACCATAGTCTTATAGTCATTCGCAAAACCATCAGGCTCTGCAGTCTTAAATTTTCTCTCGATTTATTGCCCAGACTCGCACCAAGTAGATGAACTTCCGTAAGTAAAGCGCTGACCACGACACAGGCTGCGGAAGCATCCTTGGGGCTTGTGCGCCGCGAGGGTCGTCCATATCCCAGATGGGCGCATGGTCGTCGTTGGTTTCGTTCAGGGCAGAGCCAAGTGGGAAACTGAGTAGTCGCCACCCCGTGAAACATAACTGTTAAATACTGTTATCACTACCCAAAAACTCCCGTCAACAGTTGTTTATCTGAAATATTTCAAATACTTTTGCGACACCTAAGATGAATACATTATTCTTACTAAAACAAAAAAGTATGAGAAAATTGCTAACCGAACTGTGTCTGCTCGTAGGAATATTGGCAGGCATCCCTATGCAAGTGTTGGCTCAAAACATGACCATCCAGGGCGTTGTCTCCGATGCGGAGGACGTGATTATTGGAGCGTCGGTGAAGGCCAATGGTACAAACACAGGTACCGTGACCGACATCAATGGAGCCTACAAGATGACGGTACCTTCGGGCACCAAGTCGCTTACCTTCTCTTATGTCGGCTATGAGCCGCAGACAGTGCAGATAGGCAGCCGCCGCACCATCGACGTGAAACTCGTTGCCCAGAACACCATGCTCGACGAGGTTGTAGCCATCGGCTATGCCAAGGTAAAGCGCAAGGACCTGACTGGCTCGTCGGTCTCCGTGGGAGCTAAGGAACTGGCCACGTCGCCCGTCACCACCGCTGCCCAGGCCTTGGCCGGTAAGGCTGCCGGTGTGCAGATTGTGCAGCAGAGCGGTGCGCCGGGTGCCGACATCAACATCACCGTGCGTGGTGGTACGTCGATTACCCAGGGCACAGAGCCCCTCTACATTGTCGACGGCTTCCAAATGGAGAACGCCCTTCAGAACGTAGACATCAACGACATTGAGAGCATCGACGTGATGAAGGATGCCTCGGCCACTGCTATCTACGGTGCCCGTGGCTCCAACGGTGTCGTGCTCATCACCACTAAGTCGGGCCATAAAGGCAAGACTGAGGTGTCGTACAACGGCTTTGTCAGTTTCAACTACCTTGGCAAGAAACTCGACTTACTTGGCGTGGAGGACTACGTGCGCTATCAGTACGAGTTCCAGATGCTACGCGGCAACGACGACAACTGGGCCAGCATCTTCGGCGGCGACATTACCTCGCCCACGTTCTACACCGGTGCCGACCAATACATTGCCCAGACCTACGGCAACCGCGCCGGCATTGACTGGCAGGACGAAGTGTTTGGCTACACCGGCGTGACACAGAACCACAACCTCAACATCTCCGGCGGCTCCGACAAGACTAAGTACCTGCTGAGCTACAACTACACCGGCGAGGACGGCATTATGAAGAAGCACGACTACAGCAAGAATTCAATCCGACTGAAGCTGAACCACGAGCTGTGGAAAGGCATACGCTTCGACTTTGCCAGCAGCCTTCAGCAGACCAAGGTCGATGGCGGCGGCTCTTTGGGCGGTGCCCTAAAACTGACCATCCTGCAGCCCATCACCGGCGGTACGCGATGGAGCAATGAGCAGTTGCTGGGTTCAGACCTAGCCGACTTGTTCTCCACCATGTACGGCGGTGACAACTACGATGCCAACAACCCCATCATCAACAACAATGCCATAGACAATACCAAGTACACCCGCATGGCCACGGTGAATGCCGGTTTGGAGTTCGACATCCTGAAGAACCTCACCTTCCGCACCTCCGGCAGCTACATGTGGCAGCAGGTACGCCAGGACTACTGGGATAACGGCGACACCCGCACGGCACAGACCCTGCAGAGCCCCTACGGCTACGGCTACCGCAACAACTCAGAGAAGAGCTCTTGGCAGTGGACCAACACGCTGAACTACAACTTCGACCTGAACGACACTCACCGCTTCGGCCTCCTGCTCGGTCAGGAGACCTGGGCACAGGAAAGCCTGAATCTGGACAACCAATACACCAAGTTCTCCGACGGTAACTTCGGACTGAACGATGTCAATATGGGTTCGCCCTACACCTATAGTTCCGACAAGAGCCGCGTACGACTTGTCTCTGCCTTCGGCCGTCTGTCGTACAATTTCGCCGACCGCTACCTCCTCACCGGCACGCTGCGTGCCGACGGCAGCTCAAAGTTTGCCCGCGGCAACCAGTGGGGATGGTTCCCCTCCGCATCTGCCGCCTGGCGTATCTCGGAGGAAGCCTTCATGAAGCCCGTAGAGTGGATTAACAACCTGAAACTACGTGTAGGCTACGGCACATCAGGTAACAACAACATCAGCAACAACATGTATGCCACCGACTACGGTTCTGGTCACTACGGCTACAACGGCACCGACTACATCACGCTGATTCCCGGCACGACATTAGGTAATGCCGACCTGAAGTGGGAGAAAACCACAACCACCAACATCGGTCTCGACTTCTCTCTCTTAGGCAGCCGCCTGAACGCCAGCATCGACTGGTACAACAACAAGTCGTCGAACCTGCTCATCAGCAACAGTATTCCCTCGTCAACCGGCTACACCACACAGATTCAGAACATCGGTGCCATCCGCAACCGGGGTGTGGAAATCGTGCTGAGCGCCGTGCCCATCCGCACCAAGGACTTCAGCTGGACATCCGACTTCAACATTGCCTTCAACAAATCGAAGGTCATCGAGATCTACGGCGAGGGTGAGACCGACTATTTCATCCGCGACTACGAGAGCCGCATGGGCTTCAAGATTGAGAAAGGTGAGCCCCTCGGACAGTTCTACGGACTGGTCTACGACGGCATCTATACCACCGACGACTTCACACAGAACGCCGACGGCACCTACTCGCTGAAGGACGGTGTGCCCTCGCTGAAGGGCTTCAACCGCTCGGCCGTGAAGCCCGGTGACGCCAAGTACGTGCCGCAGCCACACATAGAGGACGAGAACGGCGACCTGGTCATTGAGACCGACAGCAATGGCAACCCCGTATGGAGCACCAACGACCGTACCGTCATAGGTAATGCCCAGCACGACTTCACAGGCGGCTGGAATAACACGTTCAGCTACAAAGGCTTCGACCTGACCATCTTCGTCAACTTCGCCGTCGGTGGCGACGTGTTCAACATGAGTACGCAGCGCTTCATTGGCCCGTACTTAGCCAACCAGAACGCCGTGGACAAGATGGCTAACCGTTTCCGCCTCATCGACCCCTCCACGGGTAAGGAGAGCACCGACCTCAACGTCTTGGCAGCCCTGAACCCCGGCCAGAAAGATGGCGACATGATCTGGAACATCTCCGGCAACAACAAGACCGCCATCAGCGATCACAGCAGTTACTATATTGAAGACGGCTCCTACCTGCGCTTCAATACCATCACCCTGGGCTACACACTGCCGAAGACGCTCACACAGCGCTTCCACTGTAACAACGCCCGCATCTACTGCACACTGAACAATATCTGGACCATCACCAACTACACGGGTTACGACCCGGAGGTGTCGGCCACAGGCAGTGCCCTCACGCCGGGCATCGACAACTCGTCGTATCCCCGCAGCAAGAGCTGGGCCATCGGTGTCAACTTATCCTTCTAATCATTTTTAAAGAGTATATATATGAAAAAGACTATTATATTGCTGGCCATGCCTGCACTCCTCGCTGGCCTTACCTCCTGCAAGGATTGGCTCGACCTGCCATCAGAATCGAAAATGGACAGCCAGAGTGTCTTCAAGAGCATCGGACGCGCAGAGATGACCGTGGTGGGAGCCTACAACTGGCTCCATGTGCAGGAACTGGGCTACCAGCTCTTAGAGGGCACCGACGAGTGTGCCTCCACGGAGTCGAACTCCAAGTACAATGTGTCGAACTACGACTACACCTCAACGTCGAGCATGCTCAGCGGCACCTATACCAATATGTATAAGGCCATAGAGTATGCCAACGTATGTATCGACGGACTGCCAAAGATGAGTGTCAGCGGCACCGACGAGAAAAAGCGCGATGCCCTGTTGGGCGAGGCACTGGCTGTCAGGGCATACGCCTACTGGAACTTAGTGCGCTTCTACGGCGACGTGCCTTTTACCACCATACCTACCAGTCAGGCCGCGACCTTCTCTTCGTCGCGCACCAGCCGCGACGTCATCTGGGACCAGTGTGTGGCCGACCTACAGCAGGCCGTCGAACTGCTGCCCTGGAAGAGCGAAGGCATGGTGGCCACACCCGAGCGCTTCACAAAGAATGCAGCCTACGGCATCCTGGCCCGCGTGGCCCTCTATGCAGCCGGCTACTCCCTACGCTGGGACTTGAGCACCGTGCCCTATAGTGCCAGCACCGTCCGCATTGCCCAACGTGACGACCAGAACCGCATCCATGAACTCTACCAGATTGCCGCCAACGCCTGCAAGGCCGTCATCGACAAGGGTGAGAACAGGCTTCTGGCCAACTACGACCAGTTGTTCCGCGACCTGGCCCTTGAGCAGTACAACGACGAGAGCATGTTTGAGTTCGGCTGGCACGGCACCAACGGCCCCGACGTTCGTACAGGCTACACCAACGGCATACCCACCTCAGGCACCAGTCCCGTCATGGGCAAGGGCGGCAGCCAGATGATGGCCATGCCAACCTTCTATTTCGAGTATGACGAGGGCGACCAGCGCCGCGACGTGTCTATCTGCAACTATGGCATCGTGGGCAACGCGAGTGGCGACAAGTACCAGATGGAGACCTTCGCCGGCATGGGTGTCGGTAAGTACCGCATCAATTGGAAGAAGGAGCGCGGCTCCAGCGACTCCAAGCGCGACATTAACTGGCCCATGTTGCGCTATGCCGACGTGCTGCTGATGTATGCCGAGGCCCTTAACGAACTGAACAACGGTGCCAACACCGATGCCGTCAACGCCGTCCGCCAGGTTCGTCAGCGTGCCTTTGGAGGCGATGCTTCAAAGGTGGGCAACATCCCCACAGGCTATCAGGACTTCAAGGACTTCATCATTAAGGAACGCAAGCTCGAACTCAGCAACGAGGGCCTGCGCAAGACCGACCTATGCCGCTGGGGCATCCTCTACGAGCACCTGACGGCTGAGAAAGCCAAGCTCGTACAGCTTTGCAACCACGAGGGACAGTATGCCGGCGTGCCGCAGTACCGCATCTACAAGCTCGACCAGATTCCATCGCTGCAGGATCCCAACATCGCCCTGCCTTTCCAGAGCGCCACAGAGGCCGACGTGGCTAAACTAGGCCTCAGCGATGCCGACCTGCTGACACTCCACACCTTGAACTCCGGCTCGAAAGGCCTACTGAAGAAGAAACTGCTCGAGGGCAGCGACGGCAAGGTCTACTTTGCTGCTGCCGACGTGCCCGCCGGTGTGACCACCACCGAGGTCGAATACAACATCCTTAACATGTGGAGCATCAACAGTCTCAAGCAGAAAGGTAACCTCAGCGTAAAGGAGGTGAAGGAGAACGGCTCGACCATCGCAGCCAACAATGCCTGGATTACTGGTGTTACAGGCATCTACTACGGGCTGAAGAAGAACATGACCGAGATACTGCCCTTCAACACTACCAGCATCCTCGACGTGAACCCCGGCCTGGCCGGACAGCAGCACCCTTGTTACTAAGAGGAAAGAGGAAGGAGGAAAGACTAAACAAGATGAAACAAGCTATAGTGTTTATCACCCTGCTACTGATGGAATGCCCGGCGATTGCAGCCCAGTCGCCGGCATTCCCCGGAGCGGAGGGCTATGGCCGTTATGCCGCCGGCGGACGGGGCGGACGGGTCATCAAGGTGACAAACCTGGCCGACAGCGGCGAGGGAAGCCTACGATGGGCCGTCGAGCAGTCTGGGCCGCGCATCGTAGTCTTCAACGTTAGCGGCACCATCTGCTTAGAAAGACCGCTCAGAATCAACAACGACAGCATCACCATCGCAGGACAGACGGCTCCCGGCGACGGCATCTGCCTAAAGGACAACCCGCTGGTGATCAATGCCAGCCACGTCGTAGTCCGCTATCTCCGTGTGAGGACGGGCGATAAGTATGAGAGAGACAACGATGCCATCAGCGGCGGACGCTACGGACAGCATGATGTCATCCTCGACCACCTCTCGGCCAGCTACTCCATCGACGAGTGCCTATCCATCTACAAGACGCGCAACATAACCGTACAATGGTGCTTAGTGAGCCATTCACTGGCTCGCTCCCATCATGCGAAAGGTGCCCACGGATTCGGTGGCATCTGGGGCGGATACAATGCCTCGTTCCACCACAACATGCTGGCCAACCACTCGAGCCGCAATCCGCGTTTCTCTTCCGTGGAGGGCACCAAGAACGTTGACTACCGAAACAATGTGGTTTACAATTGGGGCTTCAAGTCGGCCTATGGCGGTGGCTGTCACGGCGAGATCAACATGGTGGCCAACTACTACAAGCCCGGGCCTGCCTCAGAGCACCACCGGCTGCTCGACGTGGCCGACGACGGAACAGGCCGCTACTATGTGGAGGGCAACGTGATGGAAGGCGACGAGGCCGTGAGCCGCGACAACTGGAGCGGTGTAGGCGGCAAGGGCGACCCTCTGGACTGTCGTGTGTCCGAACCTTTCCCCTTCGCGCCCATCAGTGAGCAGCAGCCCGAGGAAGCCTACCGGCAGGTGCTGCGACAAGCGGGCTGTAGTCACCGTCGCGACAGCTACGACCGCAGTGTCGTCCACCAGGCAGAGCGCGGCGAGGCGTTATATGGCCGCGATGGCATTATCGACACGCCAGAGGAGGCGGGCGGTTGGCCAAAACTAAAAACCGCCAAAGCCCCAAAGGACTCTGACGGTGATGGAATGCCTGACAAATGGGAGCGACAGCACGGCCTGAACCCGCATAACTCTGCCGACAGTTCTGCCTACACCATCAGCAACGACTACACCAACGTTGAGATCTATATCAATAGTTTGGTTAAATAACGGAAATCCCGCCATTGCAGCGGGATTTCGTTGTTATTTAAGGCAAGTTATAAAAATTACCCTAGTCCGGGATAAGTAATTAAGTCTGCAACAAGGGCATTAAGGTAAAGTACCCCTGTTTTGATTTTTGGCCAAAAATGGCAAAAAATCAAAACAGGGGTATATCCTCCGGCTTGCAACGGCCGTTCCGCTGCAGCGCAAGGGGGCACCGCCGTCCGGATAAACGTGATATCCCTATCCCGAACTCAAGTATTATGGTTCAGGACCCTCCTTTTGGGAGACTTTTTAAATCGCCATGTTACATGGAAAATGCAATATGAAGGAATCACATTATAGAAAGTTTCAGTCCTTCCCTGGGCATTAATCGTGCGGCGTATATTGGACAGACTCCTGAAAATATCGAAACCGTCAAGTTGCAAGAGAAGATTTCCTTTCAGCATTTTTTTCGTGGCACGGGCATTCCATACCAATTCATTCTTATTACCTGAGTTCGGGATAAA
>DBRC01000080.1 GCA_002305505.1 Prevotella sp. UBA1378 | reverse complement strand
CGTTGGCGGGCAACGGGCAACTATCGGTTTTGATTTTTGACCATTTTTCTGAGATAATTGGCCAAAAATCCCAGAAAAATGGCCAAAAACCAAAACAGGGGTAAATCTTCCGCTTTGCAACGGCATAAAAAGAAAGGCGCGGATTATACAGATGTGCACGGTTGTTATAAACAATGTCCGTGAAATCCGTGTAATCCGCGCCTAAAGGAAAGTCAGAAAGGCATTTTGCAAGCCCTTTCTGTTAGGATTCAGAACACGCCTGTTGGATACCCGTTAATATCCGGGGTTCTGCCAGAAACCGTCTGTTTCTGTGGCATATTGCAGTACGCCTTTTGCATCCTGTGATACCGGGGTAGCAATCACGTTTGTGCAGGCGTCCATCTGGGCTTCGGGTATCGGGCGGTAGTAATGGCAGGCCTTGATGTTAGCCTTTGCCTGTCCGTTGTATTTCTGTACGCGGTCGAGCAGCATGTGGGTTCGTTTCAAGTCGAACCAGCGCTGTTGTTCGCCGCAGAGTTCGAGAGCGCGCTCGTCGAGAATGGTGTTGATGTCAACAGTGCCGCTAAGCGAGTTGTCCTGCCCCTTGATAGCGCGTGCAGAGCGCAGCAGGTTGAGGGTAGCCAGGGCGTCGCCGCCTGTTTGCAACTGGCATTCGGCCTTGATGAGATACATCTCCGACAGGCGGAATACGATAGCATCGCGGTAGGTGATGTCGTGGGTTGGGTAGTTGCTGTTGTACTGGTCGTCGAGGAATTTCTTGATGCCGGGGAATGATTTCCAGCCGCCGATGTTTACGTTGTTGTAGCGGTTGTCACCGTATACGTCGGAAACATCTTTTTTCGTCTGTGTGGGTACTGCTTCAGACAAGTCGCCCGAGGTGAACACGGGGATATCGCCATTGTAGGCAAACTGGATGCGGTAGCGCCCCTTTGCCCATGCTTGCTTGGCTTTTCCCTCGGCACTGTTGCCGTCCATGCAGCAATAGTAGATGGCTGTATCGCCGGCATTGAAATAATTGCCGCTTTCGGCATAAGCAGCGTCTGGGTCTGTCATAAACTGTCCCATGTTGGGGTACCATGCTTTTCGGTTGCCCTGCAGCCCGTCTACGATGTTGTAGTGGGTCAGCATGGTTGCGTCGCAACGCTGGTCGGTAGCGCGCACCTTCTCAAACTGTTCCCAGAGCCACAGTGTCGTGGTATAACGGGTAAATCCGCGCCCGTAAGGCGAGTAGTATTTGTCAACAGTGACCATGTTACCCGTGAGGGCGCTCTTGATGGCTGAGGTAGACGCGCCAAGTACGCGGACGAAGAGGCAGTTGTCTTTCACGCCATTGCTGCCCACGTCGCCCGAATTGCCGTTGTTCCACATCGGCACGAACATCAGGTTCATGGCGCTGCCGCCGCGGGTGTAGCCGGTACGGGTGATGAGCGAGTTGAACTGCAAGTGGTTGCCCGAGGCATCGGTCTTGTAGCGGTAGGGGATACAGTTGTCCTTGTCCAGGCTATTGTTATAGTACACGCCCCAGATGGCCTCTTTGTTGTTTTGCACGGCCTCGTTGTTTAGGTTCCATGCATCCGAATAGCGGTTGTAGAACGATGCGCCCGAGTTGGCTATCACATCTTCGGCAGCTGCCTGTGCTATCTGGTACAGGTTGGCATAGCCCTCGATGCTGTTGTTGCCCAGCCACGAGGCGGCGTACAGGGCTACACGGGCTTTCAGGGCCTGCGCGGCATAGTAGGTGGCGCGTGCTTCTTCACCTCCGTTCTTGGCTTTGTCGGTGAAGTTGGCAGCCTTGAAGTGTACCAGTGCCGAGTCGATGTCGGTAAGGATGTTCTTGTACACCACGGCTTCGGGCACACGTGTGGGCGTGGTGGACACCGGTGCCTTTACAGGCTCGGTGGTGTAGGGGATGGGCCCCCACAGGGCCACCATCTGCGAATAGTACAAGGCGCGGAGGAATCTCACCTCGCCGAAGTACTGCTGTTTCTTTTCCTTGGTGATGGCAGGGTTGCTGCCGATGTATACCATGGCGTTGTTGCATACGTCGACGGCATTGTAGAACATTTCCCAGTAGTGGTCCAGGCAAGCGTCGTCGGCGGTGTTCCCGTCGAGCGAGCGGGCCGAAAGGTTATATGACGTGAGCGACTTCTGCTTGTTGTCGAATCCTGCAAGGAAAAGGTCGCTGCCCATTTCGGACAAGCCTAGGCCGGCTTCTTTTCCCCACCAACCACGGGTGTAGGAGTAGCACGACTTTACCAGTCCCTCGATACCGGTCGTGGTACTGTAGGTCAGGTCGGCTGTCATGCCCGTCTTGTTGTCTTCGTCGAGGATATCAGAGCATGATGTAAAGCCCGTGAGGACTGTGGCTATCGTAAATAATGCAAATATCTTTTTCATATTTATTTCTTTTTATGGTATTTAGAATGAAACATTCAGACCTATTACAACCTGCTTGGAGAGGGGGAAGTTGATGGAACCGCCGCGTTCGGGGTCGTAGTCGTCAAGCTTTGAGAAGGTGATGTAGTTCTTCAATGAGCAGTACACTTTGGCGTTGGCCACATTGAGCTTCTTGAGCCACTTCTTGTCGGCGCTATAGGCCAATGTGATGTCCTTAATCTTGAAGTAGTCGGCTTTTTCCCACAGGAGCGTTGACATATAGGTGGTGTAGAGGTTCGAATAGCCGGTTCCGTTGGTTCCGGGTGAGGGGAACTTGGCGTCTTGGTTGGCCGGTGTCCAGTAGTCTACCTCTGCCCAGTTGGCATCTCCGTCGTTCAGGCCGATGGCATTGTTCTTGTCGTACTGGATGTATCCGCCGAGGCGTGCCATGGCTTGTACGGAGAGCGACCATTCCTTGTAGGTGAACGTATTGGTGAATCCGATGATGTGCTTGGGCGAGCGCTCGTATACGCGCTTGTCGTTATCGTCTATCTGCCCGTCGCCATTGAGGTCGGAGATTTTCAGCGTGCCCGGGGTGCCGTATTTGTTCAGCGGAGCGGTAAAATTGATGCCTTGCTCCTTGTAGCTGTTGACATACTGCTCGTATTCGCCGATGCCCCATGTGCCGGTGGTCTCGTAGTCGTAGAAGATGGAGATGGGCTCGCCCACGATGAGGGCGGAGGTGCCGCTGACGTTCTTTTCAAGGTTGTCGGCCAGTTTCTTCACTTCGTCTCTCGAGTGGGTGTATGAGGCGTTGATGTCCCATGCGAAGTCGTTTGTCTTTACGGCCAGGGCATTCAAGGCCACTTCGATGCCGTGGCCCTTCGATTCACCGATGTTGGATAAGATGGAGGTGAAGACCGACGAGGCCGGTGCGCTCTTATAGTAGAGCAGATCGCTGGTGTTGGTCCAGTAATAGTCTACGCTGCCGTTGATGCGTCCTCCCAATATGCCGAAGTCGATACCGAGGTCTAAGGATGAGGTGGTTTCCCATGACAGTTCGGGATTGCTCAGCGACATCGGGATGAAGTCGGTGGCGGAGCCCGGCGTAGTGGCGAATACGGTTGCCAGCGTCTGGTACGGATTGACGGCGGCGTTGCCCGATTTACCCCATGCTAAGCGCAGCTTCAGGTTGTCGAGCCACGACTTGGTGCTTTCCATGAAGCTTTCCTCCGTGATGCGCCATCCGGCGGAAACCGACGGGAAGTAGCCCCACTTCTTGCCTTCGGCGAGCACGGAAGAACCGTCGGCGCGCAGGGAGGCGGAGAGCAGGTACTTGTCGAGGTAGCTGTAGTTGACACGGCCGAAGAACGACAGCATGCGCCTCTTCGTATAGGACGAGGTGTAAGAGAGGTCGTTGAGAATCTTTGTCACATCATAGAACTGCTGTGTATAGTAATGTTCCTGTCCGGCCGTTCCGTTCAGGTCGAGGCCTTCGGACACCGTCTGCGAGTATTCGTGGCCCAGCAAGGCGTTCAGGGTATGTGCCTTGTTGAGCGTGATGGAATAGTTTGCAGTGTTTTGCCAGTTGATGGTAGTGCTCGTCGACGGGTTGTTGGAGATATAGGTCGTGTGCGGAGCCTGGTAACGGTTAGTCGATTCGTAGTCGTTGTACATGCCGTCGCGGGTGTTGGTGCGGTCTACGGCAAACTGTGATTTGAACGTCAGCCCCTTTACCGGGTTCAGCTGGAGGTAACCGCTGCCGAGGTAGCGCGTCGTTTCAATGTTCCTGCTGTAGTTCTCGCCTTCGTCCATCAGCGGGTTCACGTGTGCGTTGTACCAGATGTTAGGCTGGGCGATGATTTCCCCGTTTACATCATAGGCACGGGCGAGGGAGGTCATCTTGCGTGCGCGGTCGAACACCGAGCTGTTGCGCGAGTCGTGGCTCTTATAGGTGAATGCCATGCTGGCACCCACCTTGACGATGCTGTTGATGAGGTGGTCGATGTTGAAACGGCCGTTGTAGCGGTCCATGGCATCGTTTTTCAGGATACCTTTGTCGAACATGCCGGCGAGCGAGAGGCTGAAGCTGGTCTTCTCGTTACCGCCGCTTACGCTTAGTTCGTAGTTCTGCGAAGTGGTATTCTGAAGGATGGTGTCGTACCAGTCGGTGAACAGGCCGTTGTTGATCAGGTCGGTCACCAGTAGTCCCTCACCGTTGTTTGAGCCGTCGGGGATGGTCTGCGAGCCGAACACGTCGGAAATGCCGAGGTTCGATGTGCCCCAGGCCGCATTGTTCAGGTTGCTGGGGTCTTTTATGTATTCGGCAAGGTCGGCCTGATAGTTGGCGCGGTCGATCCACCGCTGCACTTCGGTTTGGCCGTACATGCTCTTTACGGCGCTTGTAGGCGATTTGAATGCCATGTAGGCGTTGAAGTTGACCTGTGTCTTGCCGGGCCTGCCGCGCTTCGTGGTGATGATGATGACGCCGTTGGCGCCTTTCGTACCGTAGATGGCGGTAGACGAAGCGTCTTTCAGCACATCCATCGATTCGATGTCGCTTGCCGGGATGTCCATGGTGGAGCCGTATTCAACGCCGTCAACGATTATCAGCGGAGAGTTGCTGGCCGAGATGGAGCGGTTGCCGCGGAGAGTCATGCTCACGCCCGAGCCGGCCTGTCCGTCGTTCTGTTGGAGGTCCAATCCCGGAATCCTTGCCTGCATGGCCTGCATGGCATTGGCTGCGGCCACCTGCTGGATGTCTGCGGGCTTGATTGATGCCACGGAGCCGGTGAGGTCTTTCTTTTTCATGGTGCCATAGCCCACAACAACGATTTCGTCTAATCCCATGTTGTCTTCTTGCATGATGATGTTGACGCTGTTTCTGTCGCCTAAGTTGATTTTCTGCTCTTTAAAACCAACGTAGGATACCTTTAGGGTGGAGTTGTTGGGAACTTTGTTGATTTTGAAGTTACCGTTGAGGTCGGTTATGCCACCGATAGCAGAGGCTCAGCGGAAAATCCGTGGG
>DBRC01000002.1 GCA_002305505.1 Prevotella sp. UBA1378 | reverse complement strand
TGCCCACCGCTTGCCTTTAGGGCGGCAATACTTTTCATCCGGGGTGCTTTCCCTTATGCCCTTGCAGCAGACTTAATTACTTATCCCGAACTCAGGTCTGTTTGATTTTTATTGCAATAGCCCTCGCTGGAATCGCGATTTTTTTAACTTCTGTCCCACGGCCGGAAAAACGCATGGTTTTTGCGTTTTAGTATCGCGCTGATAATCATATCCGATTGGTTCTGAAATGTTACGGACAGATACAAGAGCTTTACAGCCCTGTTGCTGGATTACTCAATATAATCTTTCCGTGTGACAGTTGTTTCGAAAAGAATCTCGCCCGGATTCTTTTTTGACCGGTAAGTATACGAAAAATTATATCCGGCCTCTTTGTATAATTTCATGGCCGTGGCATTCTTCACCTCTTCGATTAAGACTTGCCTCGGATTGATGCTTTCCATTAATTGCTTGTTGTCTGCATTGCCGCTCAGCGTGTAGTGGTAATGCAAGGTATGGGTAGGGGCGTCAAAGGTAAGGCTGTCTATCTGTGTATTCTCGTTTATCGGCGCCGGGCACTTCTTTTCCGTATACGTTTTGGCCTCGCGGGCGCATTTCTCCTCTAAGGATTCCTGGCATGCCGTGAGCAATAGGGCCGTAGAAAAGGCAATCAAAATCTTTCTCATTGCAGGTAAATATTTAAATCATCTGCAAAGTTACAAAAAAATGAGTGTAAATATGGGTAATCTCATTTTTTTTTCTTATTTTTGCAACTTAAAGACGAGACGAGAAAAAATGAATCATATAAGAAATTTCTGTATTATTGCCCATATCGATCATGGCAAGTCGACGCTTGCCGACCGAATGCTTGAATTCACAAAAACCATACAAATAACCGGAGGGCAGATGCTTGATGATATGGACCTGGAGCGCGAACGGGGGATAACCATTAAAAGCCATGCCATACAAATGGAATATACCTACAAGGGCGAGAAGTATATACTCAACCTGATTGATACGCCGGGGCATGTCGATTTTTCCTATGAAGTGTCCCGGAGTATAGCGGCATGCGAGGGTGCCCTGCTCGTGGTTGATGCGACGCAAGGCGTACAGGCGCAGACTATTTCGAATTTGTATATGGCCATCGACCACAATCTGGAGATAATCCCGGTAATTAATAAAATCGACATGCCCTCGGCCATGCCCGACGAGGTGGAGGATGAAATAGTAGACTTGATCGGGTGCGACCGTGGGGATATCATCCGTGCTTCAGGCAAGACGGGCGACGGAGTAGAACAAATACTGGGCGCCGTAGTTGAAAGGATTCCCCATCCCGTAGGCGACGAAAAAGCACCGTTGCAGGCTTTGATCTTCGACTCGGTATTTAATTCCTTCCGCGGTATCATCGCTTATTTCAAGATAGAGAACGGTACGATACGGAAGGGCGACAAGGTGAAGTTCTTTAATACAGGCAAGGAATACGATGCCGATGAAATCGGCGTGCTGAAGATGGATATGATACCCCGCAGCCAGTTGTCCACAGGCGAAGTGGGCTACATCATAAGCGGTATCAAGGATGCCAAGGAAGTAAAGGTGGGAGATACCATCACCCATGTGGGAGCGCCGTGTGCGCAGGCAATCGAAGGATTCCAAGAGGTAAAGCCCATGGTGTTCGCCGGTGTTTATCCCATCGAGCCGTCCGAGTATGAGAACCTGCGTGCATCGCTGGAAAAGCTGCAGCTGAACGATGCCTCGCTCACTTTCATGCCCGAGACGTCCATAGCCCTCGGCTTCGGGTTCCGTTGCGGTTTCCTCGGTTTGTTGCACATGGAGATAGTGCAGGAACGCCTTGATCGCGAGTTTAACATGGACGTCATCACGACGGTTCCCAATGTTACCTATATGTGTTACGACAAGCAGGGCGGCGTGAAAGAGGTGCACAACCCGTCGGGACTGCCCGACCAGACGATGATAGACCATATTGAGGAGCCTTACATACGTGCCTCGATTATCACCTCGGCCGATTATATCGGGCCGATAATGACATTATGCCTTGATAAGCGCGGCGAACTCATCGACCAGCAGTATGTGAGCGGCAACCGTATTGAGCTGCATTTCATGCTGCCTCTGGGCGAAATCGTCATCGATTTCTATGATAAGCTGAAGAGCATCTCGAAGGGGTACGCGTCGTTCGACTATCATGTAGACTGTTTCCGGCCGTCAAGGTTGGCCAAGCTCGACATCCTGCTGAACGGCGAGCCGGTTGATGCCTTGTCTACGCTTACCCACCAGGACAATGCCGTAACTTTCGGCCGCCGCATGTGTGAAAAGCTGAAGGAACTGATACCCCGCCAGCAGTTCGACATCGCTATACAAGCGGCAATCGGTGCGAAAATCATAGCTCGCGAGACCATAAAGTGCGTGCGTAAGGACGTTACGGCTAAATGCTACGGAGGCGACGTGAGCCGTAAGCGGAAACTGCTGGAGAAGCAGAAGCGCGGAAAGAAGCGGATGAAGCAAATAGGCAATGTGGAAGTGCCGCAGAAAGCATTCCTTGCCGTGCTTAAACTCGATTGAGAAACTGAACAAACTGAAAATCCAACCTAAATTGAAAGATGATGACCAGTATCGGATTGACCACTCGCGACGTAGCCCGCGAATTAGCGCGCCGTTATAGTACGATGACACATGATGAGCTCGACATCCTTGAGAGTGTGCTTATCCCCATGAAATTTCAGAAGGGCGAGAAAATTCTGAGCGAAGGTGACACGTGCACCTATATCTATTGGATCGTGAAAGGACTGGTGCGCGAGTTTTATTTTAAGAATGGCAAAGAGGTTACCGAGTATATGACAACCGAAAACACCATTGTAATGTCGATAGAAAGCCTGTTTAAGGAGCAACCGACAAAGTTGCAGATATCGGCCCTTGAGCCTACGCTGATATATGCCATGCCCCGCCAGTTGCTGGAGCAGGTGGCGATGAAGAGCGTGAACATACAGATACTATATCGTAAGATATTGGAGGAATCGCTGATTCTCAGTCAGGTACATGCCGATATGTTGCGGTTCGAAACGGCACAAGACCGCTATATGAAGCTGGTGAAGCTACAGCCCCAGCTGGTGTTGCGGGCGCCGTTGGTGTATATAGCCAGCTACCTGCAGATGACCCCCGAGACATTAAGCCGCGTCAGGACATCTGCACTCATGGACAGGAGCTGAATTTGTCAGCCGTACAGGGGGAGATGGTATTCTCCCTGGCCTTTTCGTCCCTACTTCTTGTGCTGTCCGGCATATTCTTTTGGCAGCATACCGAATTTAGCTTTGAAGCATTTGCTGAAATAGCTTGGCGTGGCGAATCCGACGCGTTCCACTATGTCTGCAATGGACGCATGTGGACAGGATTTCAGTAGTTGAGCGGCTTTTTTCAGCCTGATGTCACGGATGAACCCGGTAGGCGACTGTCCGGTCATCAGTTGTAATTTGCGGTAAAGGTTCATGCGGCTCATGCACATGTCACAGCTAAACTGCTTTACGTTATAGCCGGAATCGGAAATATGTTCTTCAATTAAGCGGATAGCTTGCTTGAGGAACTGCTCGTCCAGGCGGCCCGAACGTGTTTCCTCGGGGGTGATTTCAATTTCACTGAGTGAAAGTGCCTGTCGTCTTTTCTGAAGTAAGCGGAGGATGCGGATACGCTTGTTGAGCTGCCATAATCCGTATGCCAATGCCGAGGCAGCCAGGATGAACAACAGGTAAGCCCACCACGTTTCGTGCCAGGCCCTCATCCTGTGGATGGTCAATACCTCGGTGGCTTTACTCCAACATCCTTGGCTGTCGGTTGCTTTTACAAGCAGCGTATACTTGCCCTTGGGCAAATTGGTAAGGCGGGCATAGTTGATGCCCTGCGGAAGGTAAATCCAATCGTTATTCCAGCCTTTCAATAGGTAGGCATAGCTGATTCTATGGGCATGGAGATGGTCGAACGTGGAGAACCTTACGACCACTTCCGTCTCATTGCTTGAAATCTTCACATCCCTTTCACCGATTCCGATGAATTTGGTTGAGTCGTTGAATACTAAAGAAGTAACTGCCGGGCGTACCTGTGCATAGGCGGATTTGTTCAGTTCGGGTGAAGATTCGGCTATACAGAACGCACCGGCACCATTGATGATGACATGGTTATCGTCTAAAGGCACGACATTGTAAAAATAACTGACCTGGACGAAGGGGTCGGAATTCCTGATGATTTGGAAAGCATGGGTTTGAGGGTCGATTTCTTTTATGGATTGGTCGGATACAACCCAGATATGCCCCAAGGCGTCCGTTTCTACGCAGATTACTGCATCTCCGTTAGCGTTGCTTATCCGGTTGTCAGCTACGAGCTGTGTGTCGCCGGGCATTAGACTGTAGACTTGCCCTTGCCGGGTTCCTGCCCACAGGGTGCCGTTGCCGGATAGGGCAATGGAAGTGAAATCCTCCGCATCTTTATTCAGTCTGCCTTTCTCCCTGCCTTTTATTTTGAAGAGTCCCTTTCCTGCTGCTATATAATAATAGGTATTGCCCGGTGCCGCGGCAGCATCTATTACTTGGCTCTCGGCGTCACAGAGCTTTTTCAGCTTTTTGCCGAAAATTGTGTATATGTAAAGCCCTTTGTCTGTGCCGATTAACAATTGTCCGGTGCCATAGTCTGCGATTGTAGAAATGGATTCAGGCATCTCCTTCATTATTTCCTCTTTGACTGCCATTCCGTCGTGTGTAAGTTTCATCAGGGTTTTCCCTTTGGCTGCCCATATACCCGAATCATCCCCTTGGCATTTCTCGATGCACCGGTGGTAGGCTATGCCCCCCGCTTCGGCCAGTCTTTCGCTATCGGCATGGTAGAGTGTCAACCCTTTCCGGCCTTGCCATATCCAGAAATAATTATCTTTTACACCAGCAATCTTATCGGCGAGCAACGGATAGCCGCTTAATTGCTGCATAGCCGGAACGGGGTAGCGTTTCAGCCGGTTGTTGTAAGGTGCCAGAATGAACGTGTGGGGCATGAATCCGGCCACCCAGATATTCCCTTCCTTGTCTTCTGTTATCTGGTCGAGAATCTTGAACCCTCCCGGAACGAAAGATTCTGTCCGGACGGGCTGTAGTGATGAATCCTGACATCGGTACAGATACAGATCGTTCATCGTGGTCACCCATAAGAAACCTTGGGTGTGGTCGGCTTCCATATCGATGACTTGCCGTTTTTCCTTACTGCCCATAGTAGGGGGCTGAGGAATGACGCTACCGGTAGACGGATGATAGCGTACGATGCCGTGTCCCCATGTAGATACCCAAAAGTTTTTTTCATCTTCTACAATATTGATAGGATGGACGGCTAATGGCCATTTAGCTCTCTCGAATGTTTTTGTCTGCCGATTGTATTTCAGTAGGCCGCCTTCCCATTCTGTGGCCCATAGTTGCTGCCGGCTGTCTTCATAAAGGCGGCAGGCATTTTTAGTTTTCAAGGTATATTCTGCTTTCAGCAATCCGTCAGTACCAATACGGTAGACCTTACCTCCGGCACTGATCCATAACTGTTTCTGGCGGTCGGAAAGAATATGGTCGACAGCCTGTTTACTTATTTGCTTGTTTAGTGGCTGCGAAATTGTGTAATTGTGTTTGTTGAGGCGGAAGAGCCCGGCACGTGTGCCGAACCATATATTGTACGAAGCATCTTCAGCGATGCACGTAATGTCGTTGTTAATCTGCCATGCTGCATGGTTCTTGTCCGACCGGAATACATCTATCTGGTAGCCGTTGTCCCGGCAGAGCCCACCGCCAATAGTGCCGTACCACATGTATCTTTCGTTGTCTAAAAAGATACAGTGCACGTTCGCTACCGGCAGGAATTGCTGTGTGGGCAGTTCGTGCAGGGTGTATTGCTGGCCTTGGGACGGGAGCAGATGTCCGGGCAGCAGCAGCGTGAGTGTCAGAATGGCTGATATGGTAGAGCGGCAGTTCATTTTGGATATCATGTTTGTTTTCCGCAAACTTAATGTTTTTTTCTGAATCCTCCAACTATTTCAGATGAAAAGTCCGCATATCTTTATCCCGGACTGATGGAATAGAGATAACATTCAAGTCGAACAAATGTATCAAACAGAGACAAATACAGGCATTCCAAGGGTTGGTTACTTTTGTTGAAGGTTATATGTGGCGGATATGTTACCTTTGTAGCGGAATAACATTAAACCAAACTTATAAATATGAAGAGAATCGACTTATTACTTGCCGGATTGCTGGCAGGACTGCCGGTAGGGGCACAGACAACAGCAATCTGCTTCCGGTCTACAGACGGAAATTATTGGAAGATGTCAATGGTGCAGGTTGCCGACAAGGTTGTAGGGAAGCCGGCTGTAGTGATTCGTCCGGACGAACCGGCACAGACTTTTTATGGGTGGGGCACTACCTTCAACGAACTGGGATGGGATGCTTACAATCTTCTGCCCATGGCCGAGAAGGAGCTTTTTGCTAAACGTGTATTCCATCCCGAAGGCGACCTGCGGATAACCGTGGGGCGCATCCCTGTAGGAGCCAGCGATTATGCACGCGACTGGTATAGCTGTAACGAGACCGAAGGCGACTTTGAAATGAAACATTTCAGCATCGAGCGCGACCTCACCACCATTATACCTTCTATTAAGGTAGCTCAAAACCAGAATCCCCGGATGATGTTCTGGGCTTCCCCTTGGAGTCCTCCGCAGTGGATGAAAACCAATAAGCATTATGCGCAGCGCATGACGCCGACCAATGGTTGCCCGTTTAATGTGCCGCCTTATTTCAATGACCAGTTCATCGGGGCCGAAGAATATTATCAAGCTTATTGCCTTTATTTCGATAAGTTCATCAATGCCTATAAAGAGCAGGGAATCCCCATTTATGCCTTAGCCTACCAGAACGAGGCTTATTCGAATACACCGTATCCCGGTTGTTCGTGGACGGCTGAGACTACCGGTAAATTCCTTGGCCGGTATCTTGGCCCCTATCTTGCAGAACACCAGCCAGGCGTGAAACTTATTGTGGGCACAATGAATACTGCCTCGCTGGATGTTTACGAGCAGATATTGAATTCGGACGGCGTGGCGGAGTACTGTAAACAGATAGGGTTCCAATGGGAAGGGGGCGTGCAAATCAACGAGGTGATGAAACGCCATCCCGGTTATGAGGCTGTGATGACTGAAAGTGAATGCGGAAGCGGCACTTTCGACTGGAATGCCGCAGCGCACACTTTTAAGCTTATCAATCACTATCTGGCCAATCGGGTTACTACCTATACTTATTGGAACACGATACTGAAGGATAATGGCGTCAGTACCTGGGGATGGAGACAGAATGCGTTGATTCAGGTGAACTCTTCGACGAACACACCGAGATATACTGCCGAGTACTATGCTTTCAAACATTACAGTCATCTTATCCCCCCGGGCTCCCGGATACTCACCGTCGATAATGCCCGCCTCGTACTTTCTGCCATGACCCCCGGCGGTGCTATAATAGTTGTTGCAGGTAATGATGAGGCGACGGAGAAAACATTGACAATGGATGTCGATGGCAAGTACCTTGTAGCAAAATTGCCTGCAAAATCGTTTACTAGCTATGTGCTCGGCGATGCGGAGGCCATGAAACAGGTTTTGCTTTCGGAAGCGAAAGGATTGGTCGCCGTCGAGGCCGCATCGCTCACTGGTGAACAAGTTTCCGCCTTGAATAAAGCTATCGATAGCAGCGATATGGGGCTGTTGGTGCAAGCTGTGGGCGATGCGGAAAGCGATAAGGGCACAACGGCTGTGCATGATACTCTCCGGAACCCGTCGTTTACAGATGGTCTGGACAGCTGGATGACAAAGAATATAAGCAAAGGTGGCGACTACCGCACCAATAATATTGTCGGGCGTACATGTTGGAACAGCTGGTCGAACAACTTTACTTCAATGGATATTTACCAGGATTTATGGGGATTGGAGCCTGGTGTCTACACTGTATCGTGCGTGTCGATGTGTGGCCCCGAGGAAATATCCGACCAGCACGCGTATGCAATTGCACAATGCGACACAGCCGTTTCCCCGGTAAAGAAAGTGGCTATTTGGAATAAGGTGGAGGGTTGGGAACTGCAAGAAACCGGAAAGGTGGTCGTTGGTACCGACAGGACGCTGCGTGTAGGATATGCTTCTGTATCTGGAGGAGGGACGAAAGGCTGGTTCTGTGTGTCTGATTTCAAATTGCAGAAAACAGAAGGCAATGATGCGGAGGCGGTTTCTATTGCATTAGAAGGTGCCATAGCAAAGGCAGAAGCAATGGGCAGCATGCTGCCGGCAGAGGTGGTCGATGCAGCAAAAACAGCAACGGGATACAGCCAGCAGCTGCAGGCATTGACCGATTTACGCCGTGCAATCACCAACGCATCGGTTACGCTTGACTTTACGGCTTATTATACGGAAAAAGCCAAGGCGGAAGAGATAATGTACAAGGGCATCTACAGTGAGGAAGCATGCACCGCACTTGGAAAACTGATTGCCGAACAGGCAAGAATTCTTGCTATGCTGACGGAACAGGCATCGGTGGATGACCTTGTACGGCAGTTGGATGAGGAAATCGCGAAAGTGAAGCTAACGGAAAAGTCGGGAGACTCTGTTGACTTTTCTTTTCTCATCGTAAATCCGGGCGCTGAGGCCGAAACGGGCTGGGCACTTAGTCTGACCAATGGCGATGCCAAAATCAAGCGCGGACAGCATTATAGCGGCAACAAATCGGATACCTACTTCGATTCGTATAATGCGGTTGCCGGAAACCTGTGGTATACCGGCCGGCAAACCATCCGGAACATCCCTTCAGGGGTTTACCGGCTTGTAGCCAAGGCCCGCACCGACGGTGACGGTGTATATATCACGGCCGAGACCGACAGCCTTTATAAAGTGGCTGTAATCAACGATGGCAATGGGGCAGGGAAAGGCTCACTCGGCAACGGCTGGAACGAGTTTGTTATTGACGGTATTAAGGTGAGTGAGCATGTGCTGACCATTGGTTTTACCAATGATTGCTATCTCACGAAGGGGCAGAAGTTCACCGGCACATGGTTTTCTGTAGACGATTTCCAGCTGTTTTACCTTCCATCCGTCCCGGTTACGGCTGTCCGGGTAACCGGAGATACAACGGGCTGCATACCGGAAGTTTATAATTTGAACGGGGTGAAAGTAAGCGGTATGCACGCGAAAGGTGTTTATATCGTAAAGGAAGAGAGTGGGGCGGCGAGGAAGGTACTGGTATTCTGATGACTCTGCTGTGTGCTGACAGTTTGAAAAACGAGGGGCATATCATCGTCGACCATTAGCATTATCGGCGGTGGACAAAGAGAAAACCATCGTTTTGATTTTTGGCCATTTTTCTGAGATTTTTGGCCAATTATCTCAGAAAAATGGCCAAAAAATCCTCCGCCTTGCAGCAGCACGGCCGCCGCAAGGCGGAGGGGAGGCAGCCGGATTAACGTGATGTCCTTACCCCGGACTGGCGTTTGTAACAGGATTTATTATGAGCCCCGTATGGCATCAACTGTACAAGAACCGCTTAATACTCTTTTTCGGTGTCTTGTCAAACTCCTGTTCCCTGATTTCTATTTCGCTTATTCTTTCGTATGCCGGAAGCATCTGGTTCAGCTGCTCCCTGTTCTGCTCCATGATATGCTTCAGGTCGTCGGCGGTGAAATTCATGTTCTTGGCCTCCTCATAATCAGGATATACCAAACCGACCAGCTTATTCTCGCGTTGTACAACGATACTCTCCATTACCATCGCCATCGAATTGAGTTTGTCTTCAATCTCTTCCGGATAGATGTTTTGGCCGCTGGGGCCGAGCAGCATGTTCTTCGACCGGCCGTTGATGAACACGTTGCCGTCGCTGTCCATCGTGCCCAAGTCGCCCGTATGATACCAACCGTCTTTATCAATGGTTTCCCTGGTTGCCTCCTCGTTCTTGTAATATCCCAGCATAACGTTCAGCCCGCGCGCAAGAATCTCGCCCGGGATGCGTTGCGGGTCGGGGCTGTCTATCTTCACCTCCATGTGTATCACGGCGCGGCCGCAGCTTCCCGGTTTGAACTCACTATAGTCCGAATAGCAGATAATCGGCGCACATTCCGTAGCTCCGTAACCTACGGTGTAAGGGAAGCCGATGCGGTGGAGGAACGATTCCACCTCTTGGTTGAAAGCAGCTCCGCCGATGATGATTTCGTAGAAGTTGCCCCCGAAGGCCTTTACCACTTGCTCGCAGATTTTCTCTTGCACCTTCTTGCTGATGACCGGCATGTTCAGCAGCAGCCGCATGCGGTTGTTCTGGATCTTCGGGAACACCTTCTTGCGGATGATTTTCTCGATGACAAGCGGCACGGCAATGATGATGGCCGGTTTGATGTCGGCAAATGCCTGGGCAATCATTGCGGGCGAAGGAACACGTGTGAGATAGTAAATGTGGCATCCTGTGAGGAATTCGAAAAGAAACTCGAAAGCCATGCCGTACATGTGGGCCATTGGCAGGATACTGATGATTTTGTCTTCGCGCCTTACATGTTTCCCCATGACATGCAGGGCAAAGTCGTAGTTGCTCCAAAGCGCGCGGTAGGGGATCATCACGCCTTTCGAGAAGCCGGTCGTCCCGCTCGTGTAATTAATCAGGGCCTTTTCGTCGCCGCAGGATTCCACGTAATAGTGCACATGCTCTTTGCGGAAATACTTCGGGTACTTTTTCCCGAACATCTCGTTCAGGTGTTCGCGTGCATAGGTTAGCTTGTCGGTACGCGACAGAGCCAGCGAATAATCGGGGATGTTGATGATACCTTCCAGTCCCGGCATTTTCGTCGCGTCGATTTGCGTCGCTACGACGTCGCCCACGAAAAGGAGCTTTGCTTCGCTGTGGTTGACGATGTTGTGAATCTGGTCGGCCGTAAACTCGTGCAGGATCGGGACGCCCACAGCCCCGTAAGTCAGCGTGGCAAGGAAGGCAACGGCCCAGTTGGCACTGTTGCGGCCGCATAATGCGATTTTATCGCCGCGCACAACACCGCTGTTCTCGAACATGATGTGCAGTTTTTCTATCTTCCGCGCCACGTCATGATACTGGAGCGTAGCCCCCTTATAGTCTGTCAGTGCATCAAAGTCCCAATTGTCGATGATGCACTTTTCCAAAATTGAATTAAAGCTTGGTACTTGTTCCATAATCTTGGTATAAATATCTCTTGATGCTCTTTTTGGGTGTCTTGGCAAATTCCGTCTCATGTATCTTGATGGCCGATAACTTGCAGTATGCCGGCATCAGGTTGTTCAGCTCCTGCCTGTTTTGTTCCATGATGTCTTGTATATCGTTGCCGGTGAATCCCATGTTGTTTGCTTCGTCATAGTCGGGATGTACGAGTGCCACGAGCTTCTGCCCGTCCTGTATGATGATACTTTCGCTCACCATGGCCATCGAGTTGAGCTTGTCTTCTATCTCTTCGGGGTAGATGTTCTGGCCGTTAGAGCCGAGCAGCATATTCTTAATGCGCCCGCGTATGAATATATGTCCGTCTGCAGCCATGGTGCCGAGGTCTCCTGTGTGATACCATCCGTCCTTGTCAATGGCCTGCCGGGTAGCTTCTTCGTTCTTGTAGTAGCCCTGCATGACATTTATGCCCCGTGCCACGATTTCCCCGGGGGTATTTTCCGGGTCGCTGCTCAATATTTTCACTTCCATCCCGTCTACCGGCGTACCGCAGCTGCCCGGCTGGAATTCGTGGTAGTCGCTGTACGATATGAGCGGGGCACATTCTGTCGCCCCGTATCCGACTGTTATCGGGAACTCGATGTCTTTAAGGAAGTGTTCTATTTCTTGATTCAGTGCAGCTCCACCCACAATCACTTCGTATGCGTTTCCGCCGAAGGCCTCGTATACCTTCTCGCAAATTTTCTGTTTTACCTTCTTGCTGATTACGGGCATGTTCAAGAGCAGCTTCATGCGGTTGGTCTGGATTACAGGGAATACCCGTTTGCGTATGATTTTGTCAACAATCAGCGGGACCGACACGACAATCGACGGCTTCACGTCGGTGAAGGCTTGTGCAATGATAGCCGGGCTCGGCAGGCGTGTGAGGAAATAGAGGTGGCACCCGTTGCTGAACCCGAAGAGGAACTCTACTGCCATGCCGTACATGTGGGCCATGGGGAGGATGCTGAGCATATTGGTGTTCTTCCCAACTTTCGAACCGATATGTTTCAGGCAAAACTCCAGATTGCCGCAAAGGGCACGGTAGGGCAGCATGACGCCTTTCGAGAAGCCGGTGGTTCCGCTGGTATAATTGATGAGTGCCAGCTCTTCTTCGCTGTCCATGTGGTAGTGCACATGTTCTGCCCTGAAGGCGTTGGGGTATTTGGAGCCGAACAGCTGGTTCAGGTGTTCGCGTGCATAAGTGAGCGTTTCCGAGCGGGAAACCATCAGTGAAAAGTCCGGGATATTGATTATCCCTTCGAGTGCCGGCATCTTCCCGGGGTCGATGGTTTGCACCACGACATCGCCCACGAACAGTAGTTTCGATTCGCTGTGGTTCACGATGTTGTGGATTTGGTCGGCATTAAACTCGTGGAGAATGGGTACGGCCACTGCGCCGTAAGTGAGCGTTGCCATGAAGGCGACGGCCCAATGTGCGCTGTTCCTTCCGCAGATAGCCACTTTATCTCCACGCTCCACGCCGGAATTTTCGAAGATGATGTGCATTTTTTCGATCTTGCGCGCCACGTCGTGGAATTGGAGCGTAATGCCTTTGTAGTCTGTCAGGGCATCAAGGTTCCAGTTCTCGATAATACTTTTCTCTAAATATGAATTGAAGCTTGTATAAGTTTTCATTGCACAAAAAACAAAATTTTGTGCAAAGGTAATTGATTTTTTGCACATTCCCAAAAAATATGTGCAGATTTTATTCGTAGCGCATTGATTTTGCGGGGTGTATATGGGATATAAGGTAGCTGGGAACTATCAGTACGAAAATACTGACCACTAATGTGGAAATATTCAACAGTATTACGAGCAGCGGGTTAAATTCCATCGGTGCCTTGCTGACGTAATAAGTTGAAGGGTCGAGGCTGATGAACCCCGTATAGTTTTGCAATGCTACCAGTCCGACGCCGATGATGTTCCCCCATATCAATCCCTTGCCGACGATGAAGACGGCAAACCAGAGGAATGTGCGGCGTACTGTGCTGTTTCCGGCACCGATGGCTTTCAGGATACCTATCATCTGCGTGCGTTCGAGGATGATGATGAGCAGTCCGGAAATCATGGTGAACCCGGCTACGCAAATCATGAGCGCCAATATAATCCACACGTTGATGTCGAGCAACTCGAGCCATGAAAAAATCTGCGGGTAGGCTTCGTATATCGTCAGCGACGTAAAGGTGTCCCCGTTGCGGTCGGCAGTGCGGTTTACCTTGTCCACGACGTTTTGTGCAGTTTCTTCCAGCCGGTCGAAGTCCTTTACCGACAGCTCGGCGCCCGTGCATTGGTTGTCAGACCATCCGTTAAGTTTCACGGCCGTGTAAAGGTCGATGAAGCATAAGTTCTGGTCGAACTGTGTCATGTTTGTTTCATAGATTCCCGTAATATTGAATCTTCTTGCGCGGACATTGTCGTTAAATATGAAATAAGCGAAGACTTTATCACCTACTTTCAGTTTCAGCTTGTCTGCCACCATCTTCGATACAAGCATGTTCTGTGTACCCTTGCTGTCACTGAATTGTGGCATCTTCCCGCCCGTCAGGTTCTTGTGCAGGAATCCGGTGTCGTATTCCTGGCCGATGCCCTTGAAGAGTATGCCCATAAAGTCGTTGTCGGTCTTCAGTATGCCTTGCGCCAAAGCGTACCGTTCCACGTGCCGTATGCCGTCGATGCTGCCGATGGCCCTCATCACGCTGTCGTCGATACAGATGGGGTAGGGGTCGGTGCTCTGCATGGTGAGGAAGTTCATCACCTGAATATGGCTGCCGAACCCGATGACCTTATCGCGTATGGTATGCTTGAATCCCAATACGACGGATACGGTGACAATCATCACCGCCAGCCCGATGGCCACTCCGATGGTGGCGATGCGGATGGCCGGCCGGCTCACTTTGTACTTGTCGCTGTTGTCGCTGTAGATTCTTTTCGCGATAAAGAGGGGCAGGTTCATAGGCCGTTATTCTTCCTTTCTGCCGGGATAGGCTTCAAGCGCCTTGCTGAGCACGCGGAGTGCGCGTGTGAGGTCTTCCTTGTTCAGTACGTATGCGATGCGCACCTGGTTAATGCCGGCACCCGGCGTGGTGTAGAATCCGGCGGCCGGTGCCATCATTACCGTTTCGCCTTCGTAGTTGAAATCCGAGAGGCACCAGCGGCAGAACTCTTCCGCGTCGTCTACCGGCAGTTTTGCCACGGTATAGAAAGCCCCCATCGGTATGGGCGAATAAACGCCTGGTATGCGGTTAAGCCCGTCGATGAGGCATTTGCGCCGCTCCACGTATTCGTCGTATACGTCGCGGTAGTACTCTTCAGGGGCGTCGAGTGAAGCCTCTGCCACGATTTGCCCGATAAGCGGGGGCGAAAGGCGTGCTTGGCAGAATTTCATCACGGCGTTCCTCACCTGTGCGTTCTTTGTAATCAGTGCCCCGATGCGTATCCCGCATTCCGAGTAACGCTTTGATACGGAGTCGATAAGGATGACGTTCTGTTCGATGCCCTCCAAGTGGCAGGCCGAAATATACGGCGAGCCGGTGTAGATGTATTCGCGGTACACCTCGTCGGAGAAGAGGTACAGGTCGTATTTCTTCACGAGGTCGCGTATCTGGTTCATCTCCCGCCGCGTGTAGAGGTACCCGGTGGGGTTGTTCGGGTTGCAAATCATGATGGCCCGTGTCCGGTCGTTGATCAGTTCTTCGAACTTCTCCACCTTGGGCAGGGAGAATCCTTCTTCGATGGTGGTGGCGATTGTGCGTATTTTGGCTCCTGCCGAGATGGCAAACGCCATATAGTTGGCATAGGCCGGTTCAGGCACGATGATTTCGTCGCCGGGATTGAGGCACGACATGAAGGCGAAGAGCACTGCCTCGCTTCCTCCGCTTGTGATGATGATGTCGTCGGCGTTTACGTTGATATTGTATTTCCGGTAATAATCAACCAGCTTTTCCCGGTAGCTCAGGTTGCCTTGCGACGGCGAATATTCAAGTATCTTCCGGTCGATGTGTTTCAGCGCGTTCAGTCCTACTTCCGGAGTAGGCAAGTCGGGCTGGCCGATATTGAGGTGATATACCTTTATACCGTTTTTCTTGGCTGCGGCAGCGAGGGGTGCCAGTTTCCGGATGGGCGATTCCGGCATCTCGATTCCGCGTACTGATATTTCTGGCATATTGTTTTATATTTACGTATAACCGGCTGCAAAGATACGAATTTATTCATAATTCGCCGTCCATCGGTTATATTATTTTCTAATCACGGTATAAAAATTTGTGTTTTTCGGATTAAATGATTACTTTTGCCCATTCAAATAAAGTTTACGGTCATGAATTACGAAGAACTGTTAGGCAGCCGGGAAGAGAAAACCCCGCAGATGGAGGCTCTCCCCATCGGCTCTTTTTATAGGGAGGTGATAGACGGGAGGTTCGCGTTTGTCGTGGCGATACGCCGTTCGCTGCTCGATAACATCGTGTTTTGCGATGCTTTGAAGAAAGAGTGTGAGCAAAACGCCGGGCTTGTGCATCCGCATCTGATGCATTTCGTGCCGCGCAGGCAAAACGGCGACATCACATCGCTGGTAATCGAGCGGGGCAGTTTCCAGACCCTTTCACAGTTGCTGTTCGATACCCCGGGCGTCGTGGCGCAAAAAGAGTTTGTACTTACCTTGGTACGCGACTTGCTCGACACGGCCGGCTACCTCCACCGGCAGGGTGTTTTCCATGTATGCTACTCGCCTACGAATGTCTTTGTGCGCAAAGGCACGGGCAGCGCGATGCTCCTTTCCCATGGCTCCTATTACCTCGGCATGCAAGACCAAGCCGCCTTCTACCGCTCCAATGAACGCTACGTGGCTCCCGAAGTGCTGGCGCACGGGACGATAGACGAGCGGTGCGACATCTACTCCATCGGGCGCCTGATGGAATTCCTTTATGCCGACGCCGAGATGCCCGTCGAGTTGAGGCGCGTGGTGAAAAAGGCTGTCAGCGAGAGTCCGGAAGACCGTTACCAGACAGCCGCCGACATGCGTCGGGCCATCAACCTGATGGGGAAGGTGCGCGGCAGCCTCATGACGTTTGCCGCCGCACTGGTAGTGGCTCTTATAAGTGTTGGCCTTTATTTTGAATTGGTGCCCGAGCCGCTGGACGTGGAGTTCGTAAAACCGGTGCCGCGGCAGGGTGTTGACGACCTGCTCGACGACGGCTTCGACCCGACCACCGAGCTGGGATTAATCCGTTCGGACTCTGTCGGCCAGCTCACTCCCGAACAGCAGGAACAGCAGAAGATGTATGAGGCCAAGTGCGAGTCGATTTTCCGGAAGCGCTACACCAAGGAAGCCGACCGCATCCTCTCCAAGATATACAACAGCTCTTATATGGGGGCGAACGAAAAGAAGTTCGTGGCCGGCAGCTCTTCCACCATAGAGGAACTGATGAAGGCACAAGTGGATATTGCCGGCGAAACCCATCTGGGTGATGCGCGGAGCCAGCGGCTTGCAGCCGAAATCATCGATCAGCTGACCGAACAGAAGAAAGCCGCTTTACAACAGCATGGAATACAGAAATAGGATGAATAAAGTATCATAAAATTAAAATATCAGAAAGAAAATGAGATCAAGAACAGCAGAGTGGTTTGAATGCAAAATCCGTTATGAAAAAACACAGGAAGACGGTATGCAGAAGAAAGTGACGGAGACTTATACCGTAGACGGCCTTAGCTTTACCGAGGCCGAGCAGCGCATCATGGAGGAAATGTCGGCTTATATCAGCGGCGAATTTGAGGTGGCGGATATCAAGAAGGCTGCATACAAAGAGATATTTTTCAGCGATGAGGAAACGGCCGACCGCTGGTACAGGGCAAAGCTGCAATTCATCACCATCGATGAGAAGACGGAGAAGGAGAAACGGTCGAACGTGACGTATCTCGTGAACGCCGGGACACTGAACGGGGCGGTGGGCAACATCGGCACCGTGATGAGCGGCACGATGATAGACTACGTGATAGCCGCCGTGGCAGAAACCCAGCTGATGGACGTGTTCGAATACCGCAAGAAGGAGAAAGACGATAAACCCGAGTTTGAAGGATAAACCGCGATGTACGACGTAAAGAAGAAGCTGCACGAGGTGCTTGCCCGCCTGCCGCAAGGCGTCCGCTTGGTGGCCATCAGCAAGTATCATCCCAACGAGTACATACTGGCGGCCTACGAGGAGGGCCAGCGCGTCTTCGGCGAGAGCCATGAGCAGGAGTTGTCGCGTAAGGTGAAGGCGCTGCCGTCCGACATACAATGGCATTTTATCGGCCATCTGCAAACCAACAAGGTAAAATATATTGCCCCCTATATCTCGATGATCGAGGCCGTCGACTCGCTCCGCCTGCTGCGCGAAATCAATAAGCAGGCTGCCAAGCACGGCCGCGTGATCGACGTGCTGCTCGAGCTGCACATTGCGGAAGAGGAGTCGAAATACGGTCTGCCGCTTGCCGCCTGCCGGCAGTTGCTGGCGGAAGGCGAGTGGCGCGGGATGGAGCATGTGCGCATCTGCGGCCTGATGATGATGGCTTCTTACGTGGAAGACGAGGGGCAGATACGTTCCGAGTTTGAGCAGGCCGCGCGGTTTTTCGATGAAGTGAAGTCGAGCTACTTCGCTGATGCCCCTTATTTTTGCGAACGTTCGTGGGGCATGAGCAGCGACTATCCTATTGCCGTCCAGTGTGGCTCTACCATGGTCCGTGTGGGGACTACCATATTTGGCCCGCGTGTGACGGAATAGTTTTTGGGGTTACGGATTTGGGTTTATTGCAATCCTAAAGGCAAGCTGTGGGCAGCAGG
>DBRC01000030.1 GCA_002305505.1 Prevotella sp. UBA1378 | reverse complement strand
ACGGATTTTCCGCTGAGCCGTAAAAAAGGCCCGAAACAATGTCGTTAATATAAATTAACGGCTGGATGTTTGCATATTCCCATTTAATAGTGTAATTTTACGCTTTATTATCTAATTAACTGACAAAATGAAGCAAGTACTAAACTTTTTACTCTTAGTGTCCGTTGTATCTGCATTGCCAATTTCGGCGAAAGTGCGCAAGGAAACAGTTGTCAACAAAACGAAGCCGGATGCAGGTTACCTTTTCTTCTATTCACCTGATGCCAAAGCCGGATTCCGGGTGGCATCGTCGCCGGATTCCGTGGGATTCAAGGAAATCGGGCAGCTCTTTTCTTCGGATTATTCTCAGTGGGGAGCAGAAAAGCGTATGTATGCCCCATTCATTTACAAACTGGCTGAGGGCGGCTATGCTGCCGTTTTTCAGGTAAACGACTATGCTCCGTGCTTTGCGGTGGCTTACTCGGAAGACTTAGTCACATGGCGTCCGCAGGATTACCCGAGGATGTCCGTGAAGGGATGCTTGGCACCTGTGATAGCGGCAGACGGCAATGCTTATAAAATCATTTTCAAGACGAAAGACGGGCAATACCGCAAGACTACCGCCGATCCATTGATGCGCCGCTTTACGGCCGATTGCGCTGCTACGGCCGGCGAATATGCCACGGCCGACGTACCCCGCGATACGGCAACAGTTGACGGCAAGCTGATGACGGGTTTCCGCTGGAAAGCGGAACACGCTGACATCGAGCGGCTCGAGGCCCATTTCAGGAAGTGGGCAGAAGCCGGCAGGCGTTGGGCCGAAACACTGAAAGATGATGCCCGCTTCGGTACGGTGCCCTATGCGGCGTCGCTGTCCGTCGACCTGAACAATACAAAATCCATCAGCGACAAGTTGATAGGCGTGTTCTTCGAGGACATCAGTTATGCAGCCGACGGTGGATTGTATGCCGAACTGGTACAGAACCGCGACTTCGAATACAATGCCCGCGACAGGAAGGAGTGGAATGCCTTTACTGCATGGCGCAGTGCGTCGGGCAAGGCCGATGTGCGCACCGGCCAGCCGTTGAGCAAGAACAATCCACACTATCTTGTCGTGAAGGCCGACACCTTATATAACAGCGGTTGGGATGGCATCGTTGTCAGGAAAGGGGCAAAATACGACTTCAGTTTCTTTGTGCGAAACATGGGTAAGGCGAAGCGGTTCAAGGTAGCTTTGGTAGACGGCGGGAAAGTGCTGGCATCAGCCACTGTAAAAACCCAAGGCAAGGAAGGGACGTGGAAAAAGTATGAAAGCGTGCTCGTGGCAACCGCTGATACCGATAAGGGCGAACTGATGCTCATAGGCGAAAGCAGCAACGAGGCGGCGATAGATATGGTAAGTCTCTTTCCGCAGGATACGTATAAAGGGCGTAAGAACGGGCTCCGTAAGGATTTGGCCCAGGCAATAGCCGACCTGCAGCCCAAGTTCGTGCGTTTCCCCGGCGGATGCATGAGCCACGGTAACGGACTGGATAATATCTATCATTGGAATCATACGGTAGGACCGTTGCAAGACCGTGTATACGACAGCAATATCTGGCATTATCACCAAACACGCGGATTGGGCTTCTACGAGTATTTCCTGTTCTGCGAAGATATTGGGGCTGAACCGCTCCCGGTATTGGCGGCAGGCGTACCTTGCCAAAACTCCGGTGCGGATGCCGAAGGATTCGGTGGGCAGCAGGGGGGCATAGCCATGGAAGACATGCCGGCATACATTGACGAACTTTGCAACCTAATAGAATGGGCCAACGGTAATCCCGCCACCAACGAGTGGGCCAAGATGCGTGCAGATGCAGGCCATCCCGAACCGTTCAACCTGAAATATATCGGTATCGGCAACGAGGATATTATTTCCACCGTGTTTGAGGAACGGTGCCTGATGATTTGCAAAGAGATAAAGCGGCGCTACCCGGATATTATAATCTGCGGTACGGCCGGGCCTTTCCATGCTCCTTCATCTGATTATATAGAGGGATGGAAGTTCGCCAATGCCAACCGCCAGTACATTGATATGATAGACGAGCACTATTACGAAAGCGTAGGCTGGTTCTTGAACAATCATGACTATTATGACAAGTACGACCGTACGGGGCCGAAAGTGTATCTCGGCGAATATGCCGCGCGCTCGGGCAAGGGAGGGCTCGACTGTGCACTGGCCGAGGCAGTACATCTCTGCAATATCGAGCGCAATGCCGACGTGGTGGCCATGACCAGTTATGCACCGTTGCTGTCGAAAAACGGGCACAGCAACTGGAGTCCGGACATGATGTATTTCAGCAATACGGAAATAGAGAAGACACCGAGCTATGAAACGCAACGGCTTTTCTCCGTGTATAGTGGCGACAGCTATATATCATCGCAGCTCGCTGTGAGCGACAGCTTGATAACCAACCGCGTGGCTGCCAGTGTGGTGCGCGACAGCAAGACGGGCAATACCTATCTTAAAGTAGCGAACGTGCTGCCTGTGCCGCTCCGGCTCACGCTCGAAGGTGTTACGCCTTCGCCGCAAATGCCTTACGAAGGGTTCGAAGGCCAACCGGGGCAGCGCAGTGTGAAATCCCACAAGGGAGTATACAGCGGTTCAACGGTGGAGTTGCCGCCTTATTCGTTCCGGGTGATAAAGCTTTGATAGCTTTATCACCACGGTATGCGATAAGAAACAATAGGGCATGAGGAAATACTATCAATTGTTCCAGCGAGGAGCCGGAAGGTACTTGGGAAATCAGGGTTTGAATATTTTTACAAACAGGTGCTGTTTGTGAAAACAATGTTAATTATCCGGGCTATGTAGTAAATTCTTTCATAAATTATTTTGGTTTGTGTGGATTTTTTATTTACTTTGTTGATGATTTATTAACCAATTACCTCAAATTAGTATGGAGAAACAGAGAATTAAAACCTTAAGTTTTTCATTATTAAATTTACTTTTTGTATTTACCTCATGTGTAAAAGAGTCTTCGTTTGAAACTGATATTAAGGCTGATGCAAACAGCAGGTTGGAGGTGCGTACACGCTCCGGAGCCGGAGTTGAAACCGGTACGGTGGCTTATCCTGTCCAGATTTACGTTTTTGACAATGCAGACAATTCTTGTGCGACAGTAGCCTCAATCCAGTCAGCCGAAACTCCAGCTACTCTTCATCTTCTTGAGGGCACATATACCGTGTGTGCAGTTGCCGGGGCTGACGCAGGTAAATACCAGTTTCCTGCAAAAGAAGAAGCCGACAAGGGGTATGTGTTGAAACTGAAAGACGGCCTGCAGCATAGCGACCTTATGACAGCCCTGAACACGGTGAAACTGACGGATGGTGAGGAAAATACATTAACGCTGGCCTTGAAACGCAGGGTTATGCAGTTGCAGGAAGTGGTTATCAACAATGTGCCGTCGGCAACGACGGCCGTGTCTGTCACAGTAGCGCCGTTATATGAGGGGATAACCCTTGCAGGGGATTATTCCGGGGAGAACGGTTCGTTTACGGTGGATTTGCTGAAGCAGGCCGGCACGAAAACATGGAAGAGCACCGACAGTACCTATCTTTTAGCAGCTTCCGGCGGTGCCACGGTATCGGTGAAGATGACGGGCGAGAGCGGCATGAAGAGTTATTCGTATGCCTGCGCGGATGAACTGAAAGCGAATTACAAGATAAGGATAGCCGGGACATATATTGATAAAGTTGGGGTGAATCTTATAGGCACACTTACCGGTGAAGACTGGGCCGGTGAGCACAGAATCGTTTTCAACTTTGATGAGAATGGCAGTTCGTCTACCGGTGGTGGAGAGAGCAATGCCGGGGAAGATACAGGTGGAGGCAGTAGCGGGGATTCCGGTACTACAGCACCGGAAGTGATTGAAGGAGTGGCTCCCCAAGCCGGTTCTGTATATAATGGGGCTTATGTGATGCGCTCCGTTAAGAATGCCGACAATACAGTGGCGGTGACACTGTTGGCGCCTAAGATGGCGTTCGACTCGGGTGCTGAATTCAATCCGGCAGACCAAGCTTCCGTTAAGGAAAATGTCGACCGGTTGATGCCGGCGATATGTTTGCCCGGTATTGATGGCTGGCGTTTGCCCACTTACGAGGAGATGGGATACATAAGATCTAACCGTGCAAGTATCAGTAAGGGATTGGAAAAAATCTCCGGTGCAGACACATTCAGCATGGTTACCTATTTTTGTGAAGACAGCGGGACTGTTCATGGCTATAATTTGGAAACCGGCAGTCAGGTATCTGTGCCTAACGTTATCCGTTTCCGTGCGGTTGTAACTTTGACATTCTCCAATTAGAATATTTTACCTTAATCCGACCCGGGTCCGGGATAAGCAATTTCTGTTTTGCCTTGAAAGAAGAAAAGGATTGCTGCCCTAAAGGCAAGCTGTGGGCAGCAGGCGGATAAGGGGGCTAAAAGATTTATAGCTATAAATCCGAGAAGTATTGCAATAAATCTCGGATTTATTGCAATA
>DBRC01000024.1 GCA_002305505.1 Prevotella sp. UBA1378 | reverse complement strand
CAAAAAAGGAACGGAAATATGAAAAAGAAATATACTGAACCTGCTATGGGTATCGTGAACATCGAACCGCAGGATATTATCGCCTCTTCTCCAATATCATTCACCAACGAAGGTGGCTCCGGAGTATTAAACGACGATTTGGCTACCGACGACGCACTCTCAAAAGGTAGCAACGCTATTTGGGAAGATTAACGGACGTGACGGATTAACGGATTAACAAATTAACGGATTAACGAATTAACAAATTAACGGATTAACGGATTAACGGATTAACGGATTAACGGATTAACGAATTAACGAATTAACAAATTAACGAATTAACAAATTAACGGATTAACGGATTAACAGGATGATTATAATCCTTGTCAATCCGTTAATTTGTTAATCCGTTAATCCGTTAATCCGTTAATTCGTTAATTTGTTAATTCGTTAATCCGTTAATCCGTTAATCCGTTAATCCGTTAATCCGTTAATTCGTTAATTCGTTAATTCGTTAATCCGTCATCACAGTAGAAATATCCACTAAGCCATTAACGATGGCATAAATAGTGAGGCCGGCCGTACTGTGTATTTGCAGCTTACGCGCAATATTGCGGCGGTGGGTGATGACGGTATTGACCGAAATGAACAGATGATCGGCTATTTGCTTGTTCGACATGCCCTGCACCAAACTAACAATGACATCCTTCTCACGGTCTGAAAGTGCATCCCCATTGTCACTACCGCTTTTAAACACCATCGTCGAAATATTGCGCGACACGCCGCTCTGCCTGAGCTGCTGTTCCAATAAACGGATAGCCGGAACGAAAATCTTGTCCTCCACCAATGCGTGCAGGTTGAGCCATTCCTCATTATTATATATATTATATAACGTTGCGGTAAGTTTGTTGTTGAGATGCTTATCGCCCGGCAGGTACTTAATAATCATCAGTTTCAGCTCGCGCAATTTCTGGTCGGTCTGCCCGTGATGCTTAGAGAACGTCTCTATGCTGTAGTCACCGGCCACTTTTCCGTCAAGCAAGCCCTGCACATAAGGAAAGAGCATGTCCTCCTCATATTTCATGTGTTTCTTGATTTCCTTTGCATATTCATCGTAAAGGTGTAAGATGAGCGTACCGAGGCGGTCACCGTTATTGATGGACTCCTCCAGTCCGCGGCGGATATACGGCAGTTGGAAATCGAGGTAATAAGTATGGCTGGCCGATAGATAGTGCATCAGCGTCGGTACAGACAACTGGCTGTCATCCTCGAAATCCGATTGGCCGTTGATGGTGAAATTCACTACTGCAAGGAATGTATAGGTATCCACCCCATTGTCCTCGCATGTCTCACGCACGGTTTTATCACCGAAGCCGAGATTGATACCGAAACATCCCAATGCCTGCAACAGGTTGTAATTGTCTTTGATGAGCGAAATCATTTTGTCGTCAGCCTCGTATATTTTCTGATTTTTCATCTTAATGCGATATTATTTCTCTACCTAAATATATAATTTATGCAAAAGTAATGATTTTAGACGAATTTCGCAATAGCCATTAATAGGTATTTACATACACCGCCAACCGCACCAGTCATCAAAAACAGGTATCCAGATACCCGTATAGCCGCATCACTCCACAGAAAAAGAGGCAGGTAATTTCATCATTTTTCGGTATTGTATGAGTATTCAAAACAACTTACCTTTGCAAACGCTTAAAAGAACGAAAAAAATCATTAAACGTTTTTAAATATTTAAAGGAAATGAACAAGATTGTTTCAACGGTATTTCTTGCCGGGTCCGCCCTCCTTGCCATGCAGGCAGAAGCCCAAGTGAACACGGCCGACAGCGTAATGCAGCATGCTAAAGGCAACCGGCTCAGCATCGGTGGATATGGGGAGGTTGCCTTATCGCGCAATTTTTACAGCGATCACATCAGCCGTTACAGCCAAGCCGATGACCACAGGAACGACCCCAGCCACGGACGGTTCGACATCCCGCATGCCGTCATCTATTTAGGATACGACTTCGGGAAAGGCTGGACGCTGGGCACCGAAATTGAATTCGAGCACGGCGGCACGGGTGCCGCTTACGAAAAGGAAGACGAAGAGGGAGGCGAATGGGAACAGGAAACCGAGAAAGGCGGTGAGGTTGAACTGGAACAGTTTTGGATACAGAAATCGTTCTGCCCGGCACTGAACATCCGCGCCGGCCATATCGTGGTGCCCGTCGGCCTGAACAATGCACACCATGAGCCGCTCCATTTCTTTACCGTCTACCGCCCCGAAGGCGAAAACACCATCATGCCCAGCACGTGGCATCAAACAGGCATCAGCCTGTGGGGGCGCTTGAAAGACTGGCGCTACGAGATACAGTTCCTTGCCGGCCTGAACGCATATCAGTTCAGCCGCGACGGATGGATAAAAAAAGGGCCGCAGTCGCCGTTCGAATATGAAGTAGCCAACAAATACGGCGGCTCGCTGCGTATCGACAACTACTCTGTTGCCGGCCTGCGCATCGGGCTGAGCGGTTATTACGGTTACAGCATCGGCAACTCGATTCCTTATAACGCCAGCGGCATTGAGAATACCTACAAAGGGGTCGTTGCTATCGGTGCCATCGATTTTACTTACAACAACTTCAACTGGGTTGTACGCGGACAAGCCGACTACGGGTATCTGGGTGCGGCAGACCAGCTGATGTATGCTTCCGACCGCAAGAACAAGCTGTCGCCGTTCCACAACGGCTCGCAAGTCAGCAAAAACGCTTATGCCGTCGGCATCGAAGCCGGCTACGACATCGCCTCGCAGATAACCCGGATGAGGAAAGACAAGCAACGGCTTTACATCTTCGGCCGTTATGAACAGTACAACCCATACGCGTCAAAAACCAACGGCGTGGCCTACGACTTCACCGAGAAGAAACGCATAGCTGCCGGCATCAATTATCTCCCGCTGCCACAAATCGCAGTAAAGGCAGAATACTCGCACCGGTTCCTGAAGAGCCAGTACAATGACGAGCCTTCGCTGAACATCGGTATTGCCTATGAAGGGTTCTTCCTCTAAAAGTAAACATATCCAATAATTTAAAAAAATACAGAAGAAAATGAGAAAAGTATTCAAGTATGCCATGCTGTTTGCTGCGGCCGGTACGCTGACAGCCAGCCTCTCGTCGTGCGGTGAGGACAGCGGCGACACCCCCACCCCCACCGACCCGTATGCCGACAAGAGCTACGGACAGGCAGCTATTGATGCCTGCGACGAACTTTCAAGCGCACTGACTGCGGCTTTCAATGCCATCAACAACTCGCAGCTAAGCGAGGCACAAACCGTGGAGCTCAGCCATGTGATAGACGGTGCGGTAAACAACACCATCGTCCCCACATACACTCTGCTCGGGAATGCTGTAGAAAAACTGCAAACCGCTCTAGGTAACCTCTCTGAGAACGAAATCACACAGGCCAATATCAACTCGGCCTGCGAAGCGTTCAAGGAAGCCCGCGCTTACTGGGAAAAGAGCGAGGCTTTCCTCGGCGGGGCTGCTTCCGATTTCAACATCGACCCGCACATCGATTCATGGCCGCTCAACCGTACACTGCTGCACAGCTATTTTGAAACAGGTTCATTCAGCGCCGAGGCTATTGAAGACGCCAGCATCCTCGGTTTCCACGCCTTGGAATTCATCCTCTTCCGCGACGGACAACCACGCAAGTTGGCAGAATTCAAAGGCTACGACACATACAAAGGCTTTACTGATGTAAAAGGTGCCGAGGAGCTGAAATATGCAAAATCGGTCATCGCCGACCTGCTCGTACACGTATACGAATTGCAAGTGGCATGGCAGGACGTGCCCGATGCCAAGCGTTTAGCTGCAGTGAAGCAAGGCGGGCTCGACTACCTCACAAGCTTAGGCACCTCATACGGCTATAACATGAAAAACTACGGCACGGCCAAGAGCACCTTTAGAACCATCGAAGAAGCCATACAGCAGCTTCTTTCGCTTACCGAAGGCAGTTGTGTGGGCATCAGCGACGAAGTGGGCTCTACCAAAATAGCCAACCCATTCACTAAAGGAGACATCAGCTACGTCGAGTCGCCCTACAGCTATAATTCCATCCCCGACTTCCAGAACAATATCCGCAGCATCGAGAATATCTGGTACGGAGGCATGGAGGGTTCGTCAACGAATGCGGAGTACAGTTTCCACAAGTTCTTCGCCGCAAACAACTCGGCCGTAGGCAAGCGCGTCGAGACAGCCATAGCCAATGCCATCAGCAAAATCGGGAATATGCCGGCACCGTTTGTTAAGTACGTGAGTGTCGTCTGGAACAAAGATTTCGTGGATGCCCCGATACTGGAACAGGAAGAGTGATTCCCCCGCATAAGGGCATCCTAACCGCCAACAAGCGTCGCGCCACCGTTTTCACGATGGCACGACGCTTTGAAACCATATTAAAGAAAACTGACAAATACAACCATCATTTATGAAACGTGATTATTCTAACGAGGCCAACCGTTGGTACCTCATGTGCCTTACGGCCTGCTTGGCTCTCGCCTCGTGCTCCGAGAGCGATGCCCCACGACAAGATACAGACAGACTCGTGCCTAAAACGTCGACAATCGGTATTGCCAACGATGTGTTCACAGCTGAGGAATGGTATCCGGGCGGAACATTGGGCACAACCGACCAACCCAGCTATTCAGATCCCACACCGGCCGTACAGCAGGATGCAGGGATGGAAGTGGCCTTTACAAGAGGGGAAGATTTCTTCGAACATGATTACACCCTCAGCGAAGCACCCCGGAAAGGGCTTGGCCCGGCATGGGTGCGCTCGGGATGCCTCTACTGCCACCCCTCTTACGGACACGGGAAACGCCAGACCGAATACCGTGCCAACCAATACGGCAACGGCTACCTGCTCGTCATCTACCATCCGACAGCCGGCGTAGATGCCAATGGTAATGCTTATGCCGCAAACAGCTATATCACAGAGGTAACCGGTATGCCGCAGACGAAAGCCATGTACCCGTTCAAAGCCCCCATTGACGAGACGATGATTGACATCAGATGGAAAAATGTCGACGCAATGCCGAGCGGCCTTTCCATGACATTCCCTAACGGCGGCGACTCATACGAGCTGATATATCCCGAGGTAACGATTCCCCAAGCGGCCTTCCGCACCAATCCGCTGCCCGACAACTACGAAGTGAGGCTGGAGTCAACCATCGGCATCTACGGGACCGGGCTGCTTGACGCGCTCGACGACGACTCGCTCAAGGCACAGCATGCCAAGGCTGCCCGCCATGCCACGCTGAACCCTGCCATGTGGGACAAGGACAACAACACCTGGGCTGCATCGGCCATGTACACCGCCAATGGCGTAAACCGCATCAAGCGCTTCACCTATGCCATGACACGCGGCTCGCTGCAGGATGGCGCCGGCGCGAATGCCATCTGGAACATCACCAACGTGACGCGCTCGGACCGCCATTACTTCTATACCACCCCGGCATGGGCCAAGGCCATGTCGGAAGACGAGGAGGTGTTGCAGTATATCATGGAGCACGGCAAGGACGGAAATTCACTGCTGCACCCATTTTACAGCGACGGGACACGCAGTGGGATAAGCGAGCGGGTAAACGAGCTGCTGAGCCTCAACAAGAATACTGCCACCGTGAACGAAACATTCAAGAAATACTTTGTCGACGGCGCTCCTTACAACGGCGAGGAAGAGATGAGCGACAAGGCATACTACGAGTTCATGGTGTGGCACCGGGGACTGGCCGTCCCGGCTGCACGCAACCTACACGACACACAAGTGAAACAAGGCAAGAAACTGTTCTACAGCATCGGCTGCACAGCATGCCACCGCCCGTCGTGGGAAACAGGTGAAGACAACTATTGGGTAGACCAGTCTATCAAAAACTATGCGGCCAGCATCGGCAGTGATGCCGGCAAGATGTTGCCACGCTACCCCAAACAGAAGATATGGCCCTATACCGACATGGTGCAACACCGGCTGTTCATGGCCAACGATATCCGCGGCGGCTGGTGCCGCACGACCCCACTCTGGGGGCGCGGCCTCTCGCGCAAGCTCACCGGTGCCGACGACCGCCTGCACGACTGCCGTGCGCGTACCGTCACGGAAGCTATCATGTGGCATGCTTACAGCAAAGAGAGCGATGCCTATTGGAGCGCCGAGAAGTTCTATCATCTCTCAAAAGCGGAACGCGACGCCATCATCGCCTTCATCGAAGCAATATAAACAGCATCCCACCGTTATTTACTTATGCTGAAGAAGACGCTTATATCGCTGTATATCTTAGCGGCAGTCATCATGGCTGCCGCTACTTTTATCGAGAAATACAAGGGCACGGAGTATGTCGGCACGGCCATCTACGGTTCCTGGTGGTTCAGCCTCGTATGGGCATTGCTGGTGGCGGCAGGCGCCGCTTGGATGCTTAAACGGCGCGTGGGCGAATGGCACACCGTCGTGCTGCATGCCTCGTTTGCCATCATCCTGCTGGGAGCGCTCGTCACCCATCTGTCGGGCATCAAGGGCATTGTGCACCTGCGCCAGGGAGCGGCAGTGGACCACTATGAATCAATCGGCACCGACGGGAACACCGAACGCCATAAGCTGCCTTTCATACTGAAACTCGACAGTTTCTCCATCGACTACTACCACGGCACGACAGCCGAGCAGGACTACCGGTCGCTGTTCACCGTCATCGACGGCCGGCAGCGGTTGAAAGCCGATGTGTCGATGAACAATATCTACCAGTACCGCCAGTACCGCTTCCTTCAAAATTCCTACGACCCCGACGGCCGGGGAACCTACCTCAGCGTGAGCAGCGACCCATGGGGCATCGGCATCACTTACACAGGCTATGCCCTCCTCTTTTTCTCGCTCGTCTGGCTGCTGGCAGCCCCGGGAGGAACTTTCAGGCAACTGCTGCGTTCGCCGATGCTGAAAAAGGGCGCACTGATGGTTGCCCTGACGCTGGCTCCACTGGAACCGGCACTGGCACAGTCGGTTATAGCGGAGAAGAGTGCCGACAAAATGGGGCACGCACTCTTGCTGTACAACGGGCGCATCTGCCCGATGGAAACGTATGCGCTCGATTTTGTGAAGAAAGTGTACGGCAAGCGTTCGTATCAAGGCCTCAGTGCCATGCAGGTACTTACAGGATGGATATTCTGGAGCAGCGAATGGGACCGCCAACCCATCATACACATCAAGAACAAGGAGCTGCGCAGCGCGCTCCGCCTGCCCGAATATGCATCGATGCACCAACTTGTGCAAGACGGTTATATCCTTGGCCCTTACCTGCGCGACTATTATAACGGGAAGCGTGACAAGCTGCACCAAGCTGCCGCAGACGTTGACGAAAAGATGCAGCTCATCATGGCCCTGCGGCAGGCACAGCCATTCAAGCTGTTCCCTGCCAAGGCCGGCGGGCGCATACAATGGTACAGTCCGGCCGACCGTGTACCCATAGCTGAGGGAAAGGACGTGCGTTTCCTTATGAGCGGCATCTTCTCGCTTTACTATGAAAGCGCATCGGCTCTCGACTGGGGTCAGTTCGACCAGCTGACCGCAAAGCTTATCCGTTATCAGCAGAAGAACGGGGGCGCATCGCTCCCGTCGCCGCTTTCGCTGAAAGCTGAACACATCTACAACGCTACGCCCTTCGCTACGATTCTGTCCATGCTCTGCCTGGCGATGGGAGTGCTTACGCTCTGCCTGTTCATCCATGCCATCGCGCGCCGGCGGCGCGTCTACCCGGCGGTGGCATCCGCCTGCTACGTTATCCTTGCCGGGGCATTCCTCCTGCTGACTTTCTTCGGGACACTGCGCTGGATTATCAGTGGCACAATCCCCATGGCCAACGGTTATGAAACGATGCTGCTCATGGCATGGTTCGTCATGCTGTTGTCGCTACTGCTCTACCACCGGTTCCGCATCATACTCACATTCGGTTTCCTCTTGTCGGGATTCTTCCTGCTGGTAAGCCATATCGCACAGATGGATCCGCAAATCACCCCTACCATGCCCGTACTGCGCTCGCCGTTGCTGAGCATCCATGTAAGCATCATCATGATGTCGTTCGCGCTTCTTTCGCTTACGTTCATCATCGCCGTCACGGCTATGGTGCTGAAAGTCATAGGCCGCACACGGGAGGCTGATGCCGTAAGCCAACAGGAAAGCCTGCAGAAACTCTCGCAGCTCTTCTTATATCCTGCGCTGGCCACACTGGGTACCGGCATCTTCGCCGGTGCCATCTGGGCCAATATCTCATGGGGGCAATATTGGAGCTGGGACCCGAAAGAGGTATGGGCCCTGATTACATTCATGACATACGCCGCTGCGGCACATACAAGAACGCTGCCGGTATTCCGCCGCCCGATGGTTTACCACGCATACATGCTCGTGGCTTTCCTTACCATCCTGATGACCTACTTCGGTGTCAATTACTTCCTCGGCGGCATGCACTCGTATGCTTAATGCCGGATTAGGGATAACGGTATTGGGGGATTCCTTTTGGGGGAAACCGCCAATACTATCCTTCCTTGCTCCAAAACGCCCGTAGCTCCAAAAAAGAATCAGGAAATCATTTCCAAGAATTGTTTCTCGTCTATTACCTGTATGCCCAGCTTACCAGCCTTTTCCAACTTAGACGGCCCCATATTGGCGCCGGCAAGGACGAACGATGTCTTGGAACTGATGGACGAAACGTTCTTCCCGCCATTCTGCTCAATCATCGCCTTGTATTCGTCGCGGCTGTGATGCTCGAAAACACCGCTGATGACAACCGACTTCCCTGCCAGCTTGTCGCTCTGCCCCGACAGTTGTCCGGCATCCAACGACATTTGCAGGCCTGCCGCACGCAGGCGCCCAACGATTTCGGCATTAGCCGGATTACGGAAATAAGACATCACACTCTTGGCTATCACTCCGCCAACGCCTTCTACCTGCTGCAACTCATCGGCCCCGGCTGCCATCAGCGCCTCCACCGACTTGAAATGCCGGGCCAACAGCCGGGCCGACGTTTCACCCACAAACCGGATGCCGAGCGCAAAGACCACACGCTCGAAAGGCACGCGCTTCGAGTCTTCAATGCTCTGCACCACCTTGCGCGCCGACCGCTCGCGGCTGCCGTCACCGTTAATCTGCTGCACTCCGATATCATACAAGTCGGCCACGTTCTTAATCAGTCCCATGCGGTAATAGTCGTCTACGGTTTCGGGGCCGAGGCTGTCGATATTCATCGCCTTGCGCGAGATGAAATGCTCGATGCGCCCCTTGATTTGCGGCGGACACCCCGTGTCGTTCGGACAATACCATGCAGCCTCGCTTTCGTACCTTACAAGGCGTGTGCCACACTCCGGGCAGTGGGTGACGAACTGCACGGGCCGGGCAGTTACCGGGCGGGCACCAGTGTCTACACCCACTATCTTCGGGATGATTTCGCCCCCCTTCTCCACATACACGTAGTCGCCGATGTGCAAGTCGAACGAGCGTATAAAGTCTTCATTGTTCAGCGTAGCACGTTTTACGGTGGTGCCGGCCAGTTGTACCGGCTCCATGTTGGCCACGGGAGTGACGGCACCGGTACGCCCCACCTGGTAAGTAACCGCCTCCAAGCGCGTACGCGCCTTTTCGGCCTTAAACTTATAAGCAATGGCCCAACGCGGACTTTTGGCCGTAAAGCCCAATGAGCGCTGCTGGCGCAGCGAGTTCACCTTCAGCACAATGCCGTCGGTGGCCACTGGGAGGTTCTTGCGCTCCTCGTCCCAATAAGCGATGAAGGCATAAATCTCCTCCAGCGTCTTCACCTTCTTCACGGAGGGCTGGGCACCGGCCGCCCCGCCACCGGGCACACAAGGCATCACCTCTACTTTGAATCCCCATTGCTTGGCAGCCATCAAGCGCTCATAATGCCCGTCGCCGGGGATGTCCTCGCCCAGCAGATAATATAGATAGGCATCAAGGTGCCTGCTGGCCACAAGCGCAGAGTTCTGGCTTTTCAGCGTACCGCTGGCGGCGTTGCGCGGATTGGCGAACAGCGGTTCCTCGGCAGCCTCGCGCTCGGCGTTCAGCCGTTCGAACACCTTCCATGGCATCAGTATCTCGCCACGTATTTCGAATTCGCGGGGAACGGGGATGCCCTGCGCTGCCTGCCCCGCCTCCAGTATGAGCGGTATCGAACGGATGGTACGCACGTTGGCCGTCACATCGTCGCCGCGCACACCGTCGCCGCGCGTTACGCCCCGCAACAGTTTGCCGTCGGCATAGGTCAGCGAAATCGACAGCCCGTCGTATTTCATTTCACAGCACACCTCGAAGTCTTCCCCTTCAAGCCCCCACTTTACCGAGTCGTACCATCCGGCCACTTCCTCTTCACTGTATGTATTTGAGAGCGAGAGCATCGGGTATTTATGTTCTACTTGCGTAAACTCTTTATTGAGGTCGCTTCCCACGCGCTGTGTAGGCGAGTTGGGGTCGGCCGCCTCAGGATGGCGCGCCTCTAAATCCTGCAACTCGCGCATCAGCATATCGAACTTTTCATCGCTGATTACGGGCTGGTTTTGTACATAATACCTGTAGTTATGTCCGTGCAACTCGCTCCGCAGTTGCTTTATCCGTTGTATCTCGTCCATCGTTTTTTTATTTTTACATCGCAAAATTATAAAAATATTGCTTAACGCACAACTTTTCGCTGCAAAAACAAACACTGTTAATCAGTTTCAAGATTCGTACAAGTATCTTGTACGCTTGCTACAAGGTGCTTGTACGGAGGCTACAAGATGCTTGTACGGAGGCTACAAGGTGCTTGTACGATTTCAATTAGGCGCTATGGATTAAGGTTTGAATGACGAAGTCAAGAAAAAAAAGAAGCCCGACCTCACGGTCGAGCTTCCCCGTCAATAAACTTATATAATAATACACGTACGGTTCATGGCCGATGGTACCCCACGGTCATGAAAAACTGAAGCCAAGGCCCCCTGCGCATGAGGGCTACACTAATCGCTGTTAATCGTAAAAACATGTATGTGCTTCAGCTTCCTTACTCCGAGGAATTTCCGCTAATATAAACGACGGCAGGTCTTCTGACTTCGTTCCGTCCCCAAACTCCTTCCCATTTCTTTTTACGGAAACAGTGGATATGCTTGTTCAAGGCGCATAATGGAACTCACAGCTGCGGGACAGTCGGGGATTCACACCCCATTCCCTTTTAATCGCTGTTATGCGAACCATCGCTATTTTATTCTGGTGCAAAGATAAGGGATTTTGTCCGTAATCCACGAATCGCGATTCATAATATTTGTTAAGTAACGGGAAATTATGAATCGCGGTCCGTGGAATCCGGAAGGGTTACTGGATGTCCCAACCTACGGCCGAAGCGCCGAGCACGGCGGCACTGGCACCGTCGAGACCGCTGACAAGGAACTGGGCCTTGCCCTTGAAGATATTCATCACATGCTCGCTATAAGCCTTCTTGATGGGGTTCATGATGAGGTCGCCTGCCTTTACCATGCCGCCAAAGAAGATGAATGCTTCGGGGCTGCTGAAGGTGGCAAAGTCGGCACAAGCCTCGCCCAGCATCTTGCCGGTGAACTCATAGATTTCGTTGGCCAGCTTGTCGCCCTTCCCGGCCGCAACCGCCACGTCGAGCGAAGTGATGTCTTCGGGGTTCATCTCGCGGAGCAACGACGGCGTATCGGCCTTGGCAAGCATTTCGCGGGCAGTGCGGGCCACGCCCGTAGCCGAGCAGTAGGCCTCGAGGCATCCGCTGCGGCCGCAGCCGCAGGAACGGGGCTCGCCGTCGCGGACCATTGTGACATGGCCCAGCTCGCCAGCAAACCCGTCGCTGCCGTAGACAAGCTGCCCGTTGACAACGATACCGGAGCCTACACCCGTGCCGAGCGTTATCATGATGAAGTTCTTCATCCCGCGGGCCACGCCGTAGGTCATCTCGCCGATAGCAGCCGCATTCGCGTCGTTGGTCACTGCCACGGGAATATGGAGCGCATCGCTGAACAGCTTTGCCAGCGGCACTACCGTCTCGTGTGCCCATACGATGTTCGGGGCCGTCTCGATCGTACCGTTATAATAGTTACCGTTCGGCGCGCCGATGCCCATGGCCTTTATCTTTTCTATTCCCCCCACTTGGTCGATGATAATCTGCAAGGCCTCTACTGCAGCTTTTACATATTCCCCGGCCGTTTCGTAGCCTTGGGTCTTAATGGCTGTCGTGGCCTTGATGTCGCCACGGCTGTCGACAATCCCGAACACGGAATTCGTCCCTCCTAAGTCTAAGCCTATCACATAAGGCTTGATTACTGGTTGAGTATTCATAATTATTATAGTTATGTTAGATAATTTATTCTCCGACCGACAAAGTTAGGAAAAAAGCGGGATTAGGCAAAGTTTTAGTCGGAAAATCTTGTATATCTCGCATATTTTTTGCAATTTTGCACCCGTTATGCCATTTCATGTACCAATAAATATATTGGATTTTATATTCAAAGGAATCCTTATCGGCGTCATAGCTTCGGCTCCCATGGGTCCTGTAGGCGTGCTTTGCGTCCAGCGGACGCTGAATAAAGGCCGCTGGTACGGATTCATTACCGGCGTCGGGGCAGCCGTCAGCGATATCATCTATGCAGGATTCACGGGATTCGGCATGAGCTTCGTAATGAACATCGTAAACGACCAGCAGAACCGCTTCTACCTGCAGCTGGCAGGCAGCATCATGCTGCTGCTCTTCGGGTGGTATACCTACCGTACGGACCCGACAAGAAACATGCACAAGTCGGGCAACAACAAGGGCACATTGCTGCACAACGGCATTACGGCCTTCCTCGTTACGTTCTCCAACCCGCTGATTATCCTGCTCTTCGTGGCCTGTTTCGCCAACTTTGCTTTCGTGATTCCCAACCACCCGTTCGAGATGTTCGTCGGCTTCCTGAGCATTGTAGCCGGAGCGCTGCTGTGGTGGTTCGGGCTGACGTGGCTGATCGACCAGATCAGGGGCAAGTTCGACCACAATGGTATCAAGATTATCAATCAAGTAATCGGAGCCATCGTCATCATCGGGTCGCTCATCATGCTGTTTGGTACGGTGACAAATCTCTACCGGTTCTTTTAGGCCGGGAGAACGCTGCATATTTTTGAGAGTATTAAAGACAAAGAAACAATGTTTATTGCCCAGAAATTAAGAAAAAAGAACATTGCCGAATACCTGCTGTACATGTGGCAGGTAGAGGATACGATACGGGCGTTCGGGTGCTCGCTGCCGAGAATCAGGCGCGAATACATCGAGCGGTTCGACTATACCGACGAGCAGAAAGAGGAGGAGGCCGACTGGTTCGGCAACCTGATAAGGATGATGAACCAAGAAGGATGCCGCGACAGCGGCCATCTGCAAATAAACAAGGTGACGATGCAGCAACTGGAAGAGCTGCACGCCCAACTACTGCAATCGTCAAAGTTCCCGTTCTACAACTCGGAATACTACAAGGTCCTGCCGTTCATCGTGGAACTGCGGAACCGCGGCGCCAACAAAGAGGAGAACGAGGTGGAGACGTGTTTCAACTCGCTCTACGGCGTGATGATGCTCAGGCTGCAGAAAAAGGAAATCAGCCCGGATACGATGCACGCCGTAAAAGAGATTTCCACGCTCGTGGGCATGCTGAACGATTACTACCTGAAGGACAAACAGGAACCGCTGGAATTTGAATAAATACAAGAATCATGAACATTCTGATAACTGGCTGTAACGGCCAACTGGGAAACGAGATGCAACTGCTGGAAAAGGGAAACCGGCAGCACACTTTTTTTAATACGGACGTGGCCGAACTGGACATCACAAACCAACTGGCCGTGAACGACTTCGTAAACCGCAATAAAATCGACGGCATCGTAAACTGCGCTGCCTACACGGCGGTTGACAAGGCGGAAAGCGACAAGGAACTGTGCACCACGCTAAATACCGTGGCCCCCGCCTACCTGGCCGCCGCCATAGAGAAGCGGGGCGGGTGGATGGTGCAGGTTTCTACCGATTATGTGTTCGACGGCACCAAGCACACGCCATACACCGAAACCGATACGCCATGCCCCGACAGCGTATACGGCAGCACGAAGCTGGCCGGCGAGCTGGGGGTGTCAAAGTTCTGCAAGAACTCGATGATTATCCGCACGGCGTGGCTATACAGCACGTTTGGCAACAACTTTGTAAAGACGATGCTCCGCCTGGGCAAAGAAAAACCCTCGCTGGGCGTCATCTTCGACCAGATAGGCACACCGACATACGCCCGCGACCTGGCCGTCGCCATCATGGCGGCCATCAACAGGGGGATAGTGCCGGGCGTGTACCATTTCTCGGACGAGGGTGTAGCCAGCTGGTACGACTTCACGAAAGCCATCCACCGCATTGCCGGCATCACCGCCTGCGACGTGAAACCGCTGCATACGTCCGAATACCCCACCCCCGCCAACCGTCCGCACTACTCCGTACTGGACAAAACGAAAATCAAGGAAACGTACGGCATCGAAGTGCCCCACTGGGAGGAATCGCTGGCAGAATGTATCAGCAAGCTGTAACCACAAGCTGTTTTCCGGAACGGACTATGCTAATTACTATAGTTTTCATACCATCAAGCCATAATCCGTAATCCGTAATCATTAATCCAAAATATGAACCAAGAAATAGAAAGACGGCGGACGTTCGCCATTATCAGTCACCCGGATGCGGGTAAAACGACGCTGACAGAGAAATTCCTGCTCTTCGGCGGGCAAATACAAGTGGCAGGGGCCGTCAAAAGCAACAAAATAAAAAAGACAGCCACCAGCGACTGGATGGATATCGAGAAACAGCGCGGCATCTCGGTGTCAACGTCAGTAATGGAGTTCGACTACTCGCCTGCGGAAGGGAAAGAATATAAAGTGAATATCCTGGACACACCGGGACACCAAGACTTTGCGGAAGACACCTACCGCACGCTGACAGCTGTCGACTCGGCCATCATCGTGGTGGACGGCGCCAAGGGCGTGGAGGCACAGACACGCAAGCTGATGACGGTATGCCGCATGCGCAACACGCCGGTAATCATCTTCATCAACAAGATGGACCGCGAAGGGCGCGACCCGTTCGACGTGCTCGACGAGCTGGAACAGGAACTGGAAATAAAAGTGCGCCCGCTGAGCTGGCCCATCAACCAAGGGGCTAAGTTCAAGGGGGTATATAACATCTACGAGAACAAGCTCGACCTATTTACACCCGACAAACAACGCGTGACGGAAAAAATAGCAATAAACATCGACAGCCACGAACTGGAGCAGCGCGTGGGGGAAACCGACGCCAGGAAGCTGCGCGAAGACCTGGAGCTGGTGGGCGGCGTGTATCCCGGCTTCAACGTAGACGACTACCGCAGCGCGCAGGTGGCACCGGTGTTCTTCGGTTCGGCACTGAACAATTTCGGCGTGCAAGAGTTGCTCAACTGTTTCGTCGAGATTGCACCCAGCCCGCGCCCTACGAAGGCGGAGGAACGCACCGTGAACCCTGACGACCCGAAGTTCACGGGCTTCATCTTTAAAATCACGGCCAACATCGACCCGAACCACCGCTCATGCATCGCCTTTTGCAAGGTGTGCAGCGGCAAGTTTGTGCGCAACCAGCCCTACCTGCATGTACGGCAAGGGAAGACGCTGAGGTTCTCCAGTCCGACACAGTTTATGGCACAGCGCAAGTCGACCATCGAAGAGGCATGGCCGGGCGACATCGTGGGCCTGCCCGACAACGGCATCTTCAAAATCGGCGACACGCTGACCGAAGGCGAAGATCTGCATTTCCGCGGACTGCCGTCGTTCTCGCCGGAAATGTTCAAATACATCGAGAACGCCGACCCGATGAAATCGAAACAACTACAAAAGGGCATCGACCAACTGATGGATGAGGGCGTAGCCCAGCTGTTCGTCAACCAGTTTAACGGACGCAAGATTATCGGAACGGTAGGGCAACTGCAGTTCGAGGTAATACAGTACCGCTTGGAGAACGAGTACAATGCCAAATGCCGCTGGGAGCCAGTGCATCTGCACAAAGCATGCTGGATAGAAAGCGACGACGAGAAGGAACTGGAGAATTTCAAGAAACGCAAATACCAGTATATGGCTAAAGACAAGGACGGCCGCGACGTTTTCCTTGCCGACTCGGGCTACGTGCTGAGCATGGCGCAGCAGGACTTCGGGAAAATCCGCTTCCACTTTACGAGCGAGTTTTAATATATCTGTTGACAGAAACACGAAAAGGACATGACACGAGAAGAAGACATAAGGAAAGCAGTAGAGACGATGCGCCAAGGCGGCGTAATACTCTACCCTACCGACACCGTATGGGGAATAGGCTGCGACGCCACCAACGCTGAGGCGGTAGGGAAAATATACAAGATAAAACAACGCGACGACTCGAAGGCGATGATCTGCCTCGTCGACTCCGACGCACGGCTGCAGCGCTACGTACGCAATGTGCCCAACGTGGCATGGGAGCTGCTCGACTGTGCCGTGAAACCGACGACCGTCATACTCGACGGGGCCATCAACCTGGCAGAGAACCTGATTGCCGAGGACGGGAGCATCGCCTTGCGCATCACACAGGAGCCGTTTTCAAAAGAGCTGTGTTACCGGTTTCAGAAAGCCGTCGTTTCCACGTCTGTCAATATCAGCGGGCAACCGGCTGCGCAGAACTACCGCGACATCCCGCAGGAGCTGCTCGATGCCGCCGACTATGTGTGCTGGAGCCGCCGGCAGGAGCATAAGCCGCATACGCCGTCGAGCATCATCAAACTGAAGGAAGACGGCGAAATCACCATCATCAGAAAGTAAACTGCAATTATAGTATGGATGAAACTTTGACGAACGGGCAACAAGGGTGGTTCGGAAGATTACTCGACTGGAGGAAAGAGCACGTCAGCGAACGGTCGTTCCTGCTGATGCTGGCCTTACTGGTGGGATTCTTCGCCGCCGTTGCTGCTTTCATCCTGCACGGCATCATCAACCAGATAGCCATATTGCTCACCAGCTCTTTCGACACTACCAATGCTAACTGGCTGTTCCTCGTCTACCCCGTCATCGGCATCTACCTTACTTCGCTTTTTGTGCGCCACATCGTAAAGGACAACATTTCGCACGGCATCACCCGTATCCTCTATGCCATCAGCGCAAGGCAAAGCCGCCTGAAGGGGCACAACTGCTGGAGCTCGGTAATCGCATCGGCCATCACCATCGGCTTCGGCGGTTCGGTGGGGGCCGAGGCTCCTATCGTGCTGACCGGCTCTGCCATCGGCTCCAACTTAGGGCAGATGTTCAAGCTCGACAACAAGACGATGATGATGCTCGTGGGATGCGGAGCAGCCGGCGCCATAGCAGGTATATTCAAGGCTCCCATTGCCGGCTTGGTGTTCACGCTCGAAGTGCTGATGATCGACCTGACCATGGCTTCGCTGCTGCCGATTCTCGTCTCGTGCGTTACGGCCACCTGTTTCACATACATCTTCAGCGGTTCTACGGCGCTCTTTACCTTCCATCTCGACAGCGACTGGACGGTACAGCGTGTGCCGGCAACCATACTGCTGGGCATCTGCTGCGGCCTTATCAGCCTCTACTTTATCCGCACAATGACAGCCTGCGAGAATATGTTTGCACACTTCAAGGACAGGCCTTACATAAAACTGGCCTTGGGAGGGGCTGTGCTCAGCACGCTCATCTTCCTGTTCCCGTCGCTCTTCGGCGAAGGCTATCACAACATCAATCTGCTGCTGAACGGGAAAACCGAGGCCGACTGGGATAAAATACTGGAAAACTCGCTCTTTTACGGCAACGGCAGCATGCTCATCCCTTACGTTGCACTGGTGCTGTTTACAAAGGTTTTCGCCACATCGGCCACCAATGGCGGAGGGGGATGCGGCGGTACATTCGCACCGAGCCTCTTTATCGGATGCTTCGGCGGTTTCCTTTTTGCACGCGTGTGGAACATGTACGAACTGGGACTTTACCTGCCGGAAAAGAATTTTGCACTGCTGGGCATGGCCGGGGTGATGTCGGGCGTGATGCATGCACCGCTGACCGGCATTTTCCTCATCGCCGAGATTACAGGGGGCTACGACCTGTTCATGCCGCTGATGATTGCCAGTGTATGCTCGTACCTTACAATCATCATCTTCGAGCCTCACAGTATTTATGGCATGCGGCTGGCAAGGCAGGGAAAGCTCATCACCCACCATACAGACCACGCCATCCTCACGCTGATGAGCCTCGACAGCGTGGTGGACCGCGACTATACCCCGGTTGCTCCCGATATGGATCTCGGCATGATTGTAAACAAAATCAGCCGCAGCCGCAACAGCATTCTGCCTGTGCTTGATGCAGCAGGCAATCTGCTGGGCGAGATTGATATACGGAGAATCCGCCACGTGGTGTTCCGCATCGAGCTATATCATCACTTCAAGGCATATCAGCTGATGTCGGAAACACCCGCCACGCTGAGCGACAACGAATCCATGACCGACGTGATGAAGACGTTCGAGCGCACACACGCCGACTGGCTGCCTGTGCTCGACAGCGACAACCACCTGCGGGGCTATATCTCACGGCAGCGCATGTACGGCATGTACCGCAAGATGGTGGCCGACATGAGCAGGGAATAATCTTTTAACGGATGGGTTTTATGAAGAAAGAGGATTTAAGAATCGTATTTATGGGGACACCGGAGTTTGCTGTGGAAACACTGAAGACCCTGGTAGAGAACGGATATCAGGTAGTGGCTGTAGTAACACAACCCGACAAGCCCGTAGGCCGGCACGGCAGCATGGCACAGCCTTCTGCCGTGAAGCAGTATGCCATGGAGCATCAACTGCCTGTACTACAGCCGGAAAAGATGAAAGACCCCGGTTTCATTGAAACACTAAGAAGCTACAAGGCCAATTTGCAAGTGGTCGTAGCCTTCCGCATGCTGCCCGAAGCGGTATGGGCCATGCCCGAATACGGCACGTTCAACGTGCATGCCGCATTACTGCCGCAATACCGCGGAGCCGCTCCCATCAACTGGGCAATCATCAACGGGGAAACACAGACGGGCGTCACGACCTTTTTCCTTGATAAGGACATCGATACCGGACGCATCATCCTGCAACAGCCATTCGGCATCCCGGAGGATGCCGATGCCGGATATGTCTACGACGGGCTCATGCACTTAGGTGCGGAGCTCTGCCTGAAAACACTCGAAAAGATTATCGACGCAGGCGGCAATCCTCCATCCATCCCGCAAGGACAGTTGGCGACAACCGGACTGGAACTGAAAAGTGCACCGAAGATATTCAAGGAAACATGTGGAATCAACTGGAACCAGCCGGCCAAGAAGGTATACGACTTCATCCGCGGACTAAGTCCCTATCCCGGCACATGGACCACGCTCATAGCTCCCGACGGGAGTTCTGCCGTGATGAAGGTATACAAAGCACGGCTTAACAAATCGGGGACAAAGGCGCCAAGCGGGAGCATCATCGTGGAAGGGAAGCAGATGTATATCGCCGCTGCCGACGGGCTGCTGCTCATCGACGAGCTGCAGCTGGCGGGGAAGAAGCGCATGCCGGCCCGCGACTTCCTTAACGGCATGAAGAATCTATCAGGATATTTTGTAAAATAAATCGGTACGATATATAATATTTCACGGTTGCCGGCGTTGAATATATGACAATATCAACTCAAAAAGAAGACGGCCTATGAAGTATTTTACACAAGACGAAATGAATCCCAGCGAAAAAACGTTGCAGATAATCAAACAGATTGCCTATACGTACCGCACGATAAAAAAGGCAGGCGGCACACACGCGCTCTGCCTGAACTGAAAAGAACTGTCATGACACTTGTATCTCCCTCGCTGCTGGCAGCCGACTTCCTGCATCTGGACAGCGAAATAGAAATGATTAACCGAAGTGAAGCCGACTGGCTGCACCTTGACGTGATGGATGGTGTTTTCGTACCGAACATTTCGTTCGGCTTCCCTATACTGGAGGCCGTGGCCAAGGTTTGTACGAAACCGCTCGACGTACATCTGATGATAGTGCATCCGGAACATTACATAAAGCAGACGGCACGAATTGGTGCCATGATGATGAACGTTCATTATGAAGCCTGTACCCATCTGCACCGCACGATACAGGAGATACACGGCGAAGGCATGAAAGCCGGCGTGACACTCAATCCCTCTACACCCGTCTGCATGCTCGAAGATATCATAGAAGACGCCGACATGGTGCTGCTGATGAGTGTCAATCCGGGATTCGGCGGGCAGGAGTTCATCGAAAACACCATTGGCAAGGTGCGGCGCCTGCGCAAAATGATAGATGAGAGCAAATCGCACGCCCTTATCCAAGTCGACGGGGGCGTACAGTCCTCAACTGCTTCCCGTTTAGTAGAAGCAGGGGCCGACGTGCTCGTCAGCGGAAGCCATATCTTTAAGAGCCCGGAGCCCGAAGAGGTCATCCGCCGACTGCGAAGGCTTTGAGAAACCCCAATGCCCCTAAATGCCCCTTTCACACACAGACATTCAACGTAATGCTGTGCTCCTTTGCCATGCGCCGTAGGTTGAGGATGGCATAACGCATACGCCCTAACGACGTGTTGATGCTTACACCGGTAGCTTCGGCTATTTCCTTGAATGAAAGCTCTTGATAAAAGCGCATATACACCACTTCACGCTGCGGAGCCGGCAGCATATCCATCATACGCTTTACATCGTCGAGCACCTGAGCATTGACAATTTCCGCTTCGCGGTTCGTATCGGTGACCGAAACACCTTTAAGGTTTGTCAGGTCATTCCCTTCCGCCGGTTCCACGATATGTGCATTCTTCTGCTGCCTGTACCAGTCCATAATCACATTATGGGCAATACGCGTCACCCAATAAGAGAATTTCCCCGAGTCGGTATACTTCCCTTCTTGCAGCTTCGTAATTACCTTAACAAAGGTGTCTTGAAAAATATCATTAGCCAACTCCTGGTCTCTTACCACAAACATAATATAAGAAAAGAGCTTAGACTGATTGCGGGATAATAACTCATCAAAAGCTCTGTTGTTTCCTCCTATGTACAGTAAGGCCAACTCTTCGTCGGTCATACTTGCTAACTTTTCCATACTTAATGTTTTATTAATTATGTAAAATCACATCGATAGGCTAAAACTGCTTTAAATTAGTTATTATATGTTTTAATTGCGACAAAAGTAGGAAAAAATATCTGTTTGACCAAATAAATCCGCAAAAATTTCGTTGATTACATCATTTTTTATGCTGCTGCCCCAATAAGTCGGGAATATCATGAAGCAGAAGCGCCATAAGAGCAGAGCCTGCTCGAAATTATTTTTACCCCAACCGGATTATAATCGGAAAAATTTATGTATATTTGTACAAACAATCATTCTGTCAACAGAAAAAACGTAAAGAATATATGCTGAAACTATTTGTACCCGGCCGCCTCTGCCTATTCGGTGAGCATACCGACTGGGCAGGGCACTACCGCACGATGAACGCCGACATCCAGCCCGGGGCAGCTATCGTAACGGGAATAGAACAGGGCATCTATGCCGAAGTGGAAAAATCGCCTATCTTTGAAGTAAGCTGTGCTGCAACGGAACTGGAGGGCACATGGAGCAACTTCTCATGCCGCATGAACGAAACCGAGCTGAAACGGATTGCCAAATCGGGGTCGTTCTTCTGCTATTGTGCCGGCGTGGCTTCGTATATGCTTGAGTGGTATAAGGTGGGGGGCGTGAGCATACGCATCACGGGCATGACACTGCCAATGAAAAGCGGCCTGTCGAGTTCGGCTGCAATCTGTGTTCTCGTTGCACGGGCTTTCAACCTGTTATACAACCTGAATCTGAATACGATGGGCGAAATGAACATCGCCTACCTGGGGGAGTTGCGCACCTCATCACGCTGCGGACGCCTCGACCAAGCCTGCGCTTTCGGCGTGAAACCGAACTTGATGACTTTCGACGGAGACGAGATTGAAGTAAAGGCACTGAACGTAAAGAAACCGCTCTACTGGGTTTTTGCCGACCTATGTGCAGAAAAGGACACTATCAAGATCCTGAGCGACCTTAACAAGGCCTACCCCTTTGCATCCAACGAGCAGGAAAAACGGCTGCACGAAGCCTTAGGAATACGCAACCAAGAAATCGTGGAAAAAGCAATACGCTACATGGCCGACGGCAACGTAGAAGCACTGGGCGGACTGATGACGGAGACGGAACGGCTGTTCAACGAACAGATAACGCCGATGTCGGAGGCGCTCCATGCCCCAAAACTGAAAGCCACGCTGGAAGACCCGCACATCCAACCGCTGATTTACGGTGGGAAAGGCGTCGGGTCGCACGGCGACGGCTCGGTGCAATTCCTTGCCCGCAACGCTGAAGCACAACAACAGCTGGCCGACTATATCAATGCACAGGGCATGCACGCCTATACGCTCACCATCCAGCCGGTGCATACCGTACGCAAGGCCATCATCCCTGTGGCCGGCTTCGGCACCCGCCTGTATCCAGCCACCCGCACATTGAAAAAAGACTTTTTCCCCATCCCTTGTCCCGACGGCATGGTGCGTCCCGTAATACTCATCCTATTAGAAGAGCTGATAAAAAGCGGTATCGAGGAAGTGTGCCTTGTGCTCGGCTCGGAAGAAGAACGCATACAATACTCTGAATTTTTCGAAAGACCGCTGCCTGATGAACACCTGCGCAAGCTGAATCCGGAATGTCAGGAGTACGAGAACCACATCACGGACATAGGCAAACGGCTGCGTTACGTATACCAATACGAGAAGCGCGGCTTCGGCCATGCCGTTTACCAGACGGCAGAGTTTGCCAACGGCGAACCGGTGCTGCTCCTGCTGGGCGACACACTATATAAGAGCGATACCAACAAGCCATGCTCACTTCAGCTGATTGAGAAATACGAGCGTTACAATACGCTGATGGTAAGCATCCACACCATTCCGCTGGCAGAAGTGAGCCGGTATGGCATTTTAAGCGGTGTATGGGAAGACCGCGAGAAAACGCTGCTGAACGTTGCGACGATGATGGAGAAGCCTAAAGCGAGCTACGCCGAGGAATTCCTCGGCGTGCGGAACGAAGAAGGACAAAAGGAATATTTCTCGGTCTTCGGACAATACATCCTCACCCCCGACGTTTTCGACCAATTAGCCGAGGACATCAGCAAAGCCGACGAGGCGAACGACATGGGGCGCGAGATTGAACTGACCGCCGCATTAGAGGCTGTGCGCAGGAAAAAGGGAATGAACGGTGTCCGCCTGCGGGGAAAGATGTTCGACATGGGTAATCCAAATGCGCTGCGGAATACAGTGGAACACTTTTCAAAATAACTTTATATATAAGAACAATGCACACGGTGCCGTATTGTCACAAACGGCTCCATGTGCATTGTTCTTATAGCAAACGAGTCCTCTGCGCTTAGCGCAACGGCATCAGAACTGCCACCACTTCTTTTTCCTTTCTTCACTATGGCGGCGGCTGCGGTGGTGCCCGTACGGATTTGAGACGATGCCCGCCTCAGCCTCTTCGATCAAGTCGTTCCATGTCTTATGCCTGCTTACCATCCGGTAAATGGTGCCCCAATCGGGCAAACCGCCCACGTTGCGGTCGTCGATAAAAAGGTCTACCTTCAATTTACGGCTGAAGTGCTGGTTATTGCTATAAGTCTCTTCCGGGTAATCACGGTTGACAGCCCAGAATTCCACCCCGCGCTCCCGGCACCACTGCACAGCCTCGTCGAGCAGCTCGCCTTCGCGAACGCTCCAAAGGATCAGCCGGTGGCGGTCGGCTATCAACATCTTCAACGTGTCAATGGCAAAAGGCCTCTCTTCGCCTATAGCCGGATATTTGTGTTCAACGATTGTACCGTCGAAATCTACTGCTATTGTCATTTCTTTATCGAGTTATCATTTTTATTCCCATAATGGCTCTCGGCATAATTGCCGTAGTTGCCGTAATGCCCATAACCGCCGTAGCTTCCATACCGGCCGTAACGCCCGTACTTGCCGTACTTGCCATAACCGTAATAATAGCCATATTTTTTCTTCGACATATCCACGCCGTTGAGCACAATGCACATATTAGGCAACTTCTTTTCCACAGCTAGCCCGTTTATCATGCCGAAGCTGGCCTTCGGCGTATAGTCGGCACGGCACACGATGATAGACACGTCGGCGAGTTTCCCAATCTGCAACGTATCCGTCACCAGCCCGACAGGAGCCGTATCAAGAATAACATAATCGTAATCTTCTTTCAAGAACTCAATAATCTGCCCTAAGTTCTCGCGGGCAAGAAGCTCGGCGGGATTGGGGGGTATGGGCCCAGCCAACAGCAGGTCGAGATTATCGTTCACACCCGAGGGGCGTATCTGCTTCAGCATGTCTTCCTTGTTAATAACATCCTTAGTAAGCAGCGGCGTAATGCCGGCAACACGGTCGGATATACCGAAAAGGCGCCCCAACGCCGGCTTGCGGATATCAAGTCCTAAAAGGACGACTTTCTTCCCCAACAATGCGAAACTTACAGAAAGGTTAGCAGCATTGAATGTCTTTCCTTCGCCCGAAGTAATAGACGTAAACAGGATAACCCTCTGGTTACCCTTCAGCATAAACTGGATATTGGTACGCATCGACCGGAAGATTTCGTCAATCTGGTCGTTCTGGTTCTCATGCACGACAATACCTGCAGCCGTCTTTGCGCTCTCGCTGGCCACAGCCACATCAGCAACAATCGGTAAAGGCGTCAGGCGGGCAACGTCATCGTGGCCTTCTATCTTATACCTGAGCGACTGCAGCAGATATATAAGAGCCATCGGCAACCCGATGCCCACGGCCAAGGCAACAGCCATGATGACAGAGCCTTTAGGACTCACCTTCCCCTCATAGATGGGGTCGTCAATCAGCTTTCCCTTATCAGCTGTAGCCGCAAGCGAAATAGAGTTTTCCTCACGCTTTTGAAGCAACATCAGGTACAAGCCAGACTTAACTTCCTGCTGGCGGCCGATTTGCGTGAGGATGCGCTCCTGTTCGGGCGTATTGGCCACCTTGCTCCGGTACATTGAATACTGGCTTTCGATACCTTGACGCTGTATATCGGCGCTGCGGCGTGCCTGGAGCAAGGCCACCCGGATGCTCGACTGCAATTCGTCGAGCGTGCTGGTCAGCGTAAGCACTTGGGGAGCGCTCTCCGATGCCGTACGCAACAAGCGGTTGCGGTCGAGCACGCTTTGGTTGAACTTATTTATCAACGCCGTCGAGGAGGCATCGGCAAGACCGACGTTCGACGGGATAATCTGATATTTATTCCCCGGGTTATCAACATACTCACGGAGATAGTCGAGCAACTGTATCTGCGAGCGTGCCTCGCTCAGTTTCGACGAATACTGGCTGGTTTGCGCCAAAGTCTCGGTAGCATCCAACCGGAGTTGTGTAAGATTGTTGCGCTTCTTATAGCTTTCGAGTGCGTCTTCCGTCGTACCCAGTTCGGCATTGATTTTTTCAAGACGCTCGTTGATAAACTCTTCCGTTTTAACGGCTATTTCGTTCTTATCGGCATTTGCCTGACGGTTGTAGCATACCGCCAACTGTGTCAAGAAGTCGATACCGCGTTCAGGTTTTTTATCTTTCACGGTGATGAGGGCTATCGACGTAGTCTTCGAGGTGGGCTCCACCGTCATCGACTTCACGTATCCTGCAGCAATAACCGTAGGCGGATAGATTGTGGCAAGCATCGCCTTACCTTCGAGCGGAACCGTTTTCTCATGGTTACGCGTGAACGTAAGCACACCGGCCGGTGTCTTGAATGTGGCCGGCATTGCCGTGAACTCCATTGTGAACGGCTTTTTCGTTTTCGTCTGTGTAAAAAAGCATTCCCCCGCTACTTTATAGCCTGCGCCCATATCCATTATCCGCATTGACACGACAATGCTTTCTTCGTCCATCTTAGCCAGGCTGGCAGGGTCGATATCCACATTCACGGGTTGCACCTTATATATAAGATTGTTCTTCACACGGCCTTCCTTCTTGTACTGCGTATAGAGCTTCAGGTCTTTCACGGCCTCGCGCGCCAGGATATGGCTCTGCAGGATTTCCACCTCGTTGTCAATACCGGCACTGTTGGAGATGAATCCCAAGTCCTGCATATTGGCAAGCATCTGGTTGGCTCCGCCCCGGCGCGAGTTCTGCTCGTCCTTAATGAGCATCTTTGTTGCTACCTGGTAAACCGGACTCTTATAGCGCAAATAAATCAGTGCGCCGCAAATACAAATGAACACGGACAACAGGAACCATTGCCAGTTCAGGATAAGCAAGGTAAAGATTGTTCTGAAATCGAACGAGTTTTCCTCTTCTTTTAATGTTTGGTCTACGGTTTCTACGGTTTCAAGTTTTTTTATATCTTCCATAACTATTAATTTGTCTATTTTCCCTAAATTATTTGTCTTTCGCCAGTGAATACAGATACTGCCCGTATCCGTTCTTCATCATCGGTTCCGCTAAGTTTATCAATTCCTCTTTCCCTATCCAGCCGCGTTTATAGGCAATCTCTTCAAGACAGGCCACCTTCTGCCCTTGGCGCTTCTCTATCACCTCGATAAAGGTACTCGCTTCACTCAGGCTGTCATGCGTGCCGGTGTCAAGCCATGCGAAACCGCGCTGCAGCGTCTGCACCTTCAGGCTCTTGCGGGAGAGATACTCTTGGTTCACGGTTGTGATTTCCAGTTCCCCACGGGCACTCGGCTTTATATTCTTGGCTATCTCTACCACGCTGTTCGGATAGAAATAAAGCCCGACAACAGCATAGTTCGACTTAGGTTTCTCCGGTTTTTCCTCGATACTCAGGCAATTGCCCTCCTTGTCGAATTCCGCCACACCATAGCGCTCGGGGTCATTCACGTAATAACCGAACACTGTGGCCTCCCCCCGCTGTTCGGCATTTTCCACGCTCTGCCTCAGCAATGCGCTGAAACCGCCGCCATAGAAGATATTATCGCCCAGTACAAGGCATACGGAGTCGTTGCCTACAAACCGCTCGCCGATGATAAAAGCCTGCGCCAAGCCATCCGGCGAGGGCTGCTCGGCATATTCGAAGGATACGCCCAGTTCCTTTCCGTCCCCCAGCAGGCGCTTAAACCCCGGCAGATCATGCGGCGTACTGATAACCAGTATCTCGCGGATACCTGCAAGCATCAATACCGAAATCGGATAATAGATCATCGGTTTGTCGAAAATAGGGATTAACTGTTTGCTAATACCTTTAGTTATGGGATAGAGCCGCGTACCGCTCCCCCCTGCCAAAACAATACCTTTCATTCTATATAACGTTATAAATCGCCTGCAAAGGTACTATTTTTTTCTATCAAACCACTGAATTTATGTAGAAATTCATCAAATTCTGCTATTTTTTCCTTAACTTTGCACCCGGTTCAAAATAAAACAGACAAGAGAAATGAGCATAATAAGCAATCTGTTCGGCCGGAAAAGCGAACAAGGACAAAAAACCGGCGGCATGGAAGATTTCATGACTTTAATAAGGGTGTATTTTCAAGCTGCCATGGCGGCCGACCTCGGCATCACCAACCTGGCCATGCTGCCCGACCTGCGCGTCTTCAAGTCCACGCTCCGCGTGCCTACCGTAAACAACAAGCTGGGTGTTGGGGAAAAATCGCGTTGCCGCAAGATGCTGCACGACATTTACGGCGTCGACGAATCCTTCTGCAAGGAAATCGACAACAGCATCCGCAGGAACTGCCATAAGATACAAGACGTGCAGCCCTACCTCATCCAATTCCAAGGCTTCACGCAAGACCTCATGATGCTTACCGGCAACCTGATGAAGTTCAAGCTGCGTATCCCCTCGTTCTTTAAAAAGGCCATCTTCGTCATGACCCAGAAAACGGTAGGCGATATTTTCAACAAGAACGACTTCAGCGACCCGGGGGTGATGAAGACAGTCGTTGCCATCCGAAAGTACAACAACAGGCTCGGCTTCAGCCAGTCGTGGGTAACGAATTTCGTCTACAAAGTAGTCATACTTGCAAAGAAAGAACCACGCCCACAGGAAGACGGCACAAAATAAAAAAATCGTTAAATAGGGCATTAAAGCATCAAGTATTGCAAAAAATATGATACCTTTGTAAAATAAAGAGTTATGTAATGACCTCTAATGAGCAAACTTTAGCAACGTTCCAGACACGCGTCAGGCAAATGCTTCTCCGATTTCAGCAATTAAAAAAGGAGAACGAGGAGTTGTACGCAATGGTCGACCAGAACGAAAAGGACATACGGCTCCTGCGCGACAAGCTGGCTCAACAGACGAATGACTATAACTCGCTGAAGATGGCCAAGATGATCGAAATCACAGACCGCGACTTAGACGGTGCGCGCGAACGATTGTCGAAGCTTATCCGCGACGTCAACAAATGCATTGCTATCTTAACTGAGAAGAAATAGAATCAAAGCGATGGCAGAACAAGACAACGAGAAATTTCACATACGCCTGCACGTCTACGACGAGGAAATCGAAGTGGCCATCAACCGCTCCGACGAAGTGTACTACCGTGCAGCCGCAAAGCTGATTACAGACCGCTATAACACCTATGCCAACTTTTTCAAAGGGCGCAAAGGTGACCATACGATTGCGCTGATGACGCTTATCGACATAGCATTGCAGTATCAGAAGGAGCGCTCCAAGAATGATACTGAGCCCTATGATAATATTCTCAAGAGTCTCACTGCCGAAATTGAAGACGTGCTCGGGGAGAAGAGACAGGAATATTAACAATCTTTATATATTATATTTATGAGTTTAACTATCATCATAGCCGTAGCCATTGCCTTAATCTTAGGCGGCTTTTGCGGATACATGATTTTCCGTTACATAGTAAAGGGGAAATATAATGAGATGGTCGCAGCCGCCGAAAAAGAGGCTGAAGTAATGAAAGAGAAAAAACTGCTGGAGGTGAAGGAGAAATTCCTGAACAAGAAAAGCGAACTGGAGAAAGAGGTGCAGGTACGCAACCAGCACATCCAGCAAAGCGAGAACAAGCTGAAACAGCGCGAAATATCGCTCAACCAGCGGCAAGAGGAGCTGGGGCGCAGGAAGAACGAATTGGACAACCAGCAGATTCGGATTGACAACGAGAAGAAACTGCTCGGCATCAAGCAAGAGGAGCTCGAGAAGATGCAGATGCAAGAACGCGCCAAGTTGGAAGAGGTATCAGGACTGAGCGCAGCCGAAGCCAAGGCCCGCTTAGTAGAGGCCATGAAAGACGAGGCCAAGACCGACGCACAGAGCTACATCAACGAAATCATGGACGAAGCGAAGCTGAACGCCAACGCCCAAGCCAAGAAAATAGTGATACAAACCATCCAGCGGGTAGCTACCGAAACTGCAATAGAGAACAGCGTCAGCGTGTTCCACATAGACAACGACGAAGTGAAAGGCCGCATCATCGGGCGCGAAGGCCGCAACATCCGTGCATTGGAAGCAGCTACGGGCGTGGAAATCGTTGTCGACGACACGCCGGAGGCTATCGTCATCAGCGCCTTCGACCCCATCCGCCGCGAGGTATGCCGCTTGGCACTCCACCAGCTTGTTGCCGACGGGCGCATCCACCCTGCCCGCATCGAGGAAGTGGTGAACAAGGTAAAGAAACAACTGGAAAACGAGGTGATTGAGACTGGTAAGCGCACGACTATCGACTTGGGGATTCATGGCTTGCACCCCGAACTGGTGCGCATCATTGGAAAGATGAAATACCGTTCGAGCTACGGGCAGAACTTGCTGCAGCATGCCCGCGAAACAGCCAACCTCTGTGCTGTGATGGCAAGCGAACTGGGACTGAACCCCAAGAAAGCCAAGCGGGCCGGACTATTGCACGACATCGGGAAGGTGCCCGACGAGGAAAGCGAACTGCCGCACGCACTCTACGGAGCCAAGATTGCAGAGAAATACAAGGAGAAGCCTGACATCTGCAATGCCATTGCCGCCCACCACGACGAAACGGAAATGAACACACTGCTGGCTCCTATCGTGCAGATTTGCGATGCCATCAGCGGTGCACGCCCCGGTGCACGCCGCGAAATCGTAGAGGCTTACATCAAGCGCCTGAACGACCTTGAGGCCATCGCCATGAGCTACCCGGGCGTTACAAAGACGTATGCCATCCAAGCCGGTCGTGAACTGCGCGTTATCGTAGGCGCCGACAAGATGGACGATGCCGAGACAGAGGCACTGAGCGGTGAAATCGCGAACAAGATTCAAACCGAGATGACTTATCCGGGACAGGTGAAGATAACGGTTATACGCGAAACCCGCAGTGTTGCTTACGCAAAATAAGGACATAACATAAATATGGGATAATGCAAGGAAGGGATTGTTGATACAATCTCTTCTTTTTTTTGATTGGAAATTACGGTTGAAAAGAGATATTACCCAATTCGGGATAAAATAAAAAATGCTAATAAAACGAACGGAAATTTTGTTTTTTGAAGATTTTATCCTATGTTTGTATTCAAAACATAAACGGATTATACCTCAGTCTCCTACACCTATACCAAGAACAAATGGAACTTCGTAAGCCGCCACAATTAAAGTCTTAGTCAAGTTAGAACACAAGAAACATGATTAGTGCTAAGAAAACATTGCTGACAATACTGCCTCTTTTCTTAATGATTTGTTTTTGTTATGCAGAAGAAAAACAAGTATTAAACGAAAGAGGACAGAGGGAGCTGACTGTACTCACACAGGTAAAAGACCATCTGACACACGAGTATGTAGACTCAACCTTGAAAGCACAATTACTGGCCGCAGAAGATAGTAGCCTTATAGGCAATGCATATATTGTTTGCCGGAAAACCGACGATAAGGAAGCCATAGAGGCTATGGCAAAGATTTCCCGCCCCGGGAAATATATCCTAAGGCTCAACGCTGAGGGTTATCTGACAAAAGACGTCAGCTTCAATGTGCCCAAGATGTATAAACGCGAGAGACATATAGAACTCCCTCCTACCTATATGCGCAGGAAACCGAAAGAGAAAGAATATGACCTTAAAGAAATTGTTGTTACGGCAACAAAACTAAAGTTCTGTATGAAAGGAGACACATTAGTATACGATGCAGATGCGTTCTCGCTGGCTGAAGGTTCCATGATAGATGTCTTAATAAAGAAGCTTCCCGGCGTAGAAATGAACAAGAACGGGGAAATATTCCTTAATGGCAGGAAGATTGAAATATTATTGCTTAACGGCAAAGACTTCTTCGATAAGAACCGTGAGTTCATGTTGGAGAACATGCCGGCTTATTTAGTGAAGAATATACAGTCGTACGAACGAACCCCGGAAGACAAGAAAGGTACTAACCAAGAGAGGACTGCCCCGAAAGAACTGGTGATGGACATAAAACTAAAGCGCGATTACAACCAGGGGTGGGTTGCTGTTGCCGAAGGGGGAAGCGGTGTTTCATACAAGGAAGATTATAATGGAGATCTGAACGACACATTCCTCGGGAGATTCTTTGCATTGAATTATTCAGACCGCCTAAAGATTGCGGCATTTTTCAATGCCAACAACATGAATAACGAACGTTCCCCCGGAGAAGGTGGCGAATGGTCGCCTCTTTCCCAATCACAAGGGATAATTGAATCATACACATCTGGCATGAACTACAGCATACAAAAGAATGAAAACAGCAAATATAATGGGAGCCTGAATGTATCATACAAGGAACGTTACGACTCGAACCACACATCGGGCGAGACGTTTCTTAACAGAGGGAATATGTACGACTGCTCATTCATGAACTCAAGCAGTTATAACCTTGCATTGACAACGAATAATAATATCACGTTCCGGAAACATAAAAGCAGATGGTACAAACAAGTATATTTCAATATCCGCCCGTATTTCTGTTATGCAAGATGGAACCGGAATCTTCATTCAGCAAGTGCGGCAGGCAATGTGGACCTACCGTTACAATTAGGCAAGGCCTGGCTTGACAGTATCTCCACGCCGAACTCCGGGCATATATTGAAAAAATATGCCACAAACCACGTAATATCAACGGCAAAGGACAAGGGCGACTGGACGGACGTGCATATACCCGGTACATTTACTTGGACTCCTCCCCATAATGACTATTACGACATTAACGTGGAATACGATTACCAATACATTAAGTCTTCGGAATCGGGGTTTGAACATTACTTCCTGAATCATATCAACAGTGCTGCAAGCGATTGTTTCCAAAACAAATATACTCCGACCTACAATCAGACAAACCGTGCATATATCAAGCCGAGAATATTCTTTTTCACCGACAGAAACCATAAACATGGCTTTGGCATCCATGACGCTATTTCTTTCAACCAGCAGAAAAGCAACCGGCTATTATACCTGCTTGACAGAATTGAGGGATGGGGAAACATGGGCGGAAAGGCCATCGGTACGCTTCCTTCAACAGAAGAAATGGTACACTCTTTAGATGCGGATAACAGCATCAAATCCAATACTCGTATTTTATCCAACTCGCCCCGTCTGACGTACCAGTTCTTCAATCGGAATGATAGCGTAATGTACTATTGGGTTGCAGGCATAGGCATCGAAACAAGACATGAGCAAATGGACTATTGGCAGGGGGCGCAGGCTGATACCGCCGTGACGAGGGTGTCCAATTTGTTAAGCATTAGTGTGTCATACAATTATATGATTGAAAAGCGTGGCAGAAGAATCAGTGCTGCTTGCAATATGTACACAGTGGCCCCTCCTATGGCCAGCATGTTGGACGTGAAAAATACAAGCAACCCATTATATATTACGCATGGTAACCCCAACTTAAGGAATACCCGGCATTATTCGCTGGAGTCATCTTATCAGGACAAGTTCAGGCGGACATTTTTCAATGTTTCCCTAAAAGCCAACATGACAAGGGACGCCATTGCATCGGGTATCCTATATAACAAGCAGACCGGGGTAAGGAACATGACACCCGACAACATAAACGGGAACTGGAGCTATAATATAGCAACAGGGGTAGATATGCCTATATGCAGGACGGAAAAGCTAAGACTGAAAGATAATTTATCGTATGAATTCAATCGCAGTGTCGACCTAATCGGAACTACTGACGGTAAAGACTGTATCCCTGCACCGCGTTCCGTAGTTTGTTCAAGATATGTAAACAACGGATTAGAACTCTATTTACGCCCAAATAGCACCATGGAATTTTCTATAAAAGGAAATTTGCATTACCAGAATTCGATTGGCAAGCATAAAAGTGACATATCTGTCAATGTATTGGATTTTGATTATGGAGTCATCACTCAAGTCGAATTACCATGGAACTTACAGATATCAACAGACCTGACAATGTATTCCCGCCGGGGCTACAGCGACACTTCCATCAATAAACCTGAGTTCGGGATAAGAAA
>DBRC01000027.1:63836-116449 GCA_002305505.1 Prevotella sp. UBA1378 | reverse complement strand
GCCTCGGCAGAAACAAATATTGCAATATTTCCGGGATTTATTGCAATATTTCTCGGATTTATAGCTATAAATCTTTTTGCCACATTATCCGCCTGCTGCCCACCGCTTGCCTTTAGGGCAGCAATCCTTTCTTTTTTAAAATGCAAAACAGAGATTGCTTATCCCGAACTCGCGTAGTTTTTTTGATTATGGATGTTCAGGATGCCAAAAAACCGCCCACCCGTCCGGGCATGTTAAAAATAAAAAAACGTGTCCGTTTGCTCTTTGGAAATTGCGAAAAAATGAGTAAATTAGCAGAATCATCATCCTGTGCCGGATGACCTACCGCCCACTTTTTTATTTTCATATATCACTAAATAAAATATAGGAGCTTATGAAGCAAAAGAACAAGAAACTGACATCCGAAGATGTGAAAACTCTTTTCGAAATCAACTTGAAACCAATCTGCGCGATTGCCGGGGAGAGCGGCAGCGCCGGAGAATTTAAAGACAGGCTGTACCGCTATTTGCTGCAAACTGCAGGGATGGCAGACAGCCCGGCAGGGAAGAATATATTGTGCCTGATTGGGTTTGACGGAAGAAAAATCCATGAAATGTCGACAGGCGAGGATATTGAGATAACCACGCTCACTTCTCTATGGAACTATCTCACGGGGCGTTGTGGTGAAGGATGCCTGTCGCAAGGATACTTGCACGACATCTATCGCCAGCTGATGCGCCTGCACAATGACGGAAGCGAGAAGCCTTCGAAGGAAACGGTGAGGAAATGGATGGGGCGGTGGCCCAGCGGACTGGATGAAAGTGTACGGCGCGTAAGGCGCGACAACAAGGAGCGGATAATCGGATGGCTGGTGGGGCGTATAGAGAAGCATCATGCTGCAAGCAGCCGCTATTTCTTTGAAGAGGGAATGGCGGAGGCTGATAAGTACGACAGGGTGAAAGCATGGTGGTTCGACTATCGTTTCCAGCTGGCCATGGCAGCCCGGAGCATACGGGAAATCAACAAAGCGCTCGGCCATACGCTGACGGAAGAAACCATCGCCGTCTACAATGAAGCACGCCAAAAGGGCATACCTGTCTTTGTTACCCCTTATTACTTGTCCTTGCTGGCTTCCAACGCCGCCGACTACGACGACGCTGCCATTCGTTCGTATGTGCTGTACTCGCGCGAGCTGGTCGATACTTTCGGGCAGATTCGTGCATGGGAAAAGGAAGACGTGGTAGAGCCCGGAAAGCCCAATGCCGCAGGATGGCTCCTGCCCGAGGGGCATAATATACACCGCCGTTATCCCGATGTCGCTATTTTTATCCCCGACTCGATGGGGCGGGCCTGTGGCGGGCTTTGTGCCTCTTGCCAGCGGATGTACGACTTTCAGAGCAAGCGGCTGAACTTCAACTTCGATAATCTGAAACCTAATGAGACGTGGAATCATAAGCTGCGCCGGCTGATGGAATACTTTGAGAACGACTCGCAGATTTGCGATATACTGATAACGGGAGGTGATGCGTTGATGAGCCAGAATAAGACCTTGAGGAATATCCTGTGTGCCGTATTGAAAATGGCGAAAAACAAGCGGGCGGAAAACACAAGGCGTGCAGGCGGAGAGAAATATGCCGAGATCAAGCGTGTGCGGCTCGGTACGCGCTTGCCGGTATACTTGCCCATGCGCATCAATGATGAATTGCTTGAGATATTGGCCGATTTTAAGATGGCTGCCGAGAAAGAAGGGGTGGGGCAGTTTTATATCCAGACCCACTTCCAGTCGCCCCTTGAGCTTACCCCCGAATCGCGGGAAGCTCTCCGGCGGATACAGTCTACGGGATGGATTGTCACCAACCAGCTGGTGTTTAATGTGGCTGCATCGAGGCGGGGGCATACGGCCAAGTTGCGTAAAGTGCTCAACGAGTATGGGGTGATTTGCTACTATACCTTTTCGGTGAAGGGATTTCATGAGAACCATGCCGTCTTCGCCCCCAACAGCCGGTCGGTGCAAGAGTGTATGGAGGAAAAGGCTGTCGGGAAAATCAGCGAGGAGCTTGAGGCCGAGTTTTTCGATAAGTATTACCGGAGCCGTTTTAGAAGTGCCGAACTGCGTCGGTTCTGTGAGGAAAACGGCATCCCCTTCCTTGCAACCGACCGCAATGTGCTCAATCTTCCCGGCATAGGTAAGAGCATGAGTTTCCGCTTAGCAGGCATTATGCCCGACGGCACGCGTGTTTTGGAATTCGACCATGACCGTACGCGGCGGCACAGTCCGGTCATTGAGCACAAAGAGAAAATATTCATCCGCGAAAACAAATCAGTCCATGAATACCTGCTGCAACTCGAGGCTATGGGAGAAGACAGCAATGAATATGCAAGTATCTGGGAATATACGGACGGCAATACGGAACGGAGGTTCAGATTGTACCAATACCCTGAGCAATCATTCCAGGTGACGGGGAGGTACACGAATATATAATGCTCTATCGCCGTCGCAACTTGGTTGCGATAAACAAAAAAACGCTGCAGCTCTTTAGGCGGTGCTTGCAGCGTTTTTTAATTGTATTCTGTCCTTTTTCTGAAGAAAGGCACGGTTATTATCCCTGAACAGGAATTTTTTCTATGCGGCGCTGGTGGCGGCCACCCTCGAATGTGGTGGTGAAGAACTCATCCATAATCTTGCCGGCAGTCTTGTTGTCGATAAACCGGCCCGGCATCACGAGCACATTGGCATCGTTGTGCTGGCGGATGAGATGGGCGATCTCAGGCATCCAGCATAAGCCCGCACGGACGCCTTGGTGCTTATTGAGCGTAATACTGATGCCTTCGCCCGAACCGCAAATCCCGATGCCGGGATAAACCTCGCCGCTCTCAATACCTTCGGCTAAGGCGTGCCCGTAGTCGGGATAGTCGACAGAGGCATCGCTCCATGTACCGTAGTCCTTATAGGGGTACCCGTGCTCTTCGAGATATTGGATAACGTATTTTTTTAGGGCATAGCCTGCGTGGTCGCAAGCTATGCCTACTGTCTTTATCTCCATATCGCTTACAACATTGCTTTCACTTGCTTGTAAACATTCTCACCTGTATAGCCGAGCTTTTCGTCGAGCACTTTGTAAGGGGCGCTGAAACCAAAGCTCTCGAGCCCCCATACACGGCCGTTTACACCAACTAAGCCCTCGAGCGTAACAGGCAGGCCTGCGGTCATACCGAAAATCTTGCTGCCGGTTGGCAGGACCTGCTCTTGGTACTCCTTCGGCTGCGAGCGGAACAGTCCTTCGGACGGTACGCTGACAATACGTAGCTTCACGCCATCTTGGCGCAATAGTCTTGCACCGGCCTCGAGTGTGGAAACCTCGGAGCCGCTGGCAAGCAGAATGACATCAAACTGCTCGTCGGAACCGGCTACGATGTAAGCGCCTTTCCCGGCCTGTGAATAATCGTTGCCCTCCGGCAGCATTTCGATGTTCTGGCGAGACAGGATGAGCGCCGTGGGGGTGGAGGTATTCTCCATGGCCATACGCCAGCAGACGGTCGTTTCCTCGGCGTCGGCAGGGCGCAGCACAAGCATGCTGTTATGCCCGTGGTGGTTTTTCAGTTTCTCCATCAAGCGTATCTGGGCTTCCTGCTCCACAGGCTCATGGGTAGGGCCGTCTTCGCCTACGCGGAAGGCATCGTGGGTCCAGATGAATTTCACGGGCAGTTCCATCAGCGCAGCCATACGTACGGCCGGTTTCATATAGTCGGAGAAAACGAAGAATGTACCGCATGCCGGAATGACGCCCCCGTGGAGAGCCATGCCAATGCAGCAACAGGCCATCGTGAGTTCGGCAACACCGGCTTGGAAGAAGGCACCGCTGAAGTCGCCCTGCTGTAATGCGTGGGTTTTCTTGAGGAATCCGTCGGTTTTATCAGAATTAGACAGGTCGGCCGAGGCACAAATCATATTGGGCACTTGCTCTGCGAGCACGCTGAGGACAGTGGCCGAGGCACCGCGTGTGGCTGCACCTGCTTTTTGCTCCACTTTGCTCCAGTCGATTTGCGGGGCTTTACCGCTGAACCACTCTTCCATTTGCTTTGCCTGCCCGGGGTGTCCCTTAGCCCATTCAGCCTTTTCGGCATAGCGTGCAGCAACAATCCTTTTCAGTTCGTTCTTGCGGTCGGCATAGAGCTTCTGTACTTCAGGGAAAATCTGGAAAGGCTCTTCGGGGTTGCCGCCGAGGTTCTTGATGGTGTTGGTGAATGCACCGCCGCCGAGTGGTGCCCCGTGCGTATTACAGTTGCGCTCGTAGCTCGAGTTGTCTTCCTTACGTGCTCCTTTGCCCATGATGCAATGGCCGATGATGAGCGATGGACGTTCCTTTTCGGCTTGTGCCTTCTTGAGGGCTTCACGAATCTGGTCGCAATCGTTCCCGTCTATTTTCTGTACATACCATCCCCATGCCTCATACTTCCTGGCTGTATCTTCGTTGGTAACGACCTTGGTCTCCGTCGAGAGCTGGATGTCGTTGGCATCGTAGAACATGATGAGGTTGTCAAGGCCCAGAGTCCCGGCGATGCGGCCGGCGCCTTGGGAGATTTCTTCCTGTACGCCGCCGTCGCTGATATAGGCGTAGATAGTCTGGTTCATCACGCTGCCTAAGCGGGTTTTGAGGAATTTGGCCGCGATGGCTGCACCGACAGCGAATGCATGTCCTTGTCCGAGCGGGCCGGAAGTATTCTCGATGCCGCGTATTAATTCACGTTCCGGGTGGCCGGGTGTTACCGAACCCCACTGGCGGAGCTGTTTCAAGTCGTCGAGAGTATATTTTTCGATCAGTGCAAGTTGAGCATAGAGCATTGGGGCCATGTGCCCTGGATCGAGGAAAAAGCGGTCGCGGCCCTCCCAGTCAGGGTTCTCCGGGTCGTAAATGAGAAACTCAGAGTAGAGCACATTGATAAAATCAGCACCACCCATGGCACCGCCGGGATGTCCGGAATTGGCTTTTTCTACCATCGAGGCAGCCAATATTCGGATATTGTCGGCAGCCTTGTTCATTAATTCTTTACTGTTCATTGTTTACTATATGATTAACGTTGTGTTATAAGTACTGGTTTTAGATAACATTGAGCACGACGACCGACTTAGCCGGAATTTTTACCCTAAGCACGTCTTTTTTCAGTTTTGCATCCTTGAAATCCTTTGGAGCCACGCTGTTGGGTTGCTCGAATGTATTACAATCGGTAATGCTCTTGCAGGTGAGGATACGTCCGCTGACGGTTTTTGCATTGGCGCCGTTGAGTGCTATTTCGATTTCCTGTGCCTTGTCGAGGTCGATGTTGGCCAGTGATATGATGATGGAGCCGTCTTTCTGCTTGGCCGCCGAGGTGCTCAGGACAGGGACCTGACGCTCGGGGCTGCGCTTATCGCCGCGCACCTTAATTGAGTCTACGCGGATATCCATTGGGAGATAGGTGGATTCTTGGAAACCCTTATACATTTCGAATATATGGTAAGTAGGGGTAAGCACCATGTGCCCCGTGCCTTTTTGGTCGGTGAGGATCATTGATTGCAGCACGTTGACAACTTGTGCGATGTTGGCCATGCGTACGCGGTCGGTATGGCGGTGGAACACGTTAAAGCTGAGCGCGGCTACAAAGGCATCGCGCATCGAATTCTGCTGATAGAGATGCCCCCTGACGGTACCGGGTTCTTCATCCCACCATGTTCCCCATTCGTCAACGAGCAGGCCGATGTGCTTCTTGGGGTCTTTCTCGTCCATTATTTTTGAATGGCGCTTGATGACGTCTTCAATCTCGAGGCATTTGCCTATTGTCCAATAATAATCGTCGTTGTTGAATTTAGTGGCAGAACCTTTAGAGCCGCTCCAGCCGGTTACGGTATAATAGTGCAGGCTCAAGCCATTCATGCGGTGGCCTACGTTATCCATCAGTACCTTTGTCCAGTTCCAGTCGTAATCACTGGCACCTGATGCAATCTTATAGAGCTTGTTCCCGTCGTAGTTGCGGCAGTACACGGCATATCGGCGATAAAGGTCGGCATAGTATTCCGGGCGCATTTCACCCCCGCATCCCCAACTTTCGTTCCCCACACCGAGGAACTTCACTTTCCATGCTTTGTCGCGTCCGTTCTGCCGGCGGAGCTTAGCCATGGGGGTATCGCCGTCGCTGGTCATGTACTCTACCCATTTGGCAAGCTCTTCCACTGTGCCCGAACCGACATTCCCGCTGATGTAGGGTTCGCATTCGAGCATTTCGCAGAGATTGAGGAACTCGTGGGTTCCAAAAGAGTTGTCTTCAATGGTGCCGCCCCAGTTGTTGTTCTGCATCTTCGGGCGGTTTTCCTTCGGGCCGATGCCGTCCATCCAATGGTATTCGTCGGCAAAACACCCGCCGGGCCAGCGAAGAACCGGAATCTGCAGGGCTTTCAGGGCATCGAATACATCTTTGCGGTAACCTTTGATGTTAGGGATAGGCGAGTTTTCGCCCACCCAAAGTCCACCATAGATACACGAACCGAGATGTTCGGCAAACTGGCCGTAGATTTCTTTGTGTATTTTTTCTTTTCCTTGATTAACATGTATGGTAGCAGTTGCCCCTTCTGCTAAAACGGGCATGGAAATGGCAGTTGCCAATGTTAGTGTAATAAATAGTCTTTTCATTTTATGCAATTTGTTTATATAATACGGATAAATGGGGGAAAAACCCCCATTTATTTTCAAGGTGTGAAGAGGGCAGAGCCAGTTTGCTTATTTTTTGTATCTGACTGCAGCCTCTTCGATTCCTAATCCGGCCTTGTAGTTCTTGATGTATGCGTTGAAGCCGGCCACGTCTTCTTCCGTAGGTGATACTTCAATACCAGCATAGCCTGCAAACACTGCTTCGTCGAGGAAGTCAGCCAGTGACTGTTGCTTCTCATTGTTCACAAGGTAAGAGCCGAGCAGCGCTATACCCCATGCACCGCCTTCGCCGGCAGTCTCCATGACGGAGATGGGCGAATTGATGGCGGCAGCAAGGATGCGCTGGCCTACGCCCTTGGTCTTGAATAGTCCGCCGTGGCCTGTAATCCGATCGACCTTTACCTTTTCCTCCTGGAAAAGAATGTCATTGCCAATCTTGAGTACACCTACAGATGCGTGCAAATGGGCGCGTATGAAATTGGCCAGGGTGAACTTGTCGGTGGCAGAGCGTACAAACAGCGGGCGGCCTTCAGCCAAGCCTGTAATGGGTTCACCGGAGATATAGTTGTAAGCGAGCAGTCCGCCACAATCGGCATCACCTTTCAGTGCATTATTGTAGAGCTTTCCGTACACTTCGTTCATATCTACTGGTACGCCCAGCAATTCTTGGTATTCCTTGAACAGGCCGATCCAGGCGTTCAGGTCTGAGGTGCAGTTGTTGCAGTGGACCATGGCCACAAGGCTTCCGTCGGGGGTAGTTACCATATCGATTATCTCGTAGGGCTTTGACAGGTCTTTCTCCAAAACAATCATCGAGAAAGATGAAGTGCCGGCAGATATATTGCCTGTGCGTTGCTTGACGGCATTGGTAGCTACCATGCCTGTACCGGCATCGCCTTCGGGAGGGCAGACAGGAATACCACTTTTTAAATGGCCGGATACATCGAGCTTGTGAGCTCCCCCAAGTGTGAGGAAACCGGCGTTTTCGCCTGCCAACAAGACTTTAGGAAGAATGTCGGACAATTCCCAGCCATATCCTTTCGGAGCAACTAAGCCGTCGAACTTCTTCACCATCTCGGCAGAGTAGTCCTTGGTTGCCGGGTCAATGGGAAGCATGCCTGATGCATCGCCGATACCCAGCACCTTTTCTCCTGTAATCTGCCAATGGATATAACCTGCAAGTGTAGTGATGTACTTGATGTCCTTCACATGCTCCTCATTGTCTAATATGGCTTGATAGAGGTGGGAAATGCTCCATCGGAGAGGGATATTGTAGACAAACAGTTCGGACAGTTCGGCTGCGGCCTTTGCTGTATTGGTATTACGCCACGTGCGGAACGGCACGAGGATGTCCTCTTTCTCGTTGAATGCCATATAGCCGTGCATCATAGCGCTAATGCCAATAGCTGCCAGGGTCTCGATCTCTGTATCATACTGTTTCCTGACATTGGCGCGTAAATCGGCATAGCAGTCCTGAAGTCCGTACCAGATGGCTTCAATGCTATATGTCCACAGGCCGCCATCAAGTTGGTTTTCCCACTCGTGGCTGCCTTGGGCAATCGGTTTGTTTTCCTGGTCAATCAAAACAGCCTTGATTCTTGTGGAACCGAATTCGATTCCAAGAATAGCACGGCCCGTTTCGATTGTTGATTTTGCATCTGATTTCATTTATGTCAGCGATTTGTTCAACATGTAATATATTTCATTATTACGCAACTGCTGCTTGAAATTGCTGATCGTGGTGTCCTTGTTGATATGAACCATTTCTATACCGGCAATTTCTGCGTAATCCTCCCAGAACTCAGGAGTAAGGTCGTAAGAGAAACAGCTGTGGTGTGTGCCACCGGCAAGAATCCATGCGCCGGCACCCACTTCGAAGTTGGGTAGCGGAATCCACAATGCACTGGCAACAGGGAGTTTGGGCAGTGGTTTCGGCTTGATGCAGTTTACGTCGTTTACGATTAGGCGGAAGCGGTTGCCCATATCGACAATGGTCGCAGTGATACCCGGACCTTCTTTCGAAGTGAACACAAGGCGGGCTGTCTGGCTCTTGCGGATACCGATACCGAGGAAGTGAACCTCCAAGCGTGGCTTCTTAGCGGCGATGAGCGGACAGATTTCCAGCATGTGGGCTTGCAGGATGGAACTGTTGTCTCCGTCAAAGTTGAGGGTATAGTCCTCAAGGAACGAACAGCCAGTACCCATACCTTGCGTCATGAACCAAACGGTACGATAGAGAGCGGCACTCTTCCAGTCGCCTTCTGCGCCGAAACCGTAGCCTTCTGCCATTAGGCGCTGGCTGGCGAGACCGGGAATTTGGTCAAAGCCGTGTCCTGTTTCCTCGACATTGGCATCTCCAAGGTCATCGAAGTTTGTAGTGTATCCTTTAGCTCCCTTGGCTTTAAGAACAGCGCGCAGGGTAAGTTCTGCTTTCGCGGAGTTCCATATTTTCTTATAGCCTTCTGTTCCCTTTTCTTCTAAACCGGCATCATGTTCGTAGAGGCGGAAGTATTCGGCAACAAGGGCATCTACGTCAGCATCTTTGATGGCATCGAAATAGGGGAGTACGTCGCTAAATGGCATGTAGTCAACATGGTATCCCAAAACCTGCTCAGCAGCAACCTTGTCTCCATCGGTTACGGCAACATTATTCATTTGGTCGCCGAAACGCAGGATGAGCATATCCTGAGAGTCTGCCCAAGCCGCAGAGACGCGTGCCCATACGGCAATCTTCAATTGGGCCTTTTCATCCTGCCAATGGCCGACAACAACTTTCCGGGGAAGACGGAGGCGGGCACAGATATGTCCGAACTCGCGGTCGCCGTGTGCGCTTTGGTTCAAGTTCATGAAGTCCATGTCCATTGTATCCCAGGGGATTTCCTTGTTATACTGCGTATGGAAATGGAGCAACGGTTTCTTCAACTGCTGCAGACCATGAATCCACATCTTTGCCGGTGAGAAGGTATGCATCCATGTGATAATACCAATACACTTGTCATCGTTATTGGCAGCCTTCATAATATGCTCCACTTCTTTTGAACTGTTGGCAGTTCCTTTATATACGATTTTAACAGGGATGTTTCCGCAATCATTCAGTCCTTTAACCATTTCTTTTGAATGTCCGTCGACTGATACAACAGCATCACCTCCGTAAAGCAACTGAGCTCCAGTTACCCACCAAATCTCATAGTTATCAAATGCTTTCATCTCTTATTTGTTTTTAGTTAATAATGAATTTGTCTGTTATCTTTATACTTTTTTTTGTCCATAGTAGGCGTTGGGGCCATGCTTGCGTGAGAAGTGTTTCTCAATAAGCAGCGGGTTCATCGTTGTGCCGGGATTGACGGAGAATGATATGAAAGCCATTTTGGCTACTTGCTCCATCACTACGGAATTATATACGGCATTATCCGCATCTTTGCCCCATGAGAATGGCCCGTGGTTCTTTACCAGTACTCCGGGGGTGTGCACAGGGTTGATGTTTCCGGCCTTGATACGCTTCACGATGACATTGCCTGTTTCGAGCTCGTATTCGCCTTTAACTTCTGCCTCTGTCATGTCGTTGGTACATGGAATGGCATCATGGAAATAGTCGGCATGCGTTGTTCCGATGTTAGGAATGTCCTTGCCCGCCTGTGCCCATGCCGTGGCATAGGTGGAATGTGTATGGACAATGCCTCCGATTTCAGGAAACTCGCGATAGAGTACAAGATGGGTAGGGGTATCGGACGAGGGATTGAGCTCGCCCTCGACAACTTTTCCTGTCTGCAAGTCTACAACAACCATGTCGCTTGCTTTCATTGTCTCGTAATCGACGCCCGATGGCTTAATGACCACCAAGCCTTTCCCGCGGTCGATGCCGGAAACATTTCCCCATGTGAAAATCACAAGGTTATGCTTCACAAGGTCGAGATTGGCACGGAATACTTTTTCTTTAAGTTCTTCTAACATGATGATTTACGTTTTGTGTTTGCGCATTTCCTGCTGTTTTTCCGGTACATTATCATATACCGGTGCAGTTAGGGTGCATGTTGCTCAGTTAAAGTTTGAAATTCGGATCCTCGTTATAGGTATTCTTATTGAACTGATACAAGTAAGCACCACGTTTTGAGCTGGTTTTGTCAATCAGTGCAGTCTTCTCGATGAAGTCCATCTCCTTGATGCGTTTCCTGAAATTACGCTTGTCTACTTCTTCTCCGTTCACGGCTTCGTACAACCGTTGGAGTTGGGTTAGTGTAAACAGTTTGGGCAATAGGCGGAAACTAATAAGCTCACGTGATATTTTATCTTGCATCATGCGTCTTGCTTTCTTCACCATTTCTTTATGGTCGGAGTACAGCTGGGGAAGTTCGTTGATGTTAACCCATTGTGCATCGTAAAGTTCTTGTTGGGCTTTCTCGTAGTCTTTCACATTGATTAATGCATAATAGACGATTGAGATGACGCGTTCGCCCGGATCGCGGTCGACGTTACCGAAAGCACCGACCTGCCGCATATACAGATTGCGCAGTCCGGTAAGTTCATAAAGCACCCTCCCGGCAGCATTGTCCACGCTTTCATTGTTGCGGACAAAGCCGCCGTAGAGTGACCATTGGCCCCGGCCGGGGTCGAGCTTGCGCTTGCCGATAAGCACGCGCAGCTCTCCCTCGTCGAAGCCAAAGATAATACAGTCGACGGAAACTAAGACTTTAGAATATTCGTGATAGTATGTTGTCATTTTTTACCAGAAGTAGATATAGAATGCTACAGTGAAAGTAAGGATGATTACAGTGTGGATGACATCCCAGTGGTTCCAGCTTGCACGGGTGGCTGCACGTTGCTCGGGAGTGGATGTGCCGAATACCAATCCACGGATTTTCTCTTCTGAGGGAGCCTCGGTGAATAGACTGACAATGATGACAATCAAACAGCAGATGATGAGCATGACGCCGCAGAAGTAAAGCCAGTTGAAGTCGTAAAAGAACGCTTTGAACCAGTTGTCGCTTGCGTCGGTTACGTTGCTATAGTATACCTTAGCGCCGAGGCGGGTAAGACCGATGATGATACCAGAGAGCAAGCCCCACATGCCGCCCTTGGCAGATGCGCGCTTCCAGCAGATACCCAGAAGGAAAGCAGCTGCAATGCCGGGGGCAAGAACAGATTGAACGTCCTGCAAATAGTTATATAGTACATTTCCGACGCTTCGCATGATTGGAATCCAAAGGATGCCGAGCACGACAATCACCACTGTTGCAACCTGTCCGATACGTACAAGCGTCTTTTCATCTGTATTGGGTTTCAGGCGTTTATAGAAGTCGATGGTGAACAGCATGGCAGAAGAATTGAATAACGATGCAAGCGAGCTCATTAGGGCTGCAAGGATACCACATACAACAAGGCCTTTAACACCGGCAGGCAGCAGTTTAGCTACGAGGGTGGGGAAGGCTGCGTCGCTCATGGCAACTCCGGTGGCATCGGTAGGCAAGAAAGTACCGCCTGCTTTTACGTTCAGGGCGTAGGCAATCATGCCCGGTATCAAGAATATAAATACAGGGAGCAGTTTCAGATATGCACCGAAGATGGTTCCGCGGCGTGCTTCTTTCTCATTCTTTCCCGAAAGGACACGCTGTACAATATATTGGTCTGTACACCAATACCAGAAACCAATGGTTGCCGAGCCCACTAATGCGCCGAGCCATGGATACTGCGGGTCGTTGAGGTCGCGCATTAAGTTGGTCATGTGATCTCCGTAATCGTTTACCGGCTGAAGGCTGCAAGTAGCCATTACTTCATCCCATCCGCCTACGGCTTTTAGTCCGAGGACGAGGATAATCAGGGAGCCGAGCAACAGGATCGGGGTCTGGAGCACAGAGGTATAAAGAACGCTTTTCATTCCACCGAAAATGGTGTATAGAGCGGTAATGACAACGAGCCCGATGGCGGCAATCCAGAAAAAGTCGATGCCCCAGAGACTGTCAATTCCAAATACTTGTTGGAATACCAAGCCGCCAGCATAAACAGTAACGGCAACTTTAGTCAATACATAACTGATGAGCGAGATGACCGACAGGATAGTGCGGCTTTCTTTATTATATCTGCGTTCAAGGAATTCAGGCATGGTATAAACCATAGAACGAGCGTAGAAAGGAACAAACACCCATCCGAGAATCAGGATCATCCAGCCTTGGATTTCCCAATGAGCCATTGCCATGCCCGAAGATGCTCCGGCACCGGCCAGACCTATCAAGTGTTCCGAGCCGATGTTGGACGCAAAGATACTGGCACCAATTGCAATCCATGTTGCATCTTTACCGCCAAGAAAATAGTCTGCAGAGTTGTTGTTCTTTTGGCTGACAACCCAAATTACGATACCAATCAGTGCCAGACAGAAGACACCAATGACAATCCAATCTAATAATTGCATAATTGTTTGATTATTTTTTGTTACTCATTAATATTATTTAATCGAAAATTTGTAAGCTGCATGGCTGTAATACTTCTCGCCGGGCTTTAAGTAAGGGCTTGGCCAGTTTTTCTTATTCGGGGAATCCGGATACTTTTGGCTTTCCAGGCATACACTGACGTGTTTTGGATATTTGATGCCGTTTTTGCAACTGATGCCTGTGCCTTGGAAATTACCCGTGTAAACCTGTACACCAGGCTCATTGGTGAACATTTCGAGGAAAATGCCTGTTTGGGGAGAGTAAAGGGATGCGCAAACCTGTGTATCGTCGCCTTTCCCGTCTTTGTATGTGTTCAAGCACCAATTGTGATCGTATCCGGTAGCATTCTTTATCTGTTGGAAGTCGGAATTTATGCTGTCGGAGATCGCATGGGCAGTACGGAAGTCCATTGGGGTACCTTCGACGGGAACAATTTCGCCGGTAGTCATATATGAAGCATCCGATGGGGTGTAGTTGTCCGCATTGACGTAGAGCACCATATCCATACCCTCTTTCGATAAGTCACCGTTCAGGTTATAATAATTGTGGTTGGTCATATTGATGATGGTTTCCTTGTCTGTGGTAGCTTCAAAGGTTATGTCGAGTATATTGTCTGCGGTGACCTTATACGTGGTTATCGCTGTCACTGTTCCTGGGAAGCCATTATCTCCGTCGGGCGACACGAGGGTTAGTTTCAGTATGGAATCACCGATTTGTTCCGCATCGTATACTTGATGCATCCATCCGGTATTTCCACCGCCGTGCAGGCAATGCTTGGCACCGTTGCCGGTATCATTTTGCGTAAGTTGGTACTGTTGCCCGGCAACAATGATTTTCCCGTCATTAATGCGGTTGGCATAGCGCCCCACGGATGAACCGTAGTCGCTCGGGGAATTCAGCGTGTCTGCATATTGTGCGATGTTGTCGTAACCAAGGACTACATCGGTTGGATTACCGTTCTTGTCCGGAACGACAAGCGACACTACGCGGGCGCCATAGTTCGTGATACATACCTCCATACCATTCTGGTTTTTCAGAGTGTACAGATGTGTTTGTTTGCCGTTGATTGTTGAGTCGAACTTGGCAGGGGATAAACCGGAAACTGTCGTTCCTGCCTGCTGGATGCCTGTACAGGATGATAGCATAGCCATGATGCCGATACCCATGAAAGATAACTTAAGGCTTTTCATTGTCAAATGGTTTTTAGTTATATTATTTAAAGATTATTTTTTTTGTGTGTAAAATTACAATTATTTTCTTGTATAACAATGGAATTTCCTGATTATTTTTTCAATAAAGTGTACTTGCTACACTACAATGGGCTGTTTTTAACTAAATTAAACAGATTTGCATGGCTGGTGCAGACGTATGGCTTCATCTTGATTAATTTTATAACGTGATATTAGCGTCATTCGCCTTATGTTCAATAATCCATAGTTTTAGAGCCTTAATGTAACTCTCGGCATTGATGTCATTAAAGTTTTTGGTATGTCTTTTATCCTTTATTGTGTATATGCTCCATAGTAGCAGGCAGATGGGGAGGCAGATAAGTAAGCCCAGTGTGAGTGCAACAGGGGTGGAGAAGAAAAAACCGAGCCCGATGAACAGTATACAGATGAAGATGACCAGTGTGGTAGGCCCGGCTCTGCGCACAGATTCTTTCCAGCGCAGGTAATCCTGTTTGGCTTCCAAGTATCTTTCGAAATAGCTGTCGTCCATATTGTAGTCTTGGACTTGTGGCAACGTGGAGTCATTCTTATATCTTGCCCGGACGTAATAAATATTTTCCAGCAATAATTCGAATGCATCGAATTGCAGGTTGATGTAGCTTCTGTTTATATTGAACATGTTGTTCGAGATTAATTAAGACGGGGCGAGTGTCTGTACCTCGCCCCGTATGATAGATGTATTATGAATCGGTTAGCAGAGTTTGCGCGAACCGTCGCCAATGACTACGTCATACACTTTAGGGTAATGGCCATATTTGGCGTTGAACTTTTCTTTGGCGTCTGTAATGAATTGGCTATAAATCTCGTCTTTTACAAGATTAATAGTGCAGCCGCCGAAACCGCCGCCCATAATGCGGCTACCCGTTACGCCGTTTTCTTTTGCAATATCGTTCAGGAAGTCGAGTTCTTCACATGACACCTCGTAATCCTTTGACAAGCCGGCATGCGTTTCATACATCATTTTCCCGACGGTCTCATAGTCGCCAGCATTCAGTGCGTCGCAGACAGCAAGAACGCGGTCCTTTTCCCCGAGAACAAACTTGGCACGGCTGTAGTCTTCTTCCCCAACTTCCGCCCTTACTTCATCCAGCTGTTCCCATGTGCAGTCGCGCAACGTTTCGAACTTTCCTTCCGGATGTTTAGCTGCAATATGCCTGACTACATTTTCGCAACTGTTACGGCGGTCGTTGTACGGCGAGCCGGCTAACTCGTGCTTAACGACCGAGTCGAGAAGGACAAGCTTATACCCTACGGGGTTGAACGGGAAGTATTCGAACTCACGGCTGCGGCAGTCGAGGCGCATTAGGCATCCTGCTTTTCCGAAGACACTTGCAAACTGGTCCATAATACCGCAGTTTACACCGCAATAATTATGTTCGGTAGCCTGGCCGGCCAAGGCCATATCCCACTTGCTGACTTTATTGTCCCCGAAAAGATCATTCAAACCGCATGCAAAACAGCTCTCCATTGCAGCAGATGAAGACATACCTGCGCCGAGCGGCACATCACCGGCAAATGCGATATTAAAGCCTTTTACTGGTACTCCTAATTTCTGCATTTCCTTGCAGATCCCATAAATATAGCGGGCCCAGCTTGCACGTGGCCCATTCGGGTCGCTCAGCTTAAAGTCTACGCGGTCTTTCAAGTCGATGGCATAAGCCATCACGGTATCTTCTGTACCGTTGATGCGCATTTCCGCCATGATGCCTTTATCTACGGCTCCCGGAAATACAAATCCGCCATTATAATCGGTGTGCTCACCAATCAGATTAATGCGACCGGGAGAATGGTAAACATTTCCTGTTTTTCCGTCAAAGTGTTTGATGAAACGACTTCTTACAAATTCGATATCCATGATCCAATGTTTTTATGATGTTAATAATATAGTGCGTGGTTATTCAACCGGAATGTCTGTATTGACATTTTTCGAGCCAAAGAAAGCATACCAGAACATGTAGGCCATGGCAAGAAGCGGAACGATATAGCTAATCATATATCCGGCATTGTCGGCAATGTAATTCTGAATCAGCGGTAATACTCCTCCTCCGACAACCATCATCATGAAAATGCCCGATGCTTGGGCTGTATATTTCCCGAGCCCTTCTGTTGCAAGGTTAAAAATCGACGACCACATGACGGAAGTGCAGAGACCGCAGAGCACAAGTAAAAGGGCACTGAGCGGGACTTCAAGCATAGCGAACGAGTTTCCTGTGAACAAAGGCATTGTTGTGGTAATACTTTTGGGAGCTATCATGGCAAGAGTAATCAGCAGGATACCGGTGCCTGATGTACAAATCATCAGCATCTTCGACGAAACCTTATCAGCAATGAAGCCGGAAATGAAACGGCCCACCAGCATTAACAGCCAGTAGGTTCCGGCAACGAATCCGCCGATGGCGGCTGCATTCGCTGACAGGCCTGCACCTTTTTCGCTGGTGTCAGAGATATAGAAGTTCAATGTGCCAGGTATACCCACTTCTACGCCTACATATACGAAAATGGCAATGACACCAAGTACGCAATGCCTGAAAGCCCACGGGGAATCTTCGAACTTTGTCTCTGCCGTTACCTTCCCGATTTCAGGGTCTTTTATGGGGATGAATGACAAGATGACGAGTGCCGAAGCAAATACTCCCATTGCAATATACAACACAAGGTTCACGTCAGCCATCTGGGTGCTGGCTGTAACTGTGCCAATCAGCGCACCGACGAGCATTGGCGTCAGTGTTCCTGAAAGTGAGTTCAGCGTACCTCCAATCAAGTTCAGCTGGTTGCCGCGGTTCCCTCCTCCGCCGATTAGGTTCAGCATGGGATTGACCACGGTGTTGAGCAGGCATACGGAAAAACCGGATATGAACGCTCCAAGCAGATAAACATAAAATCCCATAAGTCCGGTGGGGAAACCGGATAAGAACTGGATGAATACACCGATGAATCCCACGCCGATGCCGAGAAGGGCTGTTTTCTTGTAGCCTACCTTGGTCAGCAGCTTTCCGGCGGGGATACCCATGAACAGATAGGCAAAGAAGTTCATAAAGTTACCCATCATTCCGAGTAGGTTGCTACCTCCGATTTCCGGCTGGTTTTTCCATATTACACCGATTGGTGCTGCTAAGTTTGTTACGAACGAGATCATAGCATAGAGGAAGAACATCGTGATGATGGCTATGATGCTACCTTGATTTTTTTGAGAATTTGACATTATTGTTTTTTTTAGTTATAGTTATTCAATGAATAGTTGGCTTATAAACACCCTAAACCCCTCCTTCGGTATCTAAAGGAGGGGGTTAAGTTGTACTTAAATACTATTTTTCAACTCCGAATTTGTAAATCGTTTTTTGTTTATATTGCTCGTTCGGACCGAGTATAACCGACGGGAAGTAAGGATGGTTAGGCGTGTCCGGGAAATGCTGGCATTCAAAACAGATTGCAGAGCGGCGTGGGAAAGTTGCACCGTGTTGCCCGGTATAGCCGTCGGCCCAGTTATCCGTATACAATTGCACCCCGGGTTCTGTTGTATACACTTCCATGGTGCGGCCGCTTACGGGTTCTTTGATTTTCGCGGCAAAGCTCAGCTGGCCCTCTTCTTTCTTGTTGAGAACAAAGCAATGGTCGTATCCAGCCCCGTTCTTTATCTGTTCGTTGTCTGCATTGATATCTTTCCCCACTTCTTTCGCTGTCCTGAAATCGAAAGGTGTCCCTGCCACTTTTAAGATTTCTCCTGTCGGAATGGATGTGTCGTCAATTGGTATATAAAAATCTGCATTGATTTCGCAGATGAGGTTATCGATTGTCGGGGTGGGGTTTGCTATGCCTGACAAGCTGAAGAATCCGTGATGAGTCAAGTTCATGACGGTTTTTTTATTCGTGCAGGCAAGGTATTCGATGACGAGCTCGTTTTGGTCGGTGAATGTGAATTCGACCGTAACCCTGAATTCTCCGGTAAAGCCTTCTTCACCATAGGCCGACACGTAATGGAGTGCTAAGGAGCGCGGCCCCATTTGGCGGGCATCCCATACGCGGGCATGGAATCCAGTAGGGCCTCCGTGCAAGGCGTTAGGCCCGTTGTTAATAGCCAATTGGTATTCTTTCTTGTTCAATGTGAACTGCCCGCGGCAGATGCGGTTGCCGTAGCGGCCGATTAGCGTTGAGAGAAAAGGTTCGGGACTATTGATGACGTCTTGGATGTTGTCATGGCCTTGAATCACGTTGGCGACGTTCCCGTCTTTATCGGGTACCATAATTGCACAGATGGCACCACCATAATTAGTGATTGCCACTTCATAACCTTGACGATTCCTTAATATGTATAAATCAGTTTTTTTACCGTTCACCGTGGTCTGGAAATCTTTACGATTCAGACCACATAGATTCACGTTTTCCGTTGTGTTCGTCATAAATCAATGCTTTTAGTTATTGTTGTTTTTGCAAAGTAAATGAAAAAACTCGATATGAACAAAATAAACAACGAAAAAAACGTTTCTGTGAGTGTTAAAAACAACTAAATGCAGTTTTCGAGAAAGTCGGCCACTACATAGTTGCTACCTCCGATAAATACGAAATCGTTTTGCCCGGCATTGTGCATGGCCACTTCGTATGCTTTTGCTAAAGACGGATAGGAAATCCCGCGTATTCCATGATCTTCGGCCTTTAACCGGATTTCGTTTTCGTCCATTCCCCTTTTGTTGTTGGGCTTGACGAAATAATACAGGGCATCTTTGGGGAGTAGTTCTAATACACTATTGACATCTTTGTCTTCCACCATTCCGAAAATAATATGCATCTGCGTGCACTTTACCGATTTTAGTTGCCGGCTCAAGTATTGCCATCCAGCCGCATTATGTCCCGTGTCGCATACTACGCGTGGCGTTTCCCTTACCGTTTGCCAGCGTCCCTTCAAACCTGTCAGCTTGCATACATTTGCCACGGCTTCTTCCAGTTCGGCAGGATAGGTTGCGGTGTCTTCCTTATTTATTTTGCACAGGTAGCCCAATCCGCCCAACTGCTCTATGGCAGTCAGGACAGTGTTTATGTTCTTCAGTTGGTAATTGCCGCTCAAGTCGCATGTCAGCGTTCCCTGTTTGCTTGATATGAAGCACGTGCCGCCGCCGTCCAGTTGCTCGCCTTTGTTGAAAGCCGGCCTGTCCTCGGCAAATACAATTGGCGCATTCATGGCTGCTGCTCTCTTTTCGAAGACCGGACGTATTCCCGGTGTGGTTTCACCGATGACTACAGGGACGTCTCCTTTGATGATGCCGGCTTTCTCATTCGCAATTTTCCCGAGTGTATTGCCGAGGAACTGGGTGTGGTCATAGCTGATATTGGTTATGACCGAGAGCACGGGAGTGATGATGTTGGTGCAGTCAAGGCGTCCGCCTAACCCCACTTCTATTACGGCGATGTCTACCTGCATATCGCTGAAATACTTGAATGCCATTGCCGTTGTCAATTCAAAAAACGAAGGATGGAGCGATTCGAAAAACTTGCGTTCTTTATCAACGAAATCCACAACGTATTCTTTGCTGATAGGGCAGCCGTTGATGCGGATGCGCTCCCGGAAGTCTACGAGATGCGGCGAGGTGTACAGCCCGGTCTTATAACCGCATAGCTGCAGTATTGCGGCAATCATGTGTGAACACGAGCCTTTGCCGTTGGTCCCGGCTACGTGTATCGTGCGGAAGTTGTAATGAGGGTGCCCGAAATGGTCATCCAGTTCCCTCGTGTTTTCCAGGCCCTCCTTGTAGCCTGAAGCACCTTGCCTTTCAAACATCGGCATTTGCCCGAATAGGTATGCCGTAGTCTCTTTATATGTCATTATCCTGTAAATCTTTGTCGGGGGCGGTGTGTCGGCTTAGCTGAAATAGTTCTTGAACCGTTGGAAGATAGATTGTTTAGTGGCCGTGTCTCCCTTGAAATTGTCGCTTGCCTTGAATCTTTCGATTGCTGTCTGTTCGTCGCGGCTTAGCGTTTTGGGGATGTACACACTTATATTTACCACAAGGTCGCCGTTCCCATGCCCGTATCCCTGCACGGCAGGCAGCCCTTTCCCGCGCAAGCGCAGTGTCTTGCCCGGCTGGGTGCCATTCTCGATTTTTACTTTCAGTTTGGTCCCGCCTATAGTGGGGATTTCTACTTCCCCTCCAAGTGCCGCTGTAGGAAAATCGAGCAGTAGATTGTATATTAGGTTGTTATCGTCCCGGATGAATGTTTCGTTGTCCTCTTCTTCAACCAGTACTTGGATGTCCCCGTTGACACCGTTGCGATGTCCGGCATTGCCTTTTCCCGGCACGTTGACAATCATTCCTTCAGCTACGCCTGCCGGTATTTTAATTTCTACAACCTCTTCACCTTTCTCGACTCCCGTACCGCCGCATTGGTGGCATTTGTTCTTGATGACCCTCCCCTCGCCTCCGCAAGTTGGGCAAATGCCTTGGGTTTGCATCATGCCGAAGATGCTTTGTGTGGTATGGGTAATTACGCCGTTGCCGTGGCAGGTGGCGCAAATTTCCGTGCCGCTACCGTCCTCTGCACCGCTTCCGTGGCAATAGCTGCAAACAATATCCTTGCGTAATTTGAATTTTTTTGTAACGCCGGTTGATACTTCTTCAAGAGAGAGGCGCACTTTCAGGCGAAGGTCGCTGCCGCGGTGTTGCTGCGCACGCCGCTGGCCGCCTCCAAAGCCGCCGAACCCTGCATGGCCTCCGAATATGTCGCCGAACATGGAGAAGATGTCGTCCATGTTCATGCTGGTCCCGCCGAATCCGCCGAATCCACCGGAGCCCATGGGGCCGTTGAATCCGAACTGGTCGTATTGTTGGCGTTTTTGAGCGTCGTGCAATACGTCGTAAGCTTCTGCTGCCTCCTTGAACTTTTCCTCAGCCTCTTTATTGCCGGGGTTGCGGTCCGGGTGGTACTTGATGGCGATTTTCCTATATGCCTTCTTTATTTGGTCTTCTGATGCGTTCTTGTCTACGCCCAGCACCTCATAGTAGTCTCTTTTCTGTGCCATTTATTGTCCTACAGCCACCTTAGCGTGGCGAATTACTTTTTCGTTGAGTTGATATCCGGTTTGTACGCAGTCGAGTACCTTCCCTTTCTTTTTGTCGTCTGTGGCAGGTACCATGGCGATGGCCTCGTGCATATCCGTATTGAAGTCGGCGTCTTCTGTGTCGATTTTATGCACACCCAGTCCCTCTAGTGTCTTAAGGAATTTCTGGAAAATCAGTTCCATCCCCTCCTTCAGCACTTTCGGGTCTTCGGTCTTCTCGCCGTTGGCAATGGCGCGTTCCATGTCATCAAGCACTGGCAGAATGGCAGTAATAGCCTTTTCTCCTCCGTTCAGGATAAGCTCAGTCTTTTCTTTCAACGTGCGTTTACGGTAGTTGTCAAACTCTGCGACAGTGCGCAGGTATTTGTCTTTCAGTTCTTCAATCTGTGCATTCGCGACTTCTAACGGGTCTTTTTCGGTGTTTTCAGATTCCGCTGCAGTTTCTTCGGTGGCTTCATCGGTTGCCGTTGTTTCTTCCATGGCTTCCTTTTCTTTGTTCAAATCCTTTTCGTCAGCGATGTTGATATCTTTTTCTTCCATAACTTCGTTGTTTTAATTATTTGCAGAAACATTAGCAAAAACTATGCCGGTTTGTTTCGGCATGGCGTTGCCCGGTGTATTTGGCGGCAATGTCTCCGGATGGGGGCACTTTATTGGTTATACATCCCGGCTTTCTGTTTCTTTATGCTCTCGTCATAGATATAGTCATCGTAGGTCATCAGTTTGTCGATGGTGCCGTTAGGTGTCAGCTCTATGATGCGGTTGGCCACGGTGTTGATAAACTCGTGGTCGTGTGAGGCAAAAAGTATATTGCCCTTGTATTGCATCAAGTTGTTGTTGAACGCCTGAATCGACTCCAAGTCGAGGTGGTTGGTCGGTGTGTCGAGAATCAGGCAATTGGCGTTCTTCAGCTGCATGCGTGCAATCATGCAGCGCATTTTTTCGCCTCCGGAAAGCACGTTCACTTTCTTCTGTACATCCTCGTCCTTGAACAACATGCGGCCGAGGAAACTTTTCATCATCACCTCGTTGCCTTTCCCGAACTGCAGCAGCCAGTCGACCAAGTTCAGGTCGCTGTTGAAAAAGTCGGTATTGTCAAGCGGCAGGTAGGCTGTGGTGATGGTGACCCCCCATTTGTATTCGCCGGCATCGGCCTTCCTGTTGCCGTTGATGATTTCGAAGAGAGCCGTCATTGCTTTCGGATTATGCGAGAGGAAAACGGTCTTTTGTCCTTTTTCTATGGTGAAGTTTACGTTGTCGAATAATACGCTGCCGTCGGTGTCGACAGCTTTCAGCCCCTCAACTTCAAGGATTTGTGTGCCCGGCTCGCGCTCCATTTGGAAGATAATCCCCGGATATTTACGGCTCGAAGGGCGTATTTCCTCCACGTTCAGTTTCTCAATCATCTTCTTGCGGCTGGTTGTCTGCTTGCTCTTTGCCACATTGGCAGAGAACCGGCGGATAAATTCTTCCAGTTCCTTGCGCTTTTCTTCCGCCTTTTGACGCTGGTTCTGAGCTTGGCGCAATGCCAGTTGTGAGCTCTCGTACCAGAACGAGTAGTTGCCCGAGAAAACGGTTACTTTCCCAAAGTCGATATCAACCGTTTGCGTGCTTACGGCGTCAAGGAAGTGGCGGTCGTGCGACACCACCAGGACCGTCTGTTCTACATTGCTCAGATATTCTTCCAGCCACTGTACGGTGTCGAGGTCAAGGTCGTTGGTGGGCTCGTCGAGCAACAGGTTGTCGGGGTTGCCGAACAAGGCCTTTGCCAGCATTACGCGCACCTTCTCGTTGTTCGACAGCGAGTGCATCATCTTGTTGTGTTCCGTTTCTTTTACACCGAGGTTCTGCAACAATTGTGCTGCGTTGCTTTCTGCCTCCCAGCCGTTCATTTCTGCGAACTGTTCTTCAAGTTCTGCCGCCCGGTTGCCGTCTTCCTCTGTCATTTCGTCTTTCGAGTACAGAGCTTCCCGCTCTTTCATGTTTTCCCATAGAGGCTGATGTCCCATCAGCACCGTATCCATTACCGGGAAGTCATCGTATTTGAAGTGGTCCTGCTCCAGCACCGACAAACGTTCGCCGGCCCCCAGTTCTACAGTTCCTTTGTTGGGCTCCAAGTCGCCGCTGATAGCACGGAGCAGCGTTGATTTCCCGGCACCGTTAGCACCGATTACACCATAAATGTTACCGCTGGTAAACTTCAGGTTCACGTCCTTGTAGAGCGTCTTTTTACCGAATTGGATGGCTAGATTTGTGACTGTTATCATACTCTTCTTTACCTTAAAATATTTTTCGGCTGCAAAGGTACTCATTTTTTTCTATATATCAAAATTTATAGTGTTTATAAGTTGATAGTCATTGTGGTTAGGTGCGGGATGGCGGTTTATCCTGTTGCCTTCAGGAGAGGGCAGAAGTAAGTTTTTAGGGAGCGGTAAATTGTCTTTGGAAAAAATGTTGTACCTTTGCAGCCAAAAGAAATATACAACGTTTATGAGATACCCGTATAATCGTGAAGGAGAATACGAACATTTGATTGTCTCCGAGGCTGCGCCGCTTCTTGAGTACCTGATGTCCAACGTGAAGGAAAGCCGTTCAAAGATAAAGGCTACATTACAGGGCATGGGCATAAAGGTAGATGGGAAAACGGTGACACAGTTTGATTTTCAGTTGCAACCGGGCATGAAGATTGCTGTGAGCAAGTCGAAGCGTAATCAGATGCAGTTCAAAAGCCGGTATGTGAAGATTATCTATGAAGACCGCTGGATTATCGTGGTTGAAAAAAATGTGGGGATACTCTCGATGGCTGCCGGGCACGCTTCTCTTAACGTAAAGTCGGTGCTCGACGGCTATTTCCATAAATCCCGGCAGAAATGCCGGGCACATGTGGTTCACAGGCTCGACCGCGATACGAGTGGACTGATGGTTTATGCCAAGGACATGGATACGGAACAGGCGTTCGAACACGATTGGCACAATATCGTATATGACCGGCGCTATGTCGCTGTGGTCAGCGGGGAGATGGAGCAGGAGGAAGGCACCGTGCGGAATTGGCTGAAAGACAATAAATCGTATGTCACGTATTCTTCCCCGGTAGACAACGGCGGTAAACTGGCTATTACCCACTTCCACGTGCTCGACCGTACCACCGATCATTCGTTGGTGGAGTTCAGATTGGAAACGGGGCGGAAGAACCAGATACGTGTGCATACGGCCGAATTGGGGCATCCGGTTTGCGGCGATACGAAATACGGCAATGGCGACAACCCGCTCCACCGTTTATGCCTGCATGCCTACCTGCTTTGCTTTACCCATCCGGTAACCCACGAGCGCATGGAGTTTGCCACGCCGGTACCTGCTGCTTTCAGAAAGATGTTCAAATAAGGTGAAAATGGAACAAATAGCCTATTATATTATCATTTTACTGGCTATTATCATTGGTTTCTTCATCATGAAGAAAGTGGCTGGTTGCGTGGTAAAACTGATTATTACACTTGTGTTCTTAGTCATTCTTGCCGCTGTTTATTTCCTTTATTTCAGCGCTGCATAGCACATGACACCCGTTACAAGATTCGTACAAGCATCTTGTACGCTTGTTACAAGGTGCTTGTAATCGGGCTACACGGTGCTTGTAGGGAGGCTACAAGGTGCTTGTACGATTTGGATTAGGGGTTAGGGATTAGGGATTAAAGGAGCACCCCAATCGTTACGCAAAGCCCGTATATGCAAATGTTCCGGGCAGTTTCGTCCAAGCAGGTGTTCAGTTCTTTCCCGTGTTTGATGCTCACCAGCTTCAGGTACGTATAGAGATGGAGCAGTAGGTAGATAAATGGCAATACGAAGGCAAGCGTATGTCCATGAAAACAAAAGACCGTACCCAATAAACAAGCGGCAGTGCCCGTGGCAAGATACAGGTACCCGCCCTGTTTTTCGCCTAATTTTACTACAAGCGTTTCTTTTCCAGCCTCGCGGTCGTTATCGCGGTCACGGTAGTTGTTAACCAGCAATAATCCGTCGATTACAAGGCCGCAGGCAAGGGATGCGAGGAACACTTCCCACGTACAGGTGTGCAGTTGTACGTAGTATGTAATGCACACGGGAACGATGCCGAAGAATACGATAACCAGCAGGTCGCCCAGGCCCCGGTAAGATAGGTGTGTAGTGTAAAGAAAGCAAAAGACGATGCAGACGAGTCCGATGAGGAACATTTCCAGTCCGCCGTAATAAACCAGCGGCAGCCCGGCGGCGCAGGCCGCACAGGTGGCTAAGGCTATAGCCCGTTTCATTGCATCGATGCTTATCCACCCCTGGGTGCAGGCACGCAGGGGGCCCAAGCGGGTGGATGCGTCGTCATTGCCTTTGATATAGTCGAAAAAGTCATTGATGAAGTTGGCATCAACCTGCATGATAAATGCAAAAAGCAAGCAGAGCGCAGCTGCAATCCAGCTGAATGTTCCTTCAGCATAGTCCGCCGCATCCGTGAAAGCCAAGGCTGCGCCGATGGCAACCGGCACGGCGGCGCCTGCAAGCGTTTTAGGGCGGGCTGCCAGCAGCCATGCTTTCAAAGAATTCCTCCGTATATTGTTTCCTTCCATGCGTTTTTGTTGAAAAAGCATTGCAAATTTAAGCATTAATGCGTATATTTGCAAACTATTTATCTGATTTTTTATGATTACAAATACAGCAAGCTTGGATTTGGTTGAGTTCATCGAAACGAAAATCCTGCCTAAATACGTCGCCTTTGACAAGGCACACGGCCTGCAGCATGTGCAGCGGGTGATAAGGCGTTCACTCGATTTGGTGCGCAAGACGGGGGCGGATATAAATATGGTATATACGGTTGCTGCCTATCACGATATCGGCATGTCGGGCCCGCGTGCCGTCCATCATATTATGGGAGGGAAGATATTGGCTGCCGACACGCGCCTGAAAAGATGGTTTACGGCTGAGCAGATTAAGATAATGAAAGAAGCCGTTGAAGACCATCGCGCGTCGGCTTCGCATGCCCCCCGTAGCATTTACGGGAAAATCGTGGCCGAAGCCGACCGCGACCTCGACCCGGAAACGGTGTTCCGCCGTACTGTCCAGTTTGGCTTGGCCAACTATCCCGGCCTTGGCCGGGAACAGCATTGGCTACGTTTCCAGGAGCACATGGACAATAAATATTCGGTTCATGGCTATATCCATCTTTGGATCCCCGGTTCGGAAAACGAACAGAAAATAAAGGAGCTGCGGGCCTATATTGAAGAACCTGTGCAGCTCCGTAAATGGTTCGAGCGCATTTTCGACGAAGAAACCTCCACTGCTAATTGAAGAAGTTCCATGACACGCCGACCCTGAAGATGCGTCCGTTCGTCGGATAATGGGGCGTAAGGAAATAGTTGCGCGTGCCGCTGCCTCCATTCACGTGGCTGAACATGGCGAAGAATCTGGTATGCTTCAGGTGCAGGTTGGCGTAGACGTCAATAAACGGGTAGCCTCCGATTTTTACCCGGCTGGCTTCGTTCTTTTGGACGGCAAACTGGCTAAGTTGCGGGCTGTAGTCGGGCGCATAGTATTTGGAGAAGAAATACATGTCCCCGCCCAGTTCTACGGTCAGTTGATTGACGACCTTGAATTTGATGAATAGGTTTGTGAACAAGTTCAGGTCGGGAACGGGCAGTACGTCTTCCTTGCTCGAATTTTGATACGTGATGATGTTCTCCCAGTGCAGTATGCCCAACTTCAAGTTTTGTATCAGTTGCGCGGTCAGCAGATTGATGTTACCGCCGTACTGGTTTACATTGGCCGTCATATTGGTCCGCCCCTCCGTAGTGGCATCGTAGCTCATGCCGAAGTAGGTGTAGTTCTGTATCTCTTCGATGGCCACCCTCAACCGGGTATCCGTCTTGCGGTAGCGGAACATGCCTTCTATCCGGGTACGTGTTTCCTTGCTCATGCCCCCGTTGTCCCACCACAAGTATTTTGAGTGGTAGTTGCGCTGGTAGAATGTAGGGTTGAGACGGTAGAAATACGCCTTGGCCGACAGCGTGACCGTATCGCCGAGCAGCCTGAAGTTGAGGTCGGTGGAGAAGTCTAATTTCAACTGCCCTATATCTTCTCCGGCAATCCATGTCTCGGCCATGAGGTTATAATGGAATACCTTTCCTTGCGTTTTGTTGATTTGCCCGCCGATGCTGACGGCATGCTCTTTCCAGCTGTCGAGGAAAGACGTCGAATCGTTCAGCAGGTTAGGCATTCTGAAGTTGCGGTATTCGTAAGCGGCAAATACCTTCAGGCCTGCCTTGGCATATTTGTTGAACCCCTCGAGCAAAGCAATGGCAAATGTATTCTTTATAGAGGTGTGTTTGGTCTGGTCGTATACGTAGGCGCCCCCGTTCTGCATGTCTTCCGTCCAAGTGTAGTATTGGTCGGCATAGTAGCCGGCAGGTGAGTTGTAAGCTTGGTAGATGCGGTTGTAACTGTTGACATCGAGCGTGTGGACGAAGCTTGTTACGGGCACGTATTCTTTCTTCATCGTGGCGTCGACGGAATCTTTCTGGGCTTTCTCTGCCAGCAGGCTGTCCATTTTCTCCTGCGAATCTACTTTTATGCGCATCGTGTCCGCCGGCTGTTTTGTTGCTTCCGTAGGTTCGTCGCCGGCAATTTTCGCCCCGTCGGGGCGTCCCAGCGGTTTCCCGTTGTTGTCCCTGTCTGCTGTACGGCGGTCGGCCGGGCTGTCCCCGTCTCCCTTGTTTTTCCCCTCTGTATCCCTTTTGTCCTTGTCTTTCTTGGCATCCTTTGCGAATTTCCTTGCTTTGATTTCGTCGTCGGTCATTTTCACCATGCGGTAGAAGCCCAGGTTGTATCTGTGGGAAAGGTAATAGTGGAGGTTGTCGTTGCGGTTCCAGTTTTGTTCGAGCACTACGGGGATTTCGTTTTCCGAGTAGCTGTCGTCAAAGGTTTCCGGGTGTGTGATGTAATTGTCGTCAGTGATGCCCCCATTCTCGGATACTTTCTGGTGATAGGTCGAGAACAGCGTGTGCATATTATACTTATCGCCTAAGTACGACGCATAAAACGTTGCGCTGAAGTGCGATGTGCTTTGGTTCTGGTAATATCCTCTCGCGTAGGCGTAGTTTAAGTCGAAGCCCAATCCCAAGCGCTTGCCGGCGTTGACGGCAAACTTAGCGTTAAGATGATCCTCGCCGTATTGTTTGTCTCCGCAGTTGTCGTACGAGATGTTCGTGAAAGGCGACAGCGTATTGGTGAAAAGCACCTGCCCCGGCATTTTCATGACGTGGCTGTATGGCTGCGTAAAGATAAACTGTTCCGTCAGCGGGCGGTCGATGGCTATCCTGCTCAAACGTGCCGTATAGTTGTTTCCTGTCGTGTTGTATTCCCCGTATATGCCGGTGTTGAAGATGGTGTTCTGGTACAAATGCGGCACAGTGTCGATAGCAGCAGGGGATATGTCCCCGAACTTACGGTCGATGGTCCATGCATGGAGGCCTTTCGGAATCTCCTTGTGTTTGGTCGTATCGTTGTTGTGCTTATTGAAGTTCCTGTTGCTTTCGTCGCGTTGGGTGATTTGCCCGCTTTCGTCTATCTGGTTATAAACTTGGGCGCGGGCTGTAGTTGCGCCAAGCATGCATAGCAACAGGATATAGAGAGTTCTATTCATTTATAATCGTAAAAGTCTGATGGCGGATTCGATGAATTTGAACGCCATGGCACACAGGATGATGATGATGCCCGTTTGCTCATCGGCAGTGAAATAATAAATAAGCCCGGCAACGGCACCGACGATGAAAACGGTATTCAGCGTGTTGCGTAATTTCAGCATCCTGTCCTGCGGCCGGGTGAGTCTGGTGCGGCGCCGTTCTGTTTTCTCGTCCATCTTGTCTTGGTTCATTGTTCCTTAGTTTTTCAGCAAAAAATCTATTTTGTTGAAGAGGAAGTCTTTCCTGTCGATGGTTTTCTTCCTGAATTTTCCGGATACCCTCGACAGCTTGTCCTTTTTCTTCTTCAAGCCGTATTCGTCGGTAATCCACTCTTCGGCCTTATACGTTACCGGGTCGCGCTCCTCGTCGTAGAGGTAGTAGATACGTGTCATCTGCACGTCGGCTTTACCGTCGGAGCAGCTTACGAGCAGGTTATACATGAAGCGGGTGCGGTCGAGCACCAAGGCGGTGTTCTTGAACACGAGCCACTCCTGGAACGAACCGCAGATTTGGTGGTTCACGGAGTCGTCTATCACGATGCGGCTTTGCTCAGTCTGGTTTTTCTCTTTGAGCATTTTCTGCATGTATTTCTTTACAATATCGTAAATCTCTTGTGCATTCTTGCCCGGAGCCTCTATTGTGTTTTTAAACACAACCTTGCCGTTTTCTACCGGTACGGCGCCAACCAAATACCTCCGGTAGAGACTGTTTTCATGTTCCTCGGGTTCCTCGGGCATTTCCCATGTGTTCTGTGCTGCGGAAAACATCGGCATGCACAGCATTATTGCAAAAAAGATTTTTTTCATTTCATTTGTCGTTTAAAATTTTTGTTTGGGCAAAATTACAAAGATTCGCTTGAATGACCTAATAATTTTTAATAATTTATTTTAATTCAAGCTCTTTCTGCAGGCGGATGATTTCGTCGCGGTACTGGGCTGCCTGTATGAAGTCGAGTTTCTTTGCAGCCTCTTTCATGAGTTTCGTTGTATTCTCGATGCTCTTTTCAAGCTGTGGGCGGGTCATGCGCTCGATAATCGGGTCGGCAGCGAAGGCACCTTCGGCCGGGCCTATGTAAGCTGTGCGCATAGCTACCGGTATTGCCAGGCTCTCTTCTTTCCCGTCTTTTGTCCGGAAAGCGCTTTTCAGCGATTTGGTTATTTGCGTCGGCGTAATGCCGTGCTCCTCGTTGTATTTCAGTTGTTTCATGCGCCGGCGGGCTGTCTCGTCGATGGTGAGCTGCATGCTGGCTGTAATCGCATCGGCATACATGATTACTTTGCCGTTCACGTTTCTTGCAGCCCGGCCGGCCGTCTGGGTGAGCGAACGGTGGCTGCGCAGGAAGCCTTCTTTGTCGGCATCGAGGATGGCTACGAGCGACACTTCGGGCAGGTCGAGCCCCTCGCGCAGCAGATTCACGCCCACCAGCACGTCGTATACGCCTTGCCTCAAGTCTTCCAGTATCTTTACGCGGTCGAGTGTGGCTACGTCGCTGTGGATATAGGCTGTACTGATATCATGGTTCAGCAGGTATTCGCTCAGTTCCTCTGCCATGCGCTTAGTGAGCGTCGTTACCAGTATGCGCTCTTTCCGGCCTGTGCGGCAGATGATTTCCTCCATTAAGTCGTCGATTTGGTTCTCGCTCGGACGGACAACGATTTCGGGGTCGAGCAGTCCTGTCGGCCGGATGATTTGCTCCACTACGACACCTTCTGCTTCTGCCAGCTCAAAATCGGCCGGAGTGGCAGATACATATATGACTTGGTGTATCATCCCTTCGAACTCCTCGAATTTCAGCGGGCGGTTATCAAATGCGGCAGGAAGCCGGAACCCGTATTCCACGAGGTTCGACTTCCTTGCGCGGTCGCCGCCGTACATGGCGTTGATTTGTGGCACGCTCACATGGCTTTCGTCAATGACCATCAGGTAGTTGTCCGGGAAAAAGTCGAGCAGGCAGTAAGGGCGGTCGCCTGCCTTGCGGCCGTCGAAGTAGCGTGAATAATTCTCAATGCCAGAGCAATGCCCCAGTTCCTTTATCATCTCCATGTCGTACTCTACGCGTTCCTTGATGCGCTGCGCCTTGATGGGGTCGCCCTGTTCTGTAAAGAAGTCGATTTGTTTTGCCAAATCGTCTTGAATGTTGCGGATGGCGGTGTTCGTTTGTTCTTGCGATGTCATGAAGAGATTGGCCGGATACAGTTTATACTCTCCGAACACGGCCATTCGGTTCATGGTGACGGGATCCAGCTCTTCGATGGCATCGATCTCGTCATCCCAGAACGTGATTCTCAGCACTGCTTCGTTGTAAGCCATGGCAATGTCGACGGTATCGCCCCTCACCCGGAAGTTGCCGCGTTGCAGCTCGATGTCGTTCCTTAGGTAGAGGGCTGCTACTAATTTCCTTAACAGCGCGTTCCGGTCTATGGTTTGCCCTTGGTGCAGCTCGATGACGTTCTCCGACAATGCAACGGGGCTGCCCATACCATAAATGCAACTTACTGAAGATACGACGATAACGTCCTTTCTTCCTGACAACAAGGATGATACGGCGCGTAGCCTGAGCCGGTCTATCTCTTCGTTGATGGCCAGGTCTTTTTCGATGTATGTATCCGTCGTCGGCAGGTATGCTTCCGGTTGGTAATAATCATAATAGCTCACATAATACTCAACGGCATTTTCCGGGAAAAAACCGCGCATTTCTTCGTAAAGCTGGGCAGCCAGGGTCTTGTTGTGGCTGAGTATCAGCGTGGGCTTGTTCACGTTTGCAATGACGTTGGCCACAGTGAAGGTTTTCCCGGAGCCAGTGACGCCGAGCAGCACTTGCGACCGGTCGCCGCGGTTCAAGCCGGCCGTCAGCTCTTCAATAGCTTCGGGCTGGTCGCCGGTCGGCTGGTATTTGGATGTCAGTTTGTATCCGTTCATAATAGTGCAAAATTAGTCATTTTCAATGTAATAAACGTTATAATCGCTCACATTTTGATAAAAATCATTCTAAATACTTTGAAGTTCAGTAGAAAATCACTATTTTTGCATCTCAAAATTAAGGCGTATACTCTAACGTCGTTGGAAAGAATGAAGAAAACGGTTTTCATATTGGCTTGTGCAGCCTTCATGTTCGGCAGCTGTGCCACGGAGTTTAACAGGGTTTATAAGTCGTCGGATTACGATTATAAGTATGAATTTGCCAAGCAGTGCTTCGCTGCCGGCAAGTATAACCACGCCATCACGCTTTTGCAAGAGCTGGTAACTATCCAGAAGGGGACGGACAATGCTCAGGAATGCCTGTATATGCTGGCAATGGCAGAGTATTGTAACCGCGATTATGAAAGTGCATCGGAAGTGTTTAAAAAGTATTATACGTCATACCCTAAAGGCGTTTATGCTGAGCAGGCTTCGTTTTATGTAGGGCAGTCGCTCTACCAGAGTACGCCTGAGCCCCGTTTGGATCAGACGCCGACGCTTGGGGCTATTAACGCCTATCAGCAATTCCTTGATTTTTATCCCGACTCGAAGAACCGTGCGTTGGCACAGAAGAATCTGTTTGAGCTGCAAGACAAGCTGGTGGAGAAAGAATACCTGTCGGCCCGCTTGTATTACAACCTTGGCGGCTACTTCGGGAACTGCCTTGGCGGCGGTTCAAATTATGAAGCTTGTATTATTACGGCTCAGAATGCACTGAAGACCTATCCGTACACGTCGTTCCGCGAGAGTTTCGCTGTCCTGATAATGAAAAGCAAGTTCGAACTGGCCCAACAGAGCGTGGAGGAGAAGCGGTTAGACCGTTATCGCGACGCAGAAGACGAGTGTTATGGTTTCTTGAACGAGTATCCGGAATCGAAAGAAAAGGCTACCGCAGAGAAATATATCGCCAAGTGTAAGCAAATAACGAAAGATTAACAATATAAAATTATCATACAAAATGGATTACAAGAAATCAAAGGCACCTGTAAACACGGTGACACGTAACATCATGGATCTCTGCAGGGATACGGACAATATCTACGAGAGCGTTGCCATCATCTCAAAGCGCGCAAATCAGATTTCTGTTCAGATTAAGGAAGACCTCAGTAAGAAGTTGGCCGAGTTCGCATCGTATAATGACAGCCTGGAAGAGGTTTTCGAGAATCGTGAGCAGATAGAAATTTCGCGCTATTATGAAAAGTTGCCGAAGTCGACGCTTCTTGCGACTCAGGAGTTTGTTGAGGATAAGGTATACTGGCGCGATCCGGCCCGCGAGGCGCAGCAGAGTGAGGGGTAAGTTATGATACAGCGTATCCAGACAGTCTATTTGCTCGTTGCCGTGGTGCTTACCATGGTATGTCTATGTCTCCGGATAGGGACTTTTACGCTTGGTGGGGCAGCCGTGCTGAATGAGTATAATCTGTGGATAACGAATGCCCTTGGAGCCCGTAGTTTCCATACATGGCCGCTGTTTGTCCTGCTGATCCTGTCGGCGGCAATAGGTGTTTATTCCGTTTTCATCTATGGCAACCGCATCGTTCAGGCTCGTTTCTGCATGTTCAATGCGTTGTTGCTTGCCGGCTGGTACATCCTTTACGCGGTATTCAGTCAGGTATTGGCAGGGCAGGCGGGGCAGGTGCTCGCATTCCGGCCCGGAATTCCGGCTGCATTCCCGGCTGTCGCCATCGTTCTCTATATGATGGCAAGGCGTGCAATCCTTGCTGACGAGAAATTGGTACGTGCGGCAGACCGTATCCGATAGTCGCCGGTTAAGGCGGTGATAATTCACGCCTCGGTCGCTTTTGGGTGGCAGTATTACTGCAAACAGAGTCGTCCCCGATTCTTTTACAACCCCTTTCACTGCCTTTTTAGAGTAATGAAGGGGGTTGTATTTTCCCCCGTTTTTGTCCGGTGGCTTTGAAAACCGGCATCTGCTTGCCTTGGATAGCGAAAAAGCTTGAAAATATGTTTTTAAACATATAAAATAATTTGCGTGGGCGTGAAAAAAACGTTATCTTTGCATTGTTATCCTGAATACAATCTTTTTACCTTAAAAAGGCTAATATCTATTGAGTAAAATGCCTCTCACTGGGAAGCGGGAGGCATTCATTATGATTATATGGCTGCTCTGTCCGGCGCTATTTTATGCCTTTCTCGTTAAGTGCCCTGCTGTATTTTGCTGCGTTCTGCAGGTGTTCTGTATATGTCTCCGCGAAATTGTGTGTACCGGAGAAGTCTTCTTTTGCACACATGTACAGATAATTATGGCGCACATGGTTGAGTACGGCGTCTATACCTGCAATGGAGGCTATTTTAATAGGGCCGGGTGGCAGTCCCGGATTCTTGTATGTATTGTATGGGCTGTCTATTTGCAGCAGATTGTGATAGATGCGGCGGAGCCCGAATCTCTTCCATGCGAACTTGATGGTCGGGTCGGCCTGTAACGGCATGCCGTTGGGGTATTCCCCGTTGCGTAGTTTCCAGCGGTTATAGTACATACCGGCAATCATGGGCTTTTCCTCATTGTTGGCCGTTTCTTCGTCTATGATGCTGGCCATTGTGGCAACTTCTATTGGGGTCATCCCCATCTTCCTTGCCTTCTCTGTGCGTTCGAAGTTCCAGAAGTTCTTGTATTCTTTCTGCATCCGCTTGAGGAGATTCTCAAGGGTGATGTTCCAGTATACGTCATACGTATTCGGGATGAAAAGGGCTGCTATCGTAGCAGTGTCGTAGCCATATTCCCTACAGGTGCTGTCGCTCGTCAGAGCTGCCGCTACTGCCGTGCTGTCGAGCATCAGTTTCTTGGCCAGTGCCCCTGCCAGTCTGTCCATGGTACGTGCTTCGGGTATGGTGATGCTGACGGGAGTTTGCAAGCCGTTCTTCAAGTGGCGGAATACAGTGAATATGCCTTCGCCGGGCTGGATGGCGTAGCGGCCGGTACGGATGTTCTCCGCGTAGCCGCTGTGGCGTGCCAGTGTGCGGAATCCGTTCATGGCGTGTGTAGATGCAATGGGGGAGAGCTTGGCGAATACGGAGTCTTGTGTGTCGTCCCCGTCGATGTATACGTATTCGGTTGCCGGTTTTGTCGAGAAGGATGAAAATAAGTGATAATAAGTCAGGCCTATTACCAACAGCAGGCAGGCGCTGGCGATATACAGGTATAGCTGCGGTTTGTTTACTTTCATGTGATGTCTATTAAAAACTGCGCAAAGGTACGAATATTATCTGAATAACCAAATATTTCGGGGGTGTTTTTATTTCGGTGGCTACCGCCTTGCGTTCGGGCGTAGCGGGGAGGGTGGCAGGAAAAAGGCAGAAGTCCCAAATCTCTGTAGAGAAATGGGACCACTGTTGTTTGTTTGGAATAAATTTTGTTTCTTTTGTTAAGCTTTGGCTTCTGGTATTACAGAAACAACGCTCTTGTCGCGCTTGCCTTTGTGGAACTGTACTGTACCGTCGACAAGAGCATAGAGAGTATCGTCTTTACCGATTGCTACATTGTTTCCGGGGTTGTGCCTGGTACCACGCTGGCGGACGATGATGTTACCGGCGATACACTTCTGCCCGCCCCAAATCTTCACGCCTAAGCGCTGTGAAGCTGATTCACGGCCGTTCTTAGAACTACCTACACCTTTTTTATGTGCCATTTCTTGTTCCTCCTACGTTTTAAGCGATTACTGATTTGATTTTAATTTCTGTGAATTGTGCACGGTGGCCATTACGGACGCGATAGCCCTTGCGGCGCTTCATCTTGAATACGATGACTTTGTCGCCCTTCACCAGGGGGGTTACAACTTCACATACTACCTTGGCCCCTTCTACGGTGGGGGCACCTACCGTTACTGCACCGTCGGCATCCACGAGCAGCACTTTCTCAAATTCAACAGTCTTGCCTGCTTCCGCATCCTTGATGTGGTGAACAAAGAGTTTTTTTCCTTGTTCTGCCTTAAACTGCTGACCGTTAATTTCTACAATTGCGTACATTATTATTTTTGTAAAAACGGGTTTCTCCGCAAGGCGGGCATGCTTCGTGCTGCCACTTCTTCGAGCCAAAGACGGACTAAATCGGCTGCAAAGGTACATATTTTACCTAAGATATGGCGAATTTAGGGGGATGTTTTTGGTTTGGTTAAGTTTTTTTAACTGCTGAAGGTTTGCATTTCTAACAGGAAAGGGCGGTGAACATTGTATTTGGCGTGTCAATGAAAGGATGAGCCGGTATAAAAAAATAAAGCGATGGCCCTCACAGGTGATCGCTTCATATCTTCAATAGGTATTAGTTCTTTTAAGGTAAAAAGATTGTTTTCAGGATAACATTTGCAAAGGTAAGGTATTTTTTTTTAATCACCAAACCTTTACCCGATTATTTTGTTGTTTTTTTATTGTGTGGGTACACAAGGGCTATTTTTAAATAAAAATTAACCAAAAAGATTGCGCAAACGTTTGAATCCGCATGAATTATGTTATAAAATGGAAATATTACACTAATTAAATCTAAATTAGCATGGGCTGAATGTAGCTTTTTTGTGCCATATCGGGAGCGTATTGTGCGAAAAACACAATTATCATGCACGAAACTATGCGGCACCGGTATCGGGGATGTCGCTCCCAGTATAGCGGTTAGTTAGACGAATAACCTTCCAATCTGGTAGACGAGTGCAGAGGCAATCCACGCAAGCAGGGTTGTATAGCCAGCTGCAAATAAAGCCCATTTCCATGAGCCGCTCTCGTTCTTGATGGCAGCAATGGTTGCTATGCAGGGGAAGTAGAGCAATATGAAGATAAGGTAACTGAAGGCGACAAGGGGCGTTATGCCGTCGGCAGTCATTTTCTGTAGTAAACTTGCATATTTGCTACCGTTGTCTTCTGCCTGACTGTCGGCGACGCTGTCATCGCCGGCATAGAGCACTCCCATGGTCGATGCAACAATCTCCTTGGCACCCACACCGCTGATAAGCCCTACGTCTAATTTCCAGTCGAATCCCTGCAAGCGGAAGAGCGGCTCGACCGTTTTCCCTATTTTCCCGATGTAGCTCTGCTCTTGCTGTTCTTGCCTTGTCAGCTCGTCGTTATGCGGGAAATAACCGAGAGCCCATACTATGACAGAGGCTACGAGGATGATACCTCCCATTTTCTTCAGGTATTGTTTCCCTTTTTCCCATGTATGGCGCAGGATGGCCTTGCTCGTTGGGAAACGGTAGGGGGGGAGCTCCATGACGAACGGGGTGTCTTCGCCTTTTATTACGTAATGGCTGAAGAGACGGCTCATGATGACGGCCATTAAAATGCCGATGACATAGAGCGAAATCATAATCAGGCTTTGGTATTCGGCGGCGAAGAAGGTTCCTGTAATCATGATGTAAATCGGCAAACGTGCAGAGCAGCTCATCATTGGTAATACAAGCATTGTGATAAGCCGCGAGCGCCTGCTCTCTATAGTACGTGTGGCCATGATGGCAGGGACATTGCATCCGAAGCCCATGATGAGCGGAATGAACGACTTTCCGTGCAGTCCCATTTTGTGCATCAGCTTGTCCATGATGAAGGCTGCGCGTGCCATGTAGCCGCTGTCTTCCATGAATGAGATGAAACAGTACAGTATGAGGATTTGCGGCAAGAAGATAATAACCGCTCCGACACCTCCGATGACACCGTCGACGAGCATGGCTTTTACCGGACCGTCGGGCAGGGTGGCATGGAGCCAGTCGCTCAGTGCACCCACTCCTGCATCAATCCAGTCCATCGGGTATTGCCCCAGCGAGAAAGTGCTTTGGAACATAATATAAAGCAACAGGAAGAATATGGGGAAACCGAACCATTTGTTGGTGATGATAGCATCCAGCAGGTGAGTCATTTGGTAGGTATCGTTTTTCTTCCCTTCCTCGAAGCCCGCCTCTTGCAGTGCACCGTGTATGAAACCGTATTTGGCATTCATTATGGCCGTCTCGCTGTCTTCCTGTAAATCGTCTTGTATTTTGGCTGCTTGTTCATCACGTATGTTCAGGATTTTTTCTGCGTTAGGCAGTCCCCCGATGACGCGGGCTGTCTCCGCATCCATCTCTAAGAGCTTGATGGCAAGGTAGCGGGTGGAATACTTATGGCGTATCTCTTCGTCCTTCTGTACTTCATCCTTGATTTTCTCGATGCTTTCTTCTATGATGCGTCCGTGGTTCAGGTGTATATGCCGGTATACGCTGTTGTTTGGCCTTATGCCGTGTGCAAAGTCTTCTTCATGGTTCCCACCATGGTCCTTTTCATAGTTCTTGTGCCAGTTTTGTAAATCCTCGGCTACTTCAGGATTGATGTTCCCGTCTTTATCCAGGAAATCCACCCCTTCATACATATTAATAATGATGTGGAAAAGCAGGTCAACGCCGCGTCCGTTCTTGAATACGGTTGGAATCATCGGCACGCCGAAAAGTTGTCCCAGTTTAGTGCAGTCCAGTTTGTCACCGCGGTCTTCGAACTCATCGAACATGTTCAGTGCACAGACCATGCGGAGATGCATGTCAACGAGTTGTGCCGTAAGGTATAAGTTGCGCTCTATGTTACTGGCATCGATAACGTTGATGATGATGTCCGGTGTCTTGTCGATGATTTGTTTACGCACGTAGAGTTCTTCCGGGCTGTAAGCCGAAAGGGAATAGGTGCCGGGAAGGTCTACGAGATTAAACTCGTAGCCTTCAAAGCAGGCCCGCCCTTCTTTGGCGTCTACGGTGACACCGGAATAATTGCCTACCCGTTCGTGCGCTCCTGATGCGAAGTTGAAAAGTGAAGTCTTTCCGCAATTCGGATTGCCTACGAGCGCCACGTTGATTGTGCGGCGTTTTTTCATTGCCGCCTCGCGCAGTTGTTTCTCGGTCAGTTGGCAGTCGGCCTCTTCCTCGCTCATTACGAGTTCGCCGTGCAATTGCCTGCTGGAACTCTCCATTTGCTTGGCTTCTTCAACAGAGATTACCTCAATCATATCGGCCTCTTGGTGGCGAAGCGACACCTCGTAGCCCATAATCTTATATTTGACGGGATCCTGTAAGGGGGCATTGAGCAATACCTCAACGGCCTTGCCTTTAATGAATCCCATCTCGACAATGCGTTTGCGGAATCCTCCATGGCCTAACACCTTGACAACGACACCGCGTTCGCCAGTCTTTAATTCGGAAAGTTTCATACCTCGATTAATTAATATCTGTTGCAAAAGTACGATAAATTAATTGCAACAAGGTTACAATTACTGCTTATTTTCAGGTAAATACCTAAAAATGGTGATGGTATAAGGGCACCGGATTATTCTGGTTGCTCGAAATAATCCTTCAGTTCTTTCTCTGCGCTTTGTTCTTTATTAGGCAGGTCTTTGATGATGATACCATGTTCAAGCAGGGCGATGCGCGTACTTATTTCGATTGTATGCTGGAGATTGTGGCTGCTGATAAGCATGATGGCTCCGGTTTCCTTATTGTATTCCGTCAGCGTATGCTTGAGGATATTCTGACTGGTAGGGTCGAGGAAATTGAAAGGCTCGTCTAATACGACGATATCGGGGCGGTTGAAGAGGGCGGATATGATGCCGACTTTCTGCTTATTTCCGGCAGACAAGTTGCGTATCAGTTTTTTATGTCCGAAAATTTCCCCGTTTGCAAGTCTCTCGAAATCTTTCAGCCGGGCGTTCACCTCCTTTTGTTTCTTTCCTGAAATCTTTCCGAGGAAGCTGAAGTATTCTTCCGGTGTAAGGAAATCGATTAAGAAGCCTTCGTCTATATAGGCACCGGTTGTATTCTTCCATTCTTCGCTTTGGGAGGGATTAATTCCGTTGAGCGTTATCTTCCCCTCGTCTGCCTTCAAGAGGTCCAGCATCATGCGGAAAAGCGTGGTCTTCCCAGCGCCGTTATTGCCGACAAGGCCAAGGATATCGCCGTCGTTGATATGGAACGACGGAATATCCGAGGCTGTTGTTTCGCCGAATTTCTTCTTGATGTTTGAAATACTTATCATCAGGATAGCACTTTTGCCGTATTAAACCAGTCCTTTTCCATGGCAGTTCTTAAACTTCTTTCCGCTTCCGCATGGGCATGGTTCATTGCGTCCGGGCAGCTTATCACGGGTAATCGGCGCATGTTGCTGGCGTGCCCTCGTGTCTTGGGCGGCAGCGGCAGCTTGGCCGGGATCCGTGAGTTGCTCTTCGTTGAGGTTCTGCTTGGATTCCGTATACTGCTGGCGCTGCGTCGGCATTTCTGGCGCGGCATGCTGCACCTCTTGTTGCATCTCCGGGATTGCAGCGCGCGTGAGGATGGAAGCTATGCGGTTGTACATTTCATTAATCATGTCGTCCCATACCTTAGCACTTTCCAGCTTGAAAATCAGCAGCGGGTCTTTCTGTTCGTATGACGCGTTCTGTACGCTGTGCTTCAGTTCGTCGAGCTTGCGTAGGTTTTCTTTCCAGCAATCGTCGATGATGTGGAGCAGGATAGCCTTCTCGAACTCCTTGACGACGCTCTTGCATTCCGTATCGTAAGCCTCTTTCAGGTTGCATGGGATGTTGAAGACGTGCCGCCCGTCGGTGATGGGCACTTGTATGCGGTCGAACATCGCCCCTTGGTTCTCATAAACTTGCTTGATGACAGGCCATGCCACTGACTGCACGCGCTCTGTGCGGCGCTTAAAGTTGGCCATTGCCGCCTGGAATGCGTTTTCGGCAAGGTCGTTGCGGCTTTCATTAGCCAGTTGCTCGCTGGTGAACGGCACTTCCATCGAAAGGATGTGGAGGAATTCGTCCTTGCATCCGTCGAAGTCGTTTGTTTCGATAATGTTGACCACACGGTCCCAGATGATGTTCGAAATATCCATGCCGATACGCTCGCCCATCAGCGCGTGGCGGCGTTTCTCGTAAATCACCGTGCGCTGCTTGTTCATCACGTCATCGTATTCTATCAGCCGCTTACGGATACCGAAGTTGTTCTCTTCCACTTTCTTCTGGGCACGCTCGATGCTTTTTGAAATCATCGGGCTTTCAATCATCTCGCCGTCTTTAAAGCCAAGGCGGTCCATGACGCTAGCGATACGTTCGCTGGCAAACAGGCGCATGAGTTTGTCCTCGAGCGATACATAGAAGACAGAAGAGCCCGGGTCGCCCTGGCGGCCGGCACGGCCTCGGAGCTGGCGGTCGACACGGCGGCTTTCATGCCGTTCCGTACCGATGATGGCCAGGCCGCCCGATGCCTTTACCTCTGCCGACAACTTGATGTCGGTACCGCGGCCGGCCATGTTGGTGGCGATGGTAACCGCACCGAGCCCGTTGATGCTCTGACCAGCAAGTGCGACGATGTCGGCTTCTTTCTGATGCAGTTTCGCGTTCAATACCTGATGGGGAATCTTACGCATATCGAGCATTTTGGAAAGCAACTCGGAAATCTCCACCGATGTGGTGCCGACCAATGTCGGGCGTCCGCTTTCCCGCATCTTTACGATTTCTTCGATGACGGCATTGTATTTCTCACGTGCCGTTTTATATACGCGGTCGTCTTGGTCGTTGCGGAGGATGGGCCTGTTGGTAGGAATCTCCACCACGTCGAGTTTATAGATGTCCCAAAACTCTCCGGCTTCGGTAGAGGCCGTACCGGTCATGCCGGCCAGCTTATGGTACATGCGGAAGTAGTTTTGCAGCGTAATAGTAGCAAAGGTCTGTGTGGCGGCCTCCACCTTCACGTGCTCTTTCGCTTCCACGGCTTGGTGCAGGCCGTCGCTCCAGCGGCGACCTTCCATGATGCGTCCCGTCTGTTCGTCGACGATCTTCACTTCGCCGTTGATGACCACATACTCATCATCCTTGTTGAACATGCAGTAGGCTTTCAGTAATTGCTGAAGCGTATGGACGCGTTCGCTCTGAACGGCATAGTGGTTCAGCAAGCTGTCTTTCTTATCCAAGCGGTCTTGGTTGCTCAGGCCTGTTTCGTTTTCGAGGGCCGACAACTCTGCCGTAATGTCCGGCAACACGAATAATTCCTTGTCGTTAACTTGTTTAGCCAGCCACTCGGTGCCCTTATCGGTCAAGTCACAGGAATTCAGTTTCTCGTCCACAACGAAATAAAGCGGTTCGACGGCCTCCGGCATGCGGCGGTTGTTATTCTCCATATACACCTCCTCAGTCTTCAGCATGCCCGCTTTTATCCCTTCTTCCGAAAGATATTTAATCAGCGGCTTGTTCTTGGGCAGTGCTTTGTGCGAGCGGTAAAGCGACAAGAATCCCTCTTCTGTGAGTTCCTTATTGTTGGTATTTTGCCCCTCCGCGATTTTCTGCTTGGCATCAGCCAGGTATTGTGTGGCCAGTTGGCGTTGGACGCCTACCAACTTTTCTACCAACGGCTGGTACTCTTCAAACATCTGCACGTCGCCTTTCGGCACCGGACCGGAAATGATCAGCGGCGTACGGGCGTCGTCAATCAGCACGGAGTCTACCTCGTCGACGATGGCATAATTATGTGCCCGTTGCACTAAGTCGACCGGTGATGTAGCCATGTTGTCGCGCAGATAATCGAAACCAAACTCATTGTTTGTTCCGAACGTAATGTCTGCTTGATAGGCGCGGCGGCGTTCCGGGGAATTGGGCTGATGCTTGTCGATGCAGTCGACCGAGATACCATGGAACTCATAGAGCGGCCCCATCCATTCCGAGTCGCGCTTGGCCAGATAGTCGTTTACGGTAACCACGTGTACCCCATTCCCTGTCAAGGCATTCAAAAATACAGGCAGGGTTGCGACGAGGGTCTTACCTTCACCTGTCGCCATTTCGGATATCTTTCCCTGGTGTAGCACGACACCGCCGAAAAGCTGTACATCGTAGTGCACCATTTCCCATTTCAAGTCATTTCCGCCGGCAGTCCAGTGGTTATGGTAGATGGCCTTGTCGCCATTGATAGTGATAAAGTCTTTCCTTGGGTCGGCTGCCAGTTCACGGTCGAAATCGGTAGCCGTTACAACCGTCTCCTCGTTGTTGGCAAAGCGCTTGGCTGTTTCTTTCACAATAGCGAACACGGTTGGCATAACTTCGTCGAGTGCTTTTTCATAGATGTCAAGCACCTCTTTTTCCAGTTTGTCTATCTGGTTGAAGATATCTTCGCGTTCATCAATGGGGGTATCTTCTATTTTCGATTTCAAATCCTCTATTTGCTTCTTCTGGTCTTTTGCAGAATCCTGCACTTGTTGCTGGATTTGTTTCGTCCGTGCACGTAGGTCGTCATTACTTAATTTCTCGACTTCGGGGTATACGGCCTTTACTTTCTCAACGAGCGGCTGGATGAGTTTCATATCCCGTGATGATTTGTCACCGAACAACGACTTCAAAAATTTGTTGAAATTCATATCTAATTCTTCTTTATTATTCTTTCTATTATATTTTTTATGTGTGCAAAAGTACGAAAAAAAACCGTAATATTGCACATTCTGTCACATAAGTATTTGAAATACCTATGTTTTACACTGTAAAACCAGTTAAAATGGTAAGTGTTTGTCAGAACAACGGTCCTGACAAGCAAGCATTCGGAGCCCTGATGCGTATCGACTTTGCGATTGTCGGGGCAATGCGGTCTGTGAATACCGGGACCGCGATGCGTTCAGCGCGGGTGCCGGCGCCGTAGAAGATAATCGGGAACGGGATAAAACTTGCACGCGAGGTGGACGACTGGTGCGTGTCTTCATTGATGAGTTGCCATCCCGGGGCAACGTCGATGAGCAGGTCTCCGCATTTTTCTATGCTGAAACCATTACGGATTTTCTCCAGTAATTGGTTGTCGCTTGTCAGCAGTTGGTTGCTCGTATATACGTTTCTTATCCCCGCAATCTGCAGCAGGAATTCCTGGGCGCGTTTCAGTGCTTCGCCGAAATTGATATTCCGCTGTTCAAGAAGTTTATGATTCAGGTAAATTTGATTCTTATAGCAGGTTTCAACATAGCGTGCGTTGCCGTATACAGCCCCTAAGTACATATTAAGGAGGTTAGATGTCCGCGTAATGTTGAACTTACCGGTCGGGATGCGGTATTTCCCGTTGTTGTCCTCTTCTTCCTCGTCGCTGTATCCGGTACTGGTCAGTACGAAGAGCACGCGTTCGTGCCCCAGTTTCGTCTCAATGGCTGAAATGAGGTGTGCCAGGTTCTTGTCAAGATTCATATACCCCTCCAGTAAGAGGTCGTTCTTGTCCAGTCCGGTTGTATTTTTGTATATATAAGGATAATCGCTATATACGATGTTGAGAAGATCGGGCTTGTCATCGAGTCCGATACCGTTGTTGTCGATACAACTGAGCACCATATCCGTAATGCTCTTGTTCACGTCTTGCTCGGGCGCATACAGCCTCATGTATCCGCTGAGCCAGCTCGACAGGGGAGAGTAGTAGTTGCTCGTGACCCATTTCGATTGGTTGTTCCATGCCACGCCGTCGGCAGCATGCCCGGCTGACAGGATGGCAGCATCGGCAAAAGGTGCGAATGCGAAGACTTTTCCATTGCCCTTGGTCGTTACTTTCAGTTCGTCGCCTATCGTGGAAGTTGCCAGGTTGGCTGGCGAATAGGTGTATTGCTCATCGTATACACAGTTTTGCGGGCGCAGCGTTTTCTTATTGAGCCATTCTGTCCCAACAATACTATTGTAATAAGGTGTAGTCCCCGTCGACAGGGCAGCAATTGCAGAAGCTCTGTCTATGGGCATGAAATTATAAGAGGCATTGGCGTATACCAGTCCCTGTTCAAGCAGACGCTTAAAACCGTCGCTGCCGTAGAGTGGTGCATAGGCTTCAAGATAGTCGGTGCGCAACCGGTCAATGGCGATGTTAACCACCAGTCTCGGCGCAGCCTTCATGCTCTGTGCCATGCCTTCGCTGTTGAAGCCAAGTACGGCAAGCAGGGTGATGTACAGATATTTATTCCTCATTCTTGAAATGCGATATGTTTCTTGTAAGCAAAGATAGTGCCACAATTTCCATTCCTTCTGCATAGTCTTGGAAAAAGCCTCCTATAAAGAATGCTGTGGTCATTATGGCAGACAGTTTCCAATATACGCTTTTCTTCTTCTTTATAATATGATATAAGAATGCGAGTGGCAACGGGTTGAGCAGCAATATTTGCAGGTTGGTGCTTGTTGTGGGGTGTTGTGAGAAAAACATGAGGAAGAGGATGGTTCCCGTGCTTCCCTGTATGGCCATGAGCGCAACGTCCCAACCCTTGTATGTATGTTTCTTCTTGAACTCGACTGACATAATCAGCAGCGATATAATAAAGAGGATGACAGCACACTCTGTGGGTGATAACGGAAAATCCTGCTTGATGACCTGCACGCCTCCCTTTACAATAATACGGCGCTCTTTGACGAGCGGGCGGTACGTCCCCTCTTCGTAAATCTGCGCATGGTCGAAATCGTACATGAGGTTTTGCGGCAGGAACTCTTGTTGCCGGAGGTCAGTCGGCAGGTCAGCTTTCACTCCCAACAGCAGGTCGTTGCCTGCCGTTGCCCATGGATGGTTCCGGGTGTGCTCTCTGACCATTTCCCTATACGTGGGGGTATAGCCTTGGCGTACTTGATATTGTATCTCCCCATTAAGGCTGTTTTCTATGATGTTTCTTGGCCTCGTGCTGCAGTTATCGTAGAGAAAGTTGTAGCGGTAGACCCGGTTTTCCGGTCTCAGGTTTTCTGCGAGCGCCATCCTCACTTTCCTTTTCTCGTCGGCAGTAAGGTTCAGTACCTGTTCCATTACCTGGCTGCCCCGGCGTTTGTATTCTTCACAGAATCTGCCGATGGGCATTATTCCCAGTTCGTAATCGGTCAGGCCGAACATGAAGCGCAATACAAAGAAAGGTTTCTTGAAGTTAAAGATTCCCCAATTAAAAGCTAAATCCTCGCCCGTGCGCAGGTCTTTATACCTCAAGGCCGAATGCCCATATAGGCTGTATACTTGTTCGTGGGGCGAACAAGTGAGCAAGCTAATCTCAACAGAGTCCATCTGGTTTGCTTGATTCTGTGTAGCCATGGCTGGTATCCCATTGGATATCAGTGATATAAAAGTAAGGAGCGAAGCCCTGATAATGATTTTAAAATCTTTCACGGTGCAAAAATAAACTCTTTTTTTTACTTTCAGTGCTATTATCTCGTTTTTTTTCAATAATTTTGCAGCTCGAAAGTTTAAGATAAGCAATGAACCTGACAATAGATATAGGTAACACATGTACCAAACTTGTAGCTTTCGACGGTAACACGCCCGTTGAAGAAAAAAGAATGGACGATGGGGAATACTATAAATTAGACGATTTCTGTAATCGCTATCATTTTGAGCGCGGAATATATTCCACTGTCGTTAAATTGTCGGGCGAAATGCAAGAGCGTATTGCCAGATTGCCTTTCCCTGTCGTGCAATTGCTGTCCGGTATCACTCCGGTTCCTATCGTAAATAAGTATTCCACGCCGGAAACATTGGGCAGCGACCGGTTGGCAGCAGCTGTGGGTGCCTATATGAAGCACAAGGGAAACGCTGTGCTGGTTATCGATGTGGGCACTTGTATTACTTACGACCTCGTAAATGCCGAAGGCGAATACCTCGGGGGGAATATTTCTCCCGGCCCCACGATACGCATCAAGGCGCTCAACCGGTTTACCGATTCGCTGCCGCTGATCCAGCGCAGGGGGTATACGCCCGAGATAGGTGATACCACGGAAACGGCCATCAGGTGCGGTGTGATGCACGGGGTGGTGTATGAAATAGAAGGGTATATTCGTGATTATTTATTAAAATATCCGAACCTTTTTATTTATTTAACGGGAGGAGTGCAACTAAATTTGCACATCTCAGAAAAAAAGTGCATCTTTGCAGACAAATTTATAGTCCCGGAAGGGCTGAACCACATACTTCTTTATAATGAAGCATTACGAACAGAGAATGAAAACAAAACTATTAAGTAGCATCTTTATAGGTGCATTAGCATTAACAGCCACTGCACAAAGCGGTACCAATTCGCCATATAGCCAATTCGGGTTGGGCGTGCTTTCCGAACAGGCCCAGGGGTTTAACCGGGGGATGAACGGCCTGTCGCAAGGCTTGCGTTTCGGAAATCAGGTGAACTCCATGAATCCGGCATCTTATTCCGCTGTAGATTCTCTGACGATGATTATCGATGTGGGCGCTTCCGGGCAAATAACGAACTTTTCAGAGAACGGGACAAAGAAGAATGCCCACAACGCCAACTTCGAGTACCTTGTAGGAGCTTTCCGCCTGATGCCTGACCTGGGGCTTAGTTTCGGTATCCTTCCATATACGAACGTCGGTTACAACTATTATCAAACATCGGCTGTCGGTACGTCTTCCACCACGGTTACCCAGACGTATTCCGGTTCCGGCGGTTTGCATCAGGCCTATTTGGGCTTGGGATGGAATGTATTCAACAGCTTTTCGGTAGGGGCCAACTTCTCTTATCTGTGGGGTACTTATTCAAAGTCGGTCGTTGTTTCATATACCGATTCTTATGCTAATACGGTATCGAAGACATACGGTGCAGACATAGCCAGCTACAAGCTGGATTTCGGGGCGCAGTGGGAACGGGCGGTAACCCCGGAAGACATTCTGACAATCGGTGCGACAGTAGGGATTGGCCACAAGCTCGGCGCCGATGCCGAACTGAACATCACGAATAAGAACACACAGACAAGTGTATCCACCGATTCATCCTTTATCGTGTCTAATGCGCTGAGTATTCCGATGACCTACGGCCTCGGCCTGGCATGGAAGCACGGCAAGAAATGGACGGTAGGCGTAGACTATTCCTTGCAGAAATGGGGCTCGCTTGAGTTTCCGGAGAGTGATGACGTAATGCAGAAGTATGTGATGAAGAGCGGGCTGCTGAAGGACAGGAGCAAGCTCACCGTCGGCGGTGAATGGATTCCGAACGTGGCAAGCCGTAACCTCCTCAACCGCATACGTTATCGTTTCGGTGCTTCCTATGCTACATCTTATTATAAGGTGAATGGGGTCGACGGCCCGAAGGAGATGAGCATAAGTGCCGGTTTCGGTATCCCCATCACCAATGCATACAACAACCGTTCCGTCCTGAATATCAGTGGGCAATGGGCACGTTCGGCTGCCACTGGCCTGATTACGGAAAATACCTTCCGTATAAACATCGGAATCACATTCAATGAAGCATGGTTCATGAAGTGGAAATTTAATTAACATACATAATCATTGGCCCCGAAAACGAATGAAATAAAAGCATTAATGGGGATGAGCATTGTGTTCACCCTTTTGGCTTTCCCGTCGTGTTCCGAAGAGAAAGAGCATACCGCTCCTGCCATTCATGAACGCGATTCCGTATCGGTGATGACCTCTTACGGAGTGAATACGCTTATTTCCGATTCTGGCGTGATTAAATATAAAATCGTGACAGAGCGCTGGGATGTGAATACTGTGCGCACCCCCTCAAGATGGACTTTCATTAAAGGTGTCTTTTTCGAGCAGTTTGACGAACAGTTCCGCGTCCAGGCGTATGTCCAAGCCGATACGGCGTGGTATTACGACCAGAAAAAGTTATGGGAGCTGCGGGGGCGCGTGCGCGTCAGGAATGTGAACGGCATGCGTTTCAGCAGCGAGGAGCTCTTTTGGGACGGCATGGCCCACGAATTGTATTCCAACAAATTTTCCGTGCTGTATACCCCCGAGCGTACACTTCAAGGCACGTATTTCAGGAGCGATGAGAAAATGACACGTTATACCGTGTCGAACTCGCAAGGCTCGTTTGTTAAATCGGATGTAGAAAGCGAGCCGGCGGGGGCTGCACCTTCAACTGTTCCGGGCGATACAGCTTCAGCCGTGCCGGTAGTACGCCCCGCCGCTACCAAGCGTGCTGCTACGCCCAAAAATCCTTTGCAGCCATGACAGGACAGATCATAGGAATCCTTGCCACAATGGTTTTCTCTGCTTTCTTCTCGGGCATGGAGATTGCTTTTGTGTCCAGTAACCGGTTGTTGGCCGAGATGGACAGGGAGAAGGATGGCGTCGCACAAAAGGCAATCGGATTCTTTTATCGCCATCCCAATAATTTTGTCAGCACGATGCTGGTGGGCAACAATATCGCGCTCGTGATTTACGGTATCCTGTTCGCACAGATTTTCGATAATACCCTGTTCTATGCTCTAAGCGACGGTGCGCGCGTGATAGCCGACACCGTGCTTTCCACTGTCATCGTGCTTTTCACGGGCGAGTTTCTTCCGAAGTCGGTCTTCAAGAGCAACCCCAATACGCTGCTCACCATCTTTGCGATACCGGCCATGGGATGTTATATACTGCTTTACCCTATATCCCGCTTCGCTACGTTCATGTCGCGGCTGTTGCTGCGTATCGCAGGAATCAAAATGGAGAAAGAGACCGGAGATAAGGGATTCACGAAAGTAGACCTCGATTATCTCGTGCAGAGCAGCATCGACAATGCGAAAGACGAGGACGACATTGAGGAAGAGGTGAAGATATTCCACAATGCGTTGGATTTCTCGGACACGAAGGTGCGCGACTGCATGGTGCCGCGGACCGAAATAGAGGCAATCAATATCGACGATTGCTCGTTGGAAGAATTGAAGAACAGGTTTATCGAAAGCGGGTTCTCCAAGCTTATCGTCTATAAGGCTGATATCGACCATATTGTAGGGTATATCCATTCTTCCGAGATGTTCCGTGCGCCGGACAGCTGGAAGGAGCACATACAGACGATGCCCTACGTGCCCGAAACGATGGCAGCCAGCAAACTGATGCATATTTTCCTTCAGCAGAAGAAAAGCTTAGGCGTAGTGGTCGATGAGTTCGGCGGTACGAGCGGTCTTGTTTCCTTAGAGGATATTGTAGAAGAAATCTTCGGTGAAATTGAAGACGAACATGACAGCAACAACTACATTGCCAGACAGCTTGAGACCGGCGAATACCTTCTTTCGGCACGGCTCGAGATAGAGAAAATCAACGAGATGTTCAACCTCGATTTGCCGGAGAGGGATGAGTACATGACGCTGGGGGGATTAATACTCCACGAATACCAAAGTTTCCCGAAACTGAACGAGGTGGTGAGAATCGGCAAGTACGAATTCAAAATTATCAAAAATACAATGACGAAAATCGAGTTGGTAAAGCTAAAAGTCAGTGAATGAGCGATTTTTTTGTGTTTTTCTATCGATATTTGATATAAAATTTGTAATTTTGTCCGCTAAATGAAAAATATTATAAAAACAAAAAATAAATAAACAGTAATGGCAGCATTAGGAACAATTAGAAAAAGAGGCGTTACGCTGATAGTCATTATCGGCCTTGGCCTCTTCGCATTCATTGCCGAAGAGATGTTCCGTTCTTGTGAAGCCACAAGCAACGAGAAGCGTCAGCAGGTAGGCGAAGTGTTAGGTCAGAAAATTTCTGTTCAGGAATTCCAAGCTCTGCTTGATGAATACCAAGAGGTCATTAAGATGACGCAAGGGCGCGACAATCTGACCGAGGACGAACTGAATCAAATCAAGGATCAGGTGTGGAACACTTTTGTGAACAACACGATCCTGGAGAAAGAAGCAGCAAAGGTAGGGCTTACCGTAACCGACGAAGAGCTTCAGAATATATTGAAAACCGGTACGAACCCTCTTTTAATGCAGTCGCCTTTTGTCAATCAGCAGACTGGCCGTTTCGATGTGTCGAGCCTCACCAAGTTCCTTGCTGACTACAAGAAGATGAATGCAAGCCAGAATCCTCAGATGGCAGAGCAGTATCAGAAGATTTACGACTACTGGAAATTCATCGAGAAGACGCTTCGCCAGCAGACACTGGCCATGAAATATCAGAGTCTGTTGTCGCATAGCCTCTTGTCTAACCCGGTATCCGCCAAGATGGCTTTCGAGGGGCAGAACACGGAGAACAACATCCAGCTGGCCTCCGTGGCCTATTCTTCCATCAACGACAATAAGGTAAAGGTAGAGGAGAGCGACTTGAAGGCGAAATACGAGAAACAGAAAGAGATGTACAAGCAGTATGTAGAGAGCCGCGACATCAAATATGTGGATTTCCAGGTTCTTCCTTCTAAGGCCGACCGTGCTGCGCTCATGAAGACAATGACCGACGCTTCGCAGAAGTTGCAGCAAGGTGCCGATGTAGCCGAGGTGGTGCAGAAAGCACAGTCGCAGTTGGCTTATACGGGCTTGTTCGTAACGCGCAAGGCATTCCCGTTCGACATTGCACAGAAAATTGACTCGATGGCAGTCGGCCAGACTACCGCCCCGTTCGAGACCACGATGGATAATTCGCTCAACGTTGTCAAGCTGATTGCCAAGGCGCAGCTACCCGACTCGGTTGAATACCGGCAGATTCAAGTCGGCGGTGCAACGGAAGAGGCTGCCCGCAAAACGGCTGATAGCGTTTATAATGCGCTTCGGGCCGGTGCCGACTTTGAAACCATTGCTAAGAAGTATGGCCAAGAGGGCAAGACGCAGTGGCTTACATCGTCAATGTACGAGAAGTCGCAGACGGTTGATGCCGATACAAAGGCTTACCTGACTGCTTTGAATACGATGGGTGTGAACGAACTGAAGAATATAGCGTTCACCCAAGGCAATGTAGTGTTACAGGTAGTGAACCGTAAGGCAATGGTTGAGAAGTATGATGTAGCTGTTGTCAAGCATACTATAGATTTCTCGAAGGCTACCTATTCGGATGCTTACAATAAGTTCAGCCAGTTTGTTAGCGAGAACCAAACGCTTGAGGGGCTGGAGAAGAACGCATCTAAATTCGGCTTCAAGGTTCAGGAACGCAAGGATCTCTTCAATTCTGAACACAACGTAGCCGGAATCCGGGCTACCCGCGAGGCGATGAAATGGATTTTCGATGCAGAGGCCGGCAATGTATCGCCTCTTTACGAGTGTGGCAATAACGACCATCTCTTGGTGGTAGCCATGACCAAGGTGCACCCTGTGGGCTACCGTTCTTTGGAAGATGTAAAGGAGAACATCAAAGCTGAGGTTATCCGCGATAAGAAGTTCGAGATGATTCAGCAGCAGCTGGCAGGTGTGAATAGCGTGAATGCAGCCAAGGGCAAGGGTGCTCAGGTGTCAGCAGTAAACCAGATCACGTTCAGTGCTCCGGTATTCGTACAGGCTACAGGTGCCAGCGAGCCGGCTTTGAGCGGTGCTGTGGCTGCCACAAAGGCAGGCCAGTTCAGCAAGAACATGGTGAAAGGCAACGGTGGTGCCTATCTGTTCCAGGTGGTTTCCAAGACCCAGCGTGCCGGTGTTAAGTTTGATGCTAAGGCAACGGAGGCACAGCTCCAGCAGATGGCGCTTCAAGCTGCCAGCCGTTTCATGAATGAGCTTTATTTGAAGGCAAAGGTTGTTGACAACCGTTATTTGTTCTTCTAATCTCCCTTTCACCTATTGCAACTTGAGTTCGGGATAAGGACATCACGTTAATCCGTGCTGCTTCCCCTCATGCCGCCGGTTGCAATGCTAACGGTGGGCGGCGGCCGTTGCGGCAAAAAGAAAAATTGCAATAAATCCGAGAAAAATAGCTATAAATCTCGGATTTATTGCAATTTTTGTTTCCGCCGCGGCGGTG
>DBRC01000027.1:39849-63795 GCA_002305505.1 Prevotella sp. UBA1378 | reverse complement strand
TGGCCAAAAATCAAAACGGGGGTAAATCCTCCGCGTTGCAACGGCCGTGCCGTCGCAGCGCAAGGGGGCACCGTCGGCTGGATTAACGTGATGTCCTTATCCTGCCCCCCCAGGTAATAAATCTTTCCGGCCCATTGTTCGCCTGCTGCCCTCGGCCTGCCTTTAGGGATACCATCCCTTCCAAATGCAGGATTGTGAATTAGGGGCTATCCCCATGGTCCGCCGGGCGAGCCATTCTTGTAAGGGGCATTCAGTCACCATTTGAGGAGAAGGGTTAAGCTTCTATGCCTTGATGTGCAAGTCGCGTTGCGGGAATGGAATCTCGATACCGTTGCTGTTCAGCGTGTTGTATATCGTCTGCATTACATCGCTGATTACCTGGGCCCTTTTAACGGCAGCCGTCCAGCAGTACAATTTCAGGTTTACGCTGTTGTCACCCAGCTCGTAGACCACAGACACAGCTTTTTTCGTAGGGTCCATCCATTCGTTGTGGAGCGCGTTCACAGCCTCGTCGACCACGGTTCTTACCCGCAGCAAGTCGGAGCCGTAGGCCACGCCGTATGGGATGACGGCCAGCACGTACCCGTGGTTGCTCGTCAGATTCTTGTAGTTATTGGTGAAGAGCTGACTGTTTTGGAAGGTAATGATTTCGCCCGACAATGCTTCGACAGTGGTGCTGGTATAGCTGATGCTGGCAACGCGCCCTGTAGTGCCGTTCACTTCGATTAAGTCGCCCACCTTGATGCGCCCCGTCATCAGTGATGCCCCGTAGAAGATGTTCTCGATGATATTCTTGGAGGCGAAGCCGATACCAGTGGAAAGTCCGCCCGAAATAGCCAGGAGCCATGTAACGCTGATGTTCAGCAGCGACAGGGAACCAAGCAGCCATACCCCCCAAATGAATATTTGGATGACATTCTTCCCCATCCCTGTGCGGCTCTCGGCCGTGTCCGGGTCCTTTATTTCGTAGTGCATGCGTATCAGTTTCAGTACCGTGGAGCAGAGATACGAGAAGAAGAACCACAGGCAGACAACGACGGAAACCTTCAGGATGCTCACCTGCAGGTTGGGCTCATCGATAAGGTTCTTATTGAAGATGTGCCAGCAAATGTCGCTCAGGTTGAACACGTCGGCAGCCCAGTAGATGGAAATCATCACTGATACGACGCCCATTACGGGCAGCAGTACATGATGGATGAGGAGGAAGAACCACGTCAGCGTAATGGGTTTCTCTTCGAGATGCTTGCGTTCTGCATACAGTTTCAGCCATTGGCTGATGCAGGTGATGGTAAGGATGCATGTGAGCTGCATAATCCACCAGATCAGCATCTGCACGGCGAGCAGCGTATAGCCGGCCCACGAGCAACAGAGGGAAACGATGAATGCCGCCAGCGAGATGTAAGTATAGAACAGGTCGGAGCGTGGGATGTTTTGTTTGTTCCTGCTGATGGTAACCCACTGCCATACCGTGCAGAGCAGCAGCATGGGAGGGAATACGAGGCTGGCCAGCTCGTTGGGAATCAAGATGATGCGGAAGGCTATCACGAGGAATCCCACGGCTATCAGCGGCGTGTATATCCGGAAAGCGCTTTTTATCTGGTCGCCCGTTACGCGCAGCAGCAGCGAAATGAGGATAACGCCCAGCAGCCAAGCATACTCTACCAGCAGATTGCTGGCCATGATGACGAAGTTTTGGTCCCACGTGGCGCGCAGTATCCCGAGGATGAGGGCGAACGTGATGGTGGTAGTTCCCATTATGATGCAGGCGCGCTTCTTCATGAACTCGCCGGTTTGCAGGCGTTTGGGCAGCACGAAGCGGAAAATTATCTGATTGAGCAGGGCGGCGATGAAGCCGTAGAGCAGGATGATGCCGAAGAGGCCGAATATCATGCGGCTGTCCCAGTCAGACTTCACCTTATTATATATGCGGTATTTTTCGCTTACGGTTATCTTTGTCTGTGAAAGCTGCTGTTTCAGTTTCTTCAGTATCTCGAAATAATTGTCGCCTCCGTTCTTGAAAATACTGGTCTGTATGTCTGAGTAGCGTTTCTGGGCATAATCGTTCAGTCCGCTCAGCCTGTGCTCTGTCATTTCATACAAGCGGATGTAGTCTTGCAGGTTGGCGCGGTTTTCGTCTAAGGTGTTGCGGATGTTGGTGGCCAGCGTCAGGCACACGTTGCGGTCCACCTTTGCTGCAGGGCTCAGTTGCGTGGTCTGCATCTCTTTCAGGCTTGTTATCAAGCTGTCGTATCTGGCAATGTCCACTTGCGACTTGTTGATGAAGGTCTTGAACGGCAACTGTTCGCGCCGGAAGTTCCTGTATTGTTCCGTCGCCTCGTGGCAGGCGTAAGTAAGGTCGAACACATAGTCCGGCTTCTGCGAATAGAGCATCAGCGCATTTTGGTTACTCTTTTTCAGTACGCTCATCAGCTGCTGCCCTATGCGCAGGCTTTGGTTCTTGCTCATTTCTATCTGGCTCTCCTGTTCGCGGTGCTCGGTGATAAGCTCGGCCCGCAGGATGGTAAGCGTCTGTTCGAGGTTTTTCTCTTTGAGCACGGCATGGGCTCCGGCAGCACAGAGCGCGGCGGTGATGAGTAACAGCAGTATTCGTTTCATGTCTTCTATATCGGAATTAAACGGGTGATTTCGCATTTACTGAATTGAATGCAAAATTACTCTAAATCAGTCGAATATCAAAAAAAAATGATTAAAAACCGCGTAGTTTCATATTAATTCGTTACTTTTGCATATGGTATCATTTGTTAAAACTTAATATTCGTATAATCATGTATCTAATAGCTGACAGCGGAAGCACAAAGACCGATTGGGCACTTATCGACGGTGCCACGGTCGCAGGGAGGTTTAAAACACAAGGTATCAACCCCTTTCATCAGAATGAAGAAAGTATGCGGCAGATTATCCGTACGGAGTTATTGCCCCTGCTTGACGAAACCGCGGTGGTGCGGGTGTTCTTTTACGGCAGCGGATGCCGTATGGAGTTTGTGCCGCTGATGCAGCGGATAATAGGCGAGGCGTTCCCCCATGCCCAGTGCATCGAGGCCTACGGCGATTTGCTGGGAGCGGCACGTGCCGTTTGTGGCGGCACGGAAGGTATCGCATGCATCCTCGGTACGGGTGCCAACTCTTGTTTGTACGACGGGGAGCGCATCGTGATGAACACCCCGCCGTTAGGCTATATCTTGGGTGACGAGGGCAGCGGTGCAGTATTGGGAAAGCTGTTCCTGAACGCGCTGTTCAAGAACCTGCTGCCAGCATCGCTCCGCGACGATTTCCTTGTAACGAACAGCATCACCATGGGCGATGTTATCCACCGGGTTTACCGCCAACCGCTGGCCAACCGTTTCCTTGCGTCGATAGCCCTCTACATACACGGCCATCTGGATGTACCGCAGCTCAACCAAATGGTGGTAGACAATTTCCGCAGCTTCTTCCAGCGCAATATCCTGCAGTATGAGCGGAGCGACCTGAAGGTGGGGGCTGTAGGCGGTGTGGCGTATTACTTCTCCGACCAGTTGAAGACTGCGGCGGCGATGGAAGGCTTTGATATAGGCGAGGTTATGCGCACCCCGATACGCGGGCTTATCAGCTATCATTCGCGTTGATAAACACGGCAGGCTGGCTGTTTGAGGCGGCAATACCCGCAGTGTTTTACAATAATTAACACGATGGGTAACATAGTATCATATTTCGGCAACAAAGTGTCATATTGATATGGAATAAAAACAGTAAATTTGCAATCTGAAGTTCGATGAGATTTAGAGTTTTATTATATCATTATTAACCAAAAACAGTTTTTATGAAAAAGATTTTTACTTTGATTGCAGTGATGCTGCTTGCCGTAAGCGGTGCAAACGCAAAGAAAACATTAGACATTGTAGCTTTTAATCCTTGGGGAGCAACGTGTACATGGGATGCCGCAACCAGTACGTTGTCTTATTCTTCGGCCTGGTCGGGCGCGGGCCTTTGGCTGGGAGGTGACTTTTCTGACTATGACGTGATTGTGCTGAAAATGAAGTCTTGTACCTGTGGCTTTAACCTTGCGGCAGAATATCTGAACGAGGCAGGCGACGGTGTAGATGAATCCAAGGGGAAAAGCCTTGCCTCCGGTGGTGCCGGTACGAAAATAGCAGCTGTCACGTTAAATGAAGATTATAGCAATGGCGTGGCTCAAATATGGATTCAGGCAGTAGAGGCCGGAGCTATTGAGATAGAGGAGATTTATGCGGGAACCCGGGAAGAGTTTGAGGCCGACCAGGCTTCCAACGTGCAGCAGACTTCCGATGTTTCTCTCAAGAATTGGGGCAAATGGGGTTCTGAGACACTGACAGAGAATGAAGACGGCACCCTGACCATTGCTTTCGCGGCGGAATGGGGCGGTGCGAACAAGTGGTTCGGGGGCTATGACGCCAGCGCTTTCGACTATTGCATCGTTGAGCTTCAGCCTGCCGATTTTATCGTCCAGCTCTTCTTGCAGTATGCTGCGGCGGGTGCTGATGGCAACGCCAATGTCACTGCCCAGGCTCAGCCGGGCGAAACCGAAATCCGCCTGCAGCTCGATGCCACCGCAAAAGCGGCCATTAATCAGATTGCCATCCAGAACGGTGCTGCCGGGCAGGTAACTATCAAGCGCATCTATTTCGCGACGGCAGACTATGCTACCGGCATCGGCGGTGCTGTTGTTAAAGCCGGTGCAGCAGCCAAGAACGATAACGTACGCTATAATCTCGCAGGCCAAAAGGTAAGTGCGTCTTACAAGGGCATGGTGATTCTGAACGGAAAGAAAGTTATTATGTAATTGATGCAAAATCGATAGAGGAGCCTGTACCGGGTGCAGGCTCCTCTATTTTTATACCTTTAATTAATATATGAAACATTTCTATCTCTTTCTTATGGCGACACTTATTTCATCGCCTTTTTGGGCGCAAACCGACTTTGTAAAAGTAGTGAACGGCCATTTTGAACGCGGTGGCCAACCTTATTATTATGTAGGGACGAACTTCTGGTATGGCGGCATATTGGGGTCAGAGGGGCAAGGCGGCAATCGCAAGCGCCTTTGTAGCGAACTTGACACGATGAAAGCCATGGGCATCGATAATCTGCGCATACTTGTCGGTGCCGATGGCGAGCATGGAGTAAAGACAAAAGTAGAACCTACGTTGCAAGTGGAGCCGGGAGTGTACAACGACACGCTCCTGGCCGGCCTCGACTATCTGTTGATGGAGATGGGGAAACGCCGGATGGTAGCCGTGCTCTATCTGAACAATTCGTGGGAATGGAGCGGGGGATATGGCTTCTATCTGGAACATGCCGGTGCGGGGAAGGCTCCGCGTCCCAATGAAGACGGCTATCCTGCATATATGAATTTTGTGCGTCAATATGCAACAAACAAAGCGGCTCACCGATTGTTTAATGACCATGTGAGCTTTATCATTAACCGTACCAACCGCTATACGGGACAGCGGTATGTAGACGACCCTGCCATCATGTCGTGGCAGATAGGCAATGAACCCCGGGCTTTTGGCGAGGCCGAACTGGAACCTTTCACGGAGTGGCTGGCGGAAACGGCGGCGTTGATTCGCTCGATTGATAAGAACCACCTGATTTCAATCGGCAGCGAAGGCTCATGGGGCTGCGAAAACAACTATGAAATATACGAGAGGATTTGTGCCGACCCCAATATAGACTACTGCAACGTGCACCTATGGCCATACAATTGGGGCTGGGCAAGGAAAGACTCGCTGGTTGAAGACCTCGGCCGTGCGTGCAGCAACACGAAAGAATACATCGACAGGCATCTTGGCATCTGCGCCAAACTGGATAAGCCGCTCGTGATGGAAGAGTTCGGCTATCCGCGCGACGGGTTTTCCTTTTCCCCGCAATCTACAACGAAAGGGCGCGACGGCTATTATCAGTTTGTTTTCTCTCTCGTTGCTGATAATGCGGAGTCGGGCGGTTATTTTGCCGGATGCAATTTCTGGGGGTGGGGTGGAAGTGCCGTGCCCCGGCATGAGCAATGGGAGGTGGGCGACGACTATACGGGCGATCCCGCACAGGAACAGCAGGGCCTGAACTCTGTGTTCGTCACGGATGGTTCCACGCTTGATGTGGTAAAAAAGCAAATTGAACGAATGGGAAAACTGAAATGATTCCGCGTGTGTCCGTGCACAACAAAGGGGTGGAAAAACTTTAATGATAAAGTGTCAGCAATGAGCAATAAAGTATTATATAGTTATTAATATTTGTACTAACTTTGCAGCCGAAAGAACATATTCTACAATCCTAAAAACAAGCAAGATGAGAAAATTAGCATTGCTATCCGCGGCACTTGTCATAAGTGTCCAACTCATGGCTCAGAGCAAACTTTCAGGCACCGTAACGGATGCCGATAATGGGGAGCCTCTGATTGGAGCGAGCGTGTTGGTGAAAGGGACATCGACAGGCGGCGTGACCGACTTCGATGGTAACTTTTCTATCGCAGTTCCTGCTGGGAAAACGCAAGTCGTAATCTCAAGTTTGGGCTACAAGTCGCAAACGTTAAGCATTACCGGTAAGTCGGTGTTGAAAGTAAAGCTCCAGCCTGACTCGAAAATCATGGACGAGGTGGTAATCGTCGGTTATGGTACGATGAAGAAGCGCGACTTGTCAGGTGCTATGTCGCAGATCAAGTCGGAGGATCTGATGAAGGGAGCATCGATTGACGCCGCGCATGCCATGCAAGGCAAGGTGGCCGGTGTCATGGTGCAACAGAGCGATGGGGCTCCGGGTGGCGGCATGAGTATCGTGATACGGGGAACCAACTCGTTTACTACCAGTTCGCAACCCTTGTATATCGTGGACGGCATTCCGTTTGATCCGGGTACAACCCCGTCGAACAATTCAACCGACAGTCAACAGAGTACAAATGCATTGAGTTTTATCAACCCGCACGATATCGAGAATATCGAAATATTGAAAGACGCTTCTGCAACGGCTATTTACGGTTCGCGTGGCGCCAATGGCGTAGTCATCATTACGACGAAACGGGGGAAAGCCGGTAAACCGAAGGTGGAATTTAATGCTAACTGGGGTGTGCAAAAGATATCGAAAAAGCTTGATATGCTTGATGCCGTCACTTATGCTTACTATGTGAATGAGGGACAGAAAAACTCAGTCAATTACGAAGGTTCTACGGTTACTCATATACCGTATCCCGGTTCTTGGGGCTATCAGTCGTATGCCGATGGCCGTACAAATTATAATTCAGGCTCCTATACGGGAAGTCCGGAAGACTTTGCCAATCCGGGGTGGAGATATGACGAATATGGGAATGCGACGGAAATAGGTGTGGCCAACTGGCAGGACGAAATATTCCAGACTGCGTGGTCGCAAGACTATAACCTAAGCGTCAGCGGGGGTGATGAAAAAGGTTACTATGCTTTCTCCGGCAATTACGTCAAGCAGGACGGTACGATTAAAAACTCGGGTTATGAGCGTTATTCGCTGCGCATGAATATAGCCCGCCGGGTTACCGATTGGTTGGAGATAGGTACCAACACCGGATTCACTCGCTCGATGACCGATTTCGCAAATACGCTGAGTTATAATACGGGTATTGTCCGTTCTGCATTGCTGTTCCCCCCGACCTACGGGCCTAATATGGATACCACGAAATCGGACGACCTGAACTGGCTGGCTGCCAACCCCGCCGCTTATGTCAATTCAGCAAAAGACCAGCTGAGGGCAATCAACTGGTTCAGCAGTTCTTTTATTGAGATAAAGCTTTTCCCGTTCTTGAAGTTCCGCCAGAATTTAGGACTTTCATACAGCGACAAGCACCGCAGCTCCTACTATGATCGCCATACGCAGGAAGGAAAGAGCCCCATTAACGGCTCTGCAAGTAAGGCACAGAATATCTGGGAAGGCATAACAGCCGAATCAATCTTCACGTTCGAGAAAACTTTCAACCGTGTTCATTCGCTCAATGCGGTTGCCGGTTTCACCGTGGAAAAAGGGAAATGGGACTCGAACTCGGAAAAGGCAACCAACTTCCCTGATGACATCACCCAAGACAACAGCATGGGGAGGGCACTGAACAAGGCAACGTTGGCCAGCGAAGTGGGTGAGCAGGCCTTGGCTTCGTTCCTCGGGCGTGTCAACTATACGTTGATGGATAAATATCTTTTTACGGCCAGTATCCGCTCGGACGGCTCCTCTAAGTTTACGGATAAAAACAAATGGGCCACCTTCCTTTCGGGCGCTTTCGCTTGGCGTGCATCAGAGGAGAAATTCATCAAGGACCTGAATGTCTTCTCTAACCTGAAGTTCCGTATGAGCTATGGTGAAACGGGAAACCAGGGCATCGGCAGTTACCGTACGCTCCAAATGCTCGACACGGCAAACTATCCGTTCGGCGGCTCCATTACGAGCGGTGCGGCAATGGTGACATGGCGCGGCCCGGTGGATGACAATATCAAATGGGAAACAACGGCGCAATGGAATGTAGGTATCGACTTCGGATTCTTGGATAACCGGCTGACGTTCACCGTCGACTATTACCACAAGAAGACGCGTGACTTGCTGCAGAACGTGAAGATTCCGATGTCGACGGGTTTTGATAACATGTTGGTTAATAGCGGTAACGTGACCAATGAAGGACTGGAACTGACGCTTGGTTACACACCGATAAACAATAAAGACTGGCATTGGGATTTCAATGCAAATATGTCGTTCAATAAAAACAAGATAGGCGGATTGGAAGGCGACCAGTATGCCACCACCCTGTGGTCGGGGGTGGATAACGTGTTTATCCAGCGTAACGGCTGCCCTATCGGTGCTATTTATGGGTATGTCGAGGATGGGTTCTATGATAATGAAGCTGAGGTGCGTGCCGACCCGCAATATACATTGGCGACAGCAAGTGCCGTAAAGGCTAAAGTGGGCGAAATAAAGTACCGCGACCTGAATGATGACGGCAGCATAACAACAGCCGACCGCACCATCATCGGCGACACCAACCCCAAGTTTGTATATGGATTCACCAACAATTTGTCGTGGAAGGACTTCTCTTTGACGTTCATGGTGCAAGGATCCTATGGGAATGATGTTTTCAATGGCAACTTGCTCGACATCAAAATGGGCAATATCGGGAACATCACAAGGGAGGCTTACGAAACACGCTGGACGGCGGATAATTACGAGAACGCCCAGTGGCCAAAGGCTACGGCCGGCTATACGCGTAACTTCCTGCTCAGCGACCGTTACATTGAAGACGGAAGCTATCTGAGGCTGAAAAATCTCTCTTTGTCGTACAATTGGCGTAACCCGATTGCCGGTATCGAAAGAATCTTGTTTACACTGGGTGCCACGAACCTCTTCACCATTACTAACTATAGCTGGTATGATCCGGACGTGAACGCATTCGGCAGCGACTCGAGCCGGAGGGGCGTGGATATTTACTCTTATCCCTCATCACGCACGTATACATTAGGACTGAATATCACATTCTAATTTTAAACAAGAAAGAATCATGAAAATAAATAAATTGTTAATTGCAGTGACAATGTTAGGGGGCGCCACGCTGTTCTCATCGTGCAACGACTTCCTGAAGGAGGAGCCGGGAAGCTTTATCGGCCCCGGTCAGGTCGGCGATTCGAAAGAAGCTGTTGATGTTTGGGTGTCGGGTGTATACAGCAATTGGCTTGACAATATGTTCCGTTACGCTTCTTTCCCAAGGGTAATCGAGATGGATGCCGACTATATATCCGGCCCGGACTGGTTGTTCGGACATTTAGGGGCAGGTGATTTTCAGGGGGAGCCTTCGTATACGATGAACCCGATGTGGCAAGGCCCTTATAACCTGATCAATGACGCAAATCTTGCCATCCGTTATATACAGGCAATGAATTCCGTCGACGATGGCTACAAGAACAACGCAATTGGTGAGATGTATTTCCAAAAGGCGTTTGCTTACTTCCTGTTGGTTAGGACATACGGCGCGGTCCCGGTATTCGATACGGACGTTAGCAACGGTAATTCATATTATGAACCGCGGCGGCCTGTTGCCGAGGTTTACAACACCATCATCGATTTGCTGGAGAAAGCTGCGGATATGATGTACAACCGCGACAATGCCAATTACAAGGCCGGTCATGTTTGTGCGGGCAGCGCAGCAGGCTTGTTGGCAAAGGTATATGCTACCATGGCGTCTGCAGCCATGCCTAAAGGTACGCAGATCATCGTGCGTACCGGTGCTCCTTATGAGCAGGTAATCAATTCTAATGGGTATCCTGTACAGATGTACAAGGCTCCTGAAGAAATAACAATGTCGAAGGATACCGTTGCTGGCTATACCGGCATGGATTCGCAAGAACTTTACAAGAAGGCAGCCGAATGGGCTAAGAAAGTGATTGGCGGGGAATACGGGCTGTACGAATTATCCGATTACAGTAATCTTTGGAAGAGGAACAATCGCGATGCGTCCGAGTTCATGTGGGCCGTACGTTCCACTAATGGTGACGAAATATATTGTACGCATATCCATACCTATTATTCCGGTTATAGGAGCAGTCAGGGTAGCGAGTTTATAGAGTCGGGCGGATGGATGGGATGCACGAACAATTGGTACAGTCTTTTCGACGAAGAAGATTACCGTATCACGGAAGGCGTCCGCCATACATGGAGGTATTACTATCAAGAAAGCTACAACGGGTGTTTCTTTTATCCGCAGTCGTGGAGCCAGAAAGTGCAGGGCTTGAGCCTCCCTGATAGTGTATGGGGCACTCCGGACGCAATCTATAAAGCAACGGGCATGTCATATCAATACAACCAGAGTTCGGAATGCTTGGCTTTCACGACCAAATATGAAGATGTAGAGAATGATGCGACCGACTATGCTGATTCTCAATGGCCTTTCCTCCGTTATGCAGACGTTGTATTGCTATGTGCAGAAGCGGAAAACGAGTTGGGCAATGCGGATGAGGCCATGAAGTACCTGAATCTTGTTCGCAAGCGTTCAAATGCTAAGTTGATGACTACGGCACAAACTCAGATGCGTATGCGCAGCTTAATCGTGGAAGAGCGCGCCAAGGAGTTCGCTTGCGAGGGCGACCGCCGCTACGACCTGCTGCGCTGGGGAATCTACCTGCAGGCCATGAATGCCATCGGCGGTTACGACGATGCAAATATCTTGAAGACACGCACGTCGAGAAACTTGCTCTTCCCGATACCTACGGAAGAATTGAATGTAAACAAGGCTATTACGGAGAATAACCCGGGATGGAATTAATCATAACGAATACATTAAATACACAGATATATGAAAACGATCAGATATATTGGATTTTGCATCACTGCTTTGTTGTTGACGGCGTCCTGTAGCGATGTAGTCGACTACAACGACAATGTAGAAGACATCTTCGCCAGTGACGGTGCCCCGCAAATCTATGCCATCTATGACGTTCAGGATACGGCAACTGCGCCTACGGCCCTTAATGGCGGTGTACTGAATCAAATGATTCGTATCAATGGAAAGAACCTCAGTTATGCAAAACGCATTACATTCAACGGCATTGAAGTTGACCTGAGGCAGGTTTATGCTACCTCTGCCAATTGTTATCTTAAAATCCCGCGCAAGATTCCTGAGAACCAAACCGATACTTTGGTGTATGAGACGGACAGGGGGCAAATAACGAAGTATTTTCCCGTCACGATACCCCACATGGTATTGGAGGGTTTGAAAAACGAGTTTGTTAAACCGGGGAACCGTGTACAAATCAATAGCGAATACGCCGATTTGTTTGGCTTTGGCGACAGCACTTCTACGGCATCAATAACATTTCATAATGCCGGGCAAGGTTATTCGGAAGTTTTAAAGCCCGACTCCATCTCGGAAGAGTATTTCTCGATTTACATTCCGAAAGATGCTCCGGATAATTCGCTGATAACATTCAAGTGGACGGAGGTGGGAGGCATTGAATATACCAAGACGATTCCCTATCGTATGACGGGCAGTCTTATGTTTGATGACATGCTGAATGGTGATATGGGCTGGTGGGATGCGAACCTTGCATTGAAGTATGTGACAACGGGCAGCAATACCGGCGATCCGGAATATTTGGGTTATCCGTTCTTCCGGTTCAAGAAACTGTCGGATGAGGATGGGACTTTTAATTCTTGGAACTGGTTTTCTATCGGTTGCGGCACCAATTGGAAATGGCAGGACTGCACAGACCATCCGGAGAACTACGTGCTGAAGTTCGAAATCTGTACAGCTGCTTCTTACCCCATCCCGGACTATGGTGCTAACGGTGCCAACGGGAGCAAGAACGGGGGGTACTTGATGTCGCTGCATACTAATGACAATGTGCAAAACTGCCAGTTGGACTTCAATACTACATACGGGTTGCATAACACTTATGGCAAGTGGGTGACAATCTCCGTGCCGGTGTCCGACTTGTGCCAAGAGCCGGTGAAAGACGCGACGGGAACCGTCGTCGGGTATCAATGCACACTTGCTTCCGAGGGAGCATGGCAGGGATTCAATATCATTATCCAGCCTAATACGGGTGAAAACTGGAATGTCGACACCAGCATGGCAAACTTCCGGATCGAGCCGAAGAATTATTAATTTATTCAAGAATAATTATGAAAAGATCATCATTATATATTATGGGCCTGTTGTCTGCCGGTTTCATTGCCTCATGTTCTGACGATGACAATGCGACAAGCGGGAGGCGGGTTATCGACGAAAGCAATGCTCCGAAGGTGGTTTCAGTCATACCCAATGACGGGGCTTCAGATATTGATACCGTTTCGCGTGTAGTGATTACGTACGACAGGGAAATCTTTCTCCCGCCGCATGCCACAATTCGTGTGTACAGTAATGATACGGATTATGTCTATGTCGACTCGGGGGTAGTTGCTAATGGCAAAACATTGACGTTCCCGATTACGACCAAGGGTGCAACGTCTTATAAAATACAGGTGTTGAAGCCCACGGTACGTGATACTACGTATGCATTTGCGTCGGATTATGAATTTTCTTTCACCACCCGTCTTTACAACAATTTTGTCGACACTCTCTTCAACATTGCTGACGCACCGGTTAATGAGAATGCCACCGACGGGGCAAAAGCGCTGTATGCTTATCTGAAATCCCAGTTTGGCAAGAAGGTTTTGTCAGCAGCCATCGCAAACGTAAACTGGAATACGGAGAATGCGGAGGCCATGTACTCGATAACCGGGAAGTATCCAGCCATCAACTGCTTCGACTTTATACACCACATCAACAGTGCACCGCTGAACCCGTCGAATTGGATCGATTATACCGATACGAAGGTAGTGGAAGACTGGGCTGATAACAATGGTATCGTATCGTGCATGTGGCATTGGAACGTCCCGAAAAACGAAGCCGGTATAGGGAAGTATTCTGAGTATACCACATCTTATTCGGAAACGGAGTTCAGTGCCCGCAATGCAACGCGCACCAGCAGTTGGCAGTACGCAGTGGCGGAGAAAGACATGGATATCATCGCCGATTATCTGTTGGCTTTGCAAGCAAAAGGCATTGCCGTACTGTGGCGTCCGCTCCATGAGGCTGCCGGGAATGTCGGCCGTTATACCGACGGTACACCTTGGTTCTGGTGGGGTAATGGCGGTTCTGTACAGTTCAAGAAACTCTGGCAGTTAATGTACAACCGCTTCAAGGCGAAAGGCGTGAACAACCTGATTTGGGTTTGGACGTCGGAAGGCACTGATGCTGCTTGGTATCCTGGTGACGATTACGTGGATATCATTGCCCGCGACTATTACTGCAAGGACAAAACGAGCGAGTATCATACGTCGCTTGTATCTGAATTTGAAGCGTTGCGTCTGATTAGCGGTGGAAAGAAAATGATTGCCTTCAGTGAGGGAGATGCCATGCCCTCGGTGGCAAACATGCTTAACGACGGTGCTGTATGGAGCTGGTGCATGCCATGGTATGGAAAGGATTCCGATGGTGTGCCGTATATCAACAGCGCATATAATACGGCATTGTTCATGACCGATTGGCTTAATTCGGAGTATATCATCACTCGTGACGAGTTGCCGGCTTTAAAGTAATTAACGGAGGCAGGTGGTATGCTGGGAGGCAATGCTTCCCGGCACACTTCCAGCAAAGTTTAATATTAAGGAAGAGATGAAAAAACTGTTTTTATTGTTTCTTGCCCTACCGCTGCTCGTGCCGGTGTTTGCACAGATACGCGGCAAGAATATCGAGGTGATGATAACCCCGGACCGGAAAGACTGGACCTACCGGAAGGGGGAGACGGCTACATTCAATGTAAGCATCTTGAAGTCGGGTACATTGTTGGATGATGCCGTGGTCGATTATGAGGCCGGCCCGGAAATGTATCCGGAAATAAAAAAGCAAGCTGTACGGTTAAATGATGGCCGGCTTACATTGAAGGGACAGATGAAAAAGGCGGGTTTTTACCGTGTAAAGGTGACGGCCCATGTCGGTGGGAATGACTACGAAGGAATCTGTGCAGTGGCGTTTTCTCCGGAAGAGTTGCAGCCGTCTGCAACCGTACCGGGAGACTTCGACAGCTTCTGGCAGAATACAATGGCGGGAGCCCGTGCTATAGACCTTGACCCCACCTGTGAATTGCTGCCCGAGCGCTGTACGAAAGAGGTAAACGTCTATCACGTCAGTTTTCAGAACATACGCCTGGGCAGCCGCACTTATGGAATCCTTTGCATCCCGGTAAAAGAAGGGAAATATCCTGCGCTGTTACGGGTTCCCGGTGCTGGGGTGCGCCCATACCAAGGCGATGTGTTCACAGCCTCTAAAGGGGCGATAACCCTTGAAATCGGCATACACGGAGTGCCGGTCGTTTTGCAGCAAGGTATATACGATAGGCTGGCCAACGGTGCTTTGTGGTGTTATTGGAACAATAATACGGACAGCAGGGATAATAATTATTACCGGCGTGTTATCGTCGGTGCCGTGCGGGCGATAGATTACATCGCGAGTTTGCCTCAATGGAATGGTACAAGCCTTGGCGTAACAGGCAGCAGCCAGGGGGGCTTCCTCGCTTTGGCGTGTGCCGGATTAGACAAGCGGGTAACTTTCTATGGTGCCGTACATGCAGCCTTATGCGATCACACAGCTTCGTTGAAGAAAACTGCATGCGGTTGGCCTCATTATTTCTATGGGCAGGAGAATCCCGACCGGAGGAAAGTAGAAACTTCCAGGTATTATGACGGCGTGAATTTTGCCCGGCGTATCACCTGCCCGGGATGGTTTTCGTTCGGTTATAACGACGATGTAGTGCCTCCTACTACCACTTACGCCACTTATAACATAGTCTCGGCCCCCAAGACCTTGAGCGTTTATCCCCAGACGGGGCATTATTGGTATCAGGAGCAGTGGGACGAATGGGAAGATTGGCTGCTGAAACAAATGAATATTTACAAACGATGAAAGTATACATGTATCGTATCGCAATGATAATGATAAGTGCCGTGGTGATGGGGTGCTCCTCAAGCAAGCCGCTGACTGCCGGTAGTCCGGACAGTGCAGCATCACAATTGAAACAGCGGATGGAAAAGCTCCTGAAGCGTGGTTATATGTTCGGGCATCAGGATGACCCTGTATACGGCACTACCTGGAAATGGGATATGGATAAAAGCGACACCAAACTCGTGTGCGGCGATTATCCTGCCGTAATGGGATTCGATTTGGGTAAGCTCGAGTTGGGGTCGGATGTCAATATCGATGGCGTGCCGTTCAGTAGGATGCGGGATGAGATAATCCGGCAACACCTGCGGGGAGGCATCCTGACGCTGAGCTGGCATCCGTGGAATCCGGTCACGGGCGGTAATTCATGGGATGTGGGCGGCAATGCAGTGGCTGCGATCCTCGAAGGCGGTGCCCAGCACGAGACGCTGAACCGCTGGCTCGACTATGCGGCAGACTTTCTGAACTCGCTGGTAACGGATAAAGGTGAGAAGGTGCCTGTCATCTTCCGTCCGTGGCACGAGATGTCCGGAGCGTGGTTCTGGTGGGGTTCCGGCTCTTGTACGCCCGAGCAGTACCGCCGGTTATTCCGCTACACCCATTATTATTTAACAGGTAAGGGATGCGACAATCTTTTATGGGCTTATTCGCCCAATTCGGAGGCCGATGCAACTTACGAGCGTTACATGCAGTATTACCCCGGCGACGATGTAGTCGATTTATTGGGCCTTGATGCTTATCAGTTTTCGTCAGACGACACCTATGTACGTCAGTTGGATCACATGCTGCAGCTTGTTGAGCGAGCCGGTAAAGAGCATAATAAGCTGATTGCGCTCACCGAGACGGGGTATCAAAACGTGCCCGACCCTCATTGGTTTACGGGAACACTGAAGCCCGTAATTGATCGTTACCCCATCTGTTATGTCCTGTTATGGCGCAACGCATGGGATAAAGAAACCGAGAACTACGGCCCGGCTCCCGGAAAAGCCTGTAACGCTGATTTTATAAAGTTTTACAATGCATCAAACACCTTGTTTATAAATGATATAAAATAAATTAGAAAATTATGACTGAATTTGCAAAAAAAGTGGAAGATCTTAGAATACATCATGAAGAACTTCTTAGTCGGAAGAACGAAATGGAGGAGTGGGGAAACGGAATTTACGATAAGTACAAATACCCTATACTCACTGCGGAGCATACACCATTGGAATGGCGCTATGATTTCGATGAAAAAGACAACCCCTATTTGATGCAGCGCATCATGATGAATGCGGCACTCAACAGTGGCGCAATCAAATGGAACGGTAAGTATTTATTGGTCGTGCGCGTGGAGGGAGCTGACCGCAAGTCGTTTTTTGCGGTAGCAGAAAGTCCGAATGGAATAGATAACTTCCGTTTTTGGGACGAACCGATTACTATGCCTGATGACATAATCCCCGCTACCAACATATATGATATGCGGCTCACACAGCACGAAGACGGATTTATATATGGTGTATTCTGTGCCGAACGGCATGATGACTCACAGCCCGGCGATTTGTCGGCAGCTACCGCTACGGCAGCGATAGCGCGCACCAAGGACTTGAAAAAATGGGAGCGTCTGCCCGATTTGAAAACGAAGAGCCAACAGCGCAACGTTGTGCTGCACCCCGAATTTGTTGACGGTAAGTATGCCTTTTATACGCGCCCGCAAGACGGGTTCATCGACACAGGGTCGGGTGGTGGCATCGGATGGGCTTTGGTGGAAGATATTACGCATGCCGAGATAGCAGAGGAGAAAATCATCAATGCGCGGCACTATCATACCATTATGGAAGTAAAAAACGGTGAGGGGCCACATCCCATCAAGACACCGCGCGGATGGCTGCATTTGGCTCATGGCGTAAGAGGGTGTGCCAGTGGCCTGCGCTACGTCCTGTACCTTTATATGACGGCATTAGACGACCCCACCCGTGTGATAGCACAGCCAGGCGGCTATTTCCTCGTACCTACCGGCGGGGAGTATATCGGCGACGTGATGAACGTAGTGTTTGCCAACGGTTGGATCTGCGACGAAGACGGCAAGGTGTTCATTTATTATGCTTCATCGGATACGCGTATGCATGTTGCTACGTCTACGGTAGACAAATTGATAGACTATTGCATGAATACGCCCGAAGACGGATATACAACTTCCGAGAGCGTTGAAACCATCAAGCGGTTGATTTCGAAGAACCGTGAAACACTGAAGTAATAGAAATACAGTTATGGCAAGTCTGAAGGAAAAAATAGGTTATGGTTTCGGCGACATGGCGTCGTCGATGTTTTGGAAGATATTCTCTTATTATCTCCCCATCTTCTACAGCGATGTATTCGGCCTTTCCCTGGGAGCGACAGCGGTATTGATGCTTGTTACCCGGATTTGGGACACCGTGTCGGATCCGATGATGGGTATCATTGCAGACCGCACGCAAACAAAATGGGGGAAGTACCGTCCCTATCTCTTGTGGTTTGCTGCCCCGTTTGCCATTTCCGGTATATTGCTTTTCACCACTCCTGATATCGGCGAGAGCGGCAAGCTGGTATGGGCCTACATTACTTATATACTGATGATGACCGTTTATACCGGCATTAACGTGCCTTACGGGTCGATGTTGGGCGTAATGACGAACGACTCGGACGAGAAGACCGTGTTTTCTTCTTTCCGCATGTTTTTTGCTTACGGCGGTTCGTTTATCGCCTTGTTTGCATGGGAACCGCTTTGCAATATGTTTAAGTCGGGCGGCAGCAGCGAGCCGGCTGCCTGGCAGGGAGCGATGATCGTGATTGCCGTATTCTGTTTCTGCCTGTTCCTGCTGTGTTTCCGGATGACGCGTGAGCATGTTAAGACTACGGCAACCTCGTTGGGGGCCGACTTGATGTCGCTTGTGCGCAATGCGCCGTGGTGGCTGCTTACCGTGGCAGCCCTTTGCACCAACCTGTTCAACACCGTGCGCGGAGCCACCGTTGCCTATTATTTCAAGTATTACATAGGCGAGAATGTGAACATCGACTTAGGCTTTGCCAGTTTTCTGTTCTTTGCAGGCCTGTTCCTTGCCGTTGGTGAAGTATGCAATATGGCGGGAGTAGTGATAGCCGTTCCTGTCAGCCGTTATTTAGGGAAGAAGTCTACATTTGCTTTTGCAGGTATCGCCCTGTCTGTGTTGAGCATAGCTTTCTTCTATATGCCTTTAACCAATGCCGGTTTCATGCTGATGCTTTTGTTGCAGATACTGATTTCCATTTGCACGGGCATCGTGTCTCCGCTGGTTTGGAGCATGTATGCCGATGTGGCCGACTATGCCAAGGCGAAAGACGGTTCGTCCTCTACCGGGCTTATTTTCTCTTCAGGTTCCATGGCGCAGAAGTTTGGCGGCGCCATAGCGGGCAGTGCGGTATTGTGGATTTTCAATGCGTTCGGCTTGGTGCCTAATGCCGTTTCTCAAACAGATAGCGCGATTCTCGGCATGAAGCTCACCATGAGTTGGATACCGGCAGGAATCGCCCTTCTGATGGTTGCCATCATGTTCCTCTATCCGTTGTCTAAGAACAAGATGGCAGAAATAACAGCGGAATTGAACAGGGAACGCAGCTGAGCCGGGGTAAGGAAAAGTACACGAATATGAACAGCATGATACAGACAATGAAAAAACAGATGCAGGATGTCCTGGAAAACAATATCCTGCGTTTCTGGATGGATAAGATGACCGACCACAGGCATGGTGGTTATTACGGCCGGATGGACGGCGGGTGCAACGTGGTGGAAACGGCCGACAAAGGAGCCGTGCTCAATGCCCGTATCCTGTGGACGTTTTCTGCGGCTTACCGCGTGCTGGGGCGCGGCGAATACCTTGAAGCGGCACGCAGGGCCAAGCAGTATATCGTAGAACATTTTATTGACAGGGAATACGGTGGCGTATATTGGAGCCTTGACTATCAGGGACGCCCCAAAGACACAAAGAAGCAGACTTATGCCATCGGTTTCACCATCTACGGGATGTCCGAGTATGCCCGTGCCACGGGGGATGCTGAGGCATTGGCCATTGCCCGGCAGTTGTACGGTGAGATCGAGGACCATGCTTACGACCGCCTTAGGGGAGGCTACGTAGAAGCCTTGACGCGCGAGTGGGGGAGAATAGGAGATATGCGGTTAAGCGATAAAGATGAAAACCTGTCGAAAACGATGAATACCCATCTGCATATCATCGAACCCTATACCAACTTGTACCGTATCTGGCCCGATGCAGGGTTGAAGAGGCAGATTGTGGGTCTGCTTGATGTCTTTACGGATATCCTCATGAATAAAACGACGGGCCACCTCGACCTCTTTTTCGACGAAGACTGGAACGGGCGGCGCAATATCCAGAGTTTCGGGCACGACATAGAGGCCTCGTGGCTGCTTCACGAGTCGGCCCTGGTTCTGAACGACGAGGACATTCTTCGCCGGATAGAGCCGGTGGTGCGCCAAATAGCAAAGGCAGCCGACGAGGGTACGCGCCCGGATGGTGCCATGGTTTACGAGCGGTTCGCCGACCAAGGCCGTACCGACGGCGATCTCCACTGGTGGGTGCAGTGCGAGAGCATCGTAGGCCATGTCAACCTTTACCAGCATTTTGCCGACGCCGATGCCTTGCGGATTGCCGGGAAGTGCTGGGCATACGTGCAAAGCCATTTGGTAGACAGTGCCCGTGGCGAATGGTATTGGAGCCGCCGTGCCGACGGAAGCATCAATACTGTCGACGACAGGGCCGGTTTCTGGAAATGCCCTTACCATAACGGCCGGATGTGCCTCGAGCTCATTGAACGCGATTTTTAAACAGAATAAACGGATATATGAAAACAAGAACATTGCTTTTGGTGTTTTGCCTGCTGCTGGGCGGCTCCTCCCTGTGGGCTGCAGCCCCGGTAAGGCAGTGGGGGCAACTGCGGGTAGAAGGCACACAGCTGTATAGCGAGCATGGCGAGCCGGTGGTGCTGCGCGGCGTCAGTTTCGGGTGGCATAACATTTGGCCGCGGTTTTATAATGCCGGTGCGGTGAAATGGCTCAAGACCGACTGGCAGGCCAATGTAGTGCGTGCCGCTATGGGCATCATGATTGACGATAATTATCTGGAGAATCCCGATTTTGCGGTGCAGTGTATCGAAAACGTCGTCAAGGCGGCCATCCGTAACGATATGTACGTCATTGTAGATTGGCATTCGCACAAGATGCACACGGCAGAGGCGGCAACCTTTTTCGCCGGCATCGCCCAGAGGTATGGCCGTTATCCACACCTTATCTACGAAATTTATAACGAGCCTATAGATGACAGCTGGGACAGCCTGAAGGCCTATGCTTCGGCTGTCATCACGGCCATCAGGCAGTACGACCCAGACAACGTTGTGCTCGTAGGCTGCCCCCACTGGGATCAAGACATACACCTCGTGGCCGAAAGCCCGTTGCGGGGATATAGTAACATCATGTATACCGTGCATTTTTATGCGGCTACGCATGGCGGCGAACTTCGCCGGCGCATGGTGGATGCAGTGAAAGCAGGGGTGCCGGTGTTTGTGTCCGAATGTGCAGGGATGGAAGCCTCGGGCAATGGCCGGTTGGATCCCGGTGAATGGCAGAAATGGGTAGACACGATGGAACAGTACCGCATCAGCTGGGTATGTTGGTCGGTATCCGATAAGGACGAAACCTGTTCAATGCTCCTTCCGCGTGCAAAGTCGCGTGGGAAATGGGGGGCCGACGTGTTGAAGCCATGGGGGAAAATGGTACGCGAAACATTGGTGGAATATAATAATAAATGAAACAAAACGTTGTAAGTGCAATACGTACACAAGAATATGGATTCAAAGAAATACGGACATTTTGATGACGCACGCAGGGAGTACGCCATTACTGACCCCATGACCCCTTGGCCATGGATTAATTATCTGGGCAATGAAGACTTCTTTTCGCTCATTTCCAACACCGCTGGTGGTTACTGTTTTTATAAAGACGCCAAGTTCAGGCGCCTGACGCGTTACCGTTACAACAGTGTGCCGGCCGATAACGGCGGGCGCTACTTTTACATAAAAGACGGCGACACGGTATGGAATCCCGGATGGAAACCTTGTAAGACACCTCTCGACTTTTATGAGTGCCGGCATGGTATGGGCTATACCCGCATCACGGGGCGTAAGGACGGGGTGGAAGCCAGTGTGCTTTTCTTCGTACCCTTAGGCGCGTGGTGCGAGGTGCAGAAGCTTACGCTTGCCAACCGGTCGGATACGCCGAAGCGTCTACGGCTGTTCTCGTTTGCCGAGTGGTGCCTGTGGAATGCGGCTACGGATATGGAGAACTTCCAGCGCAATTTCTCTACGGGCGAAGTGGAGGTGGAGGGCTCTGTCATTTATCATAAGACAGAATACCGTGAACGCCGCAACCACTATGCTTTCTATAGTGTCAACGTACCGGTCGACGGATACGATACCGACCGCGAATCATTCGTGGGCATGTATAATGGCTTCGAGGCGCCGCAGGCCGTTGCCGAGGGGAAACCGCGTAACAGCAAGGCGCATGGCTGGTCGCCTGTAGCTTCGCATTATATAGAAGTGGAACTGGCTCCGGGAGAAAGCCGCGATTTTGTCTTCTTGCTGGGCTATGTGGAAAATGAGGAAGGGCACAAGTTCACAGCCCCGCAGGTAATCAATAAAGGGAAGGCGCTGCAGCTGATTGCCGATTACGATACGGCAGAAAAGGTTGACGCAGCTTTCGGCCGCCTGAATGATTATTGGGACAGGTTGCTCGGCGGATTCGTGGTAGCGACGGGAAACGACAAGCTCGACCGCATGGTGAATATCTGGAACCAGTACCAATGCATGGTGACGTTCAACTTCTCGCGTTCGGCAAGTTTCTTCGAGAGTGGCATCGGCCGGGGAATGGGTTTCCGGGACAGCAATCAGGATTTGGTGGGGTTCGTCCACCAAGTTCCCGCCCGTGCCCGCCAGCGGATTCTTGATATTGCATCGACACAGTTTGCCGACGGCGGCTGTTACCATCAGTACCAGCCGCTGACCAAGCGCGGCAACAACGATATTGGCGGAGGTTTTAACGACGACCCCTGTTGGCTGATTTTCGGTACGGTGGCATATCTCAAGGAAACGGGCGATTTCTCCATTCTTGAAGAGCCGGTGCCGTATGATAATCAGGCCGGCACGGAGGTTCCGCTCTTTGAGCACCTCCGCGTGTCGTTCGAGCATGTCATCAATCATCTCGGCCCCCACAGGCTGCCGCTTATCGGCAGGGCCGACTGGAATGACTGTTTGAACCTGAACTGTTTCTCGCTCGATCCGAACGAGAGTTTCCAGACTACCGAGAACAAGAGCGAGGGGTCGCAGGCCGAATCGCTCATGATTGCCGGGTTGTTTGTCGTTACCGGGCGCGACTACGCCGTATTATGCCGGCGCACCGGGCGGACCGGAGAGGCTGAAAGGGCGGAGCGCAGCGTGGAAGCGATGGTGGAGGCCGTAAAGCAGTACGGATGGGACGGCGAGTGGTATCTGCGGGCCTACGATTATTATGGCCGCAAGGTTGGATCGCACGAGAACGATGAAGGGAAAATCTTCATCGAAAGCCAAGGTTGGTGTACTATGGCCGGTATCGGGCAGGAGGAAGGCATGGTGGAGCAGGCGCTCGACTCTGTGAAACGCCATCTGGAATGCGAGCACGGCATCGTGCTCAACAGTCCGGCCTTCAGCCGTTACGTTTATGAATACGGAGAGATAAGCAGCTATCCCGAAGGCTACAAGGAGAATGCGGGCATCTTCTGTCACAATAATCCTTGGGTGATTATCGGTGAAGCGTTGGCCGGCCGCGGTGATGATGCGTGGAGCCATTACTGCAAGATACTGCCTTCGTACGTGGAGGAACGGCATAGCACATTGCACAAGGTAGAGCCTTATGTCAATTGCCAGATGGTGGCCGGACGCGACGCGGCCCGCCCCGGCGAGGGGAAAAACTCATGGCTTACGGGCACTGCGGCTTGGATGTGGCTCACGGTGAGCCAGTATCTGCTCGGTATACGTCCTGATTACGACGGGCTTCTCATCGACCCTTGCCTGCCTGCTACACCGTGGCAGTATAGCGTAAGGCGGCGCTTCCGTGATGCCGAGTATCATATCTGCGTGAATAACCCCGAAGGGCGGCAGCACGGTGTAAACCGTATCGTAGTCGATGGCGAAGAGTTGCAAGGCTCTGTGATTCCTTATGCAGCAGGCAGCCATCACGTTGAAGTGTATATGTAATGATGAGGGGTGCCAATGTGCTTGGCACATCCTCATTCTTCATTTAAGAATACTATTAATCCATAATCAATACCCGGGTTCGGGATAAGCCATTCCTGTTTTGCCGCAAAGAAAGGATAGCAGCCCTGAAGGCAAGCTGTGGGCAGCAGGCG
>DBRC01000027.1:0-39729 GCA_002305505.1 Prevotella sp. UBA1378 | reverse complement strand
AGAAAAATGGCCAAAAATCATTTGGGCCGCTTCCCCCTTGCCTGCCACTTACAATGCAAACGGTATCCAGCGCCCATTCCGTTGAAAAGAAATATTTCTCAGATTAGAGCAATGTTTCTTTTTTCCTTTTATCTTGTTTTTGGGGAGGAGGTGATAAAAAAAACGCAAAAAATTTGCAGAATAAGAAAATTTTATTAACTTTACTGCCGAATAAATATAACAGACCATAAATATAAATGTATTGTTAAAACAATCTATACGACAATGAACATAGGAAAGCACATTAAGGAAAAATTAAAAGAGAGAGGCAAGTCGGCCGCATGGCTTGCAAGTGAGATACCATGTGAACGGACGAATGTATACAACATCTTTCGCCGTAGGAGTGTTGATGTAAGATTGCTCACGCGCATTTCAGTGGTGTTGGAACACGATTTTTTTCGAGAGTTGTCAGAAGAAATATTCGGCACGAAGCAAGAAAAACCATAACCGACAGCCGGCGGCATTTGCCGCCGGCTGCCTGTATCTGCTTGGCCGACAAGGCACATACCACTAAAAAAAATACCCGGACATTATTTTTCGATAAATATAGCATTCTTTTGCAATTATTTTTTGTACCTTTGCACGTTGTAACGAAAACAAATTTGTAATTATATATATATTTATGAACTTTACTTTGTTTATTACCGTTTTAATAACGGCTATGACATTGGTGGCTGCAGCTTACGTTATTGCTAAGCTGGTAGGTCCCCGCTCATATAATAAGGTGAAGGGAGAGCCGTTCGAGTGTGGTATTCCTACGCACGGTTCTTCCTGGATACCTATTCATGTGGGCTACTACTTATTTGCCATCTTGTTTCTCATGTTTGATGTAGAGACCGTGTTTCTTTACCCATGGGCTGTTGTCGTGAAGGAGTTCGGGGCAGCGGCGCTGTTCAGCATCGGCTTCTTCTTGGTAGTACTTGTATTTGGCTTGGCCTATGCTTGGCGGAAAGGGGCACTGGAATGGAAGTAAGAAAACCACACATCAAGAGCATCCCTTACGGTGAGTTCAAGGACAATGAAAGTCTCGAGAAAATTGTCGACGAACTGCATGAGGGTGGGGTGAACGTAGTGACGGGCAACCTCGACCAGCTAATCAACTGGGGGCGTTCCAATTCGCTTTGGTCGCTCACCTTTGCCACGTCGTGCTGCGGCATCGAGTTTATGGCCGTAGGCTGTGCCCGTTACGACTTTGCACGCTTCGGCTTTGAAGTAACGCGCAACTCTCCGCGACAGGCCGACCTGATTATGTGTGCCGGTACGATTACACACAAGATGGCCCCGGCCTTCAAGCGTCTGTACGACGAGATGGCCGAACCAAAATATGTAATAGCCGTAGGCGGATGCGCCATCTCCGGTGGCCCGTTCAAGTCGAGTTACCACGTAGTGAAAGGCATCGACGAGATTGTCCCCGTGGATGTGTTCATCCCGGGATGCCCCCCACGGCCCGAAGCCATCATGTACGGCATGATGCAGCTCCAGCGCAAGGTGAAAGTCGAGAAATTCTTCGGCGGCGCCAACCATAAGCAGACTGCGGGCGAGCGTGCGCTCGGTTTAAGCAATGAGGCGCTGACATACGGCAAGAAAACCATCGTGGTGACAGACGTACCTGCTGATTTTACGGAAAACTTAAAGAAAGAACAGGAGGCGGCAAAATGAAATTAGAGAATCTCGAATTTGGGTTTGACAGTTTTGCTGCCGAAATGGCAAAACTGAAAAACGAACAGCATTTTGATTACCTCATAACCATCATCGGCGAGGATTTCGGCGAAGAAGGATTGGGGTGTGTCTATCTGTTGGAAAATACGGATACCCATCAGCGCATATCGGTGAAGATGATAGCCAAGCAGGTGGGCGAAGATTACGTCATCCCGTCGGCTTACTCTTTGTGGAAGTCGGCAGATTTGCTTGAGCGGGAAGTGTACGACTTCTTGGGTATCAAGTTCTTAGGGCATCCGGATATGCGGCGGTTGTATCTGCGGAGCGATTTCAAGGGTTACCCGTTACGCAAGGATTATAAGCCTGTGGAGGAATATACGCTGGAGGACGACATAGAGCCGGATTACGGCATGGAATATTCGCTCACTGCCGACGGGAAACTGGTTGCCAAGCAAAACAAACTGTTCTCGGACAACGATTTCGTGATGAACATCGGCCCGCAGCATCCGTCGACCCACGGTGTATTGCGCTTGCAGACAGTGCTCGAAGGCGAGACCGTGAAGAAGATTTACCCTCACCTGGGATATATCCACCGCGGTATAGAGAAAATGTGCGAGGAGTATACTTATCCGCAGACGCTGGCCCTGACCGACCGTATGGACTATCTGTCGGCCATGATGACCCGCCACGCGCTCGCCGGAGTAATAGAAGAGGCCATGGGCGTAGAGCTGACCGACCGCATCCTGTACATCCGCACCATCATGGATGAGTTGCAACGCATCGATTCGCACCTGCTCTATACGGGCTGCTGCGCACAGGACCTCGGTGCCCTCACCGCCTTCCTTTATTCGATGCGCGACCGTGAGCATGTGCTCAACGTGATGGAGGAAACCACCGGTGGGCGCTTGATACAGAACTATTACCGCATCGGCGGTTTGCAGGACGATATCGACCCTGGTTTCGTGAAAAACGTAAAGACGCTCTGTACTTATCTCAAGCCGATGTTCAAGGAATATACCGACGTGTTCGGCGACAACGTCATTACACGCCAGCGCCTAAAGGACGTGGGCGTGATGGACAGGGAGAATATCATCAGTTATGGCGTGACGGGGGCCAGCGGCCGTGCATCGGGCTGGCACAACGACGTGCGCAAGTATCATCCGTATGCCATGTACGATAAGGTAGAGTGGGACGAGGTGGTGAGCTACGGCTGCGACTCGATGGCACGCTACTATAACCGCATAGAAGAGATGAAGCAGAGCATCCGCATCATCGAACAGCTGATTGATAATATTCCGGAAGGCGACTTCTACGTGAAACAGAAGCCGATTATTAAAGTGCCCGAGGGCCAGTGGTACTTCTCGGTAGAGGGCAGCCGCGGCGAGGTGGGTGTGTACCTTGACTCGAAAGGCGACAAATCGCCTTACCGCTTGAAGTTCCGCCCGATGGGGCTGAACCACGTGGCTGCTATGGACGAGATGCTGCGCGGCGGGAAAATCGCCGACTTGATAACCGTCGGTGCTGCATTAGATTTCGTAATTCCTGACATTGATAGATAAAGAGATGATTGATAATTTTAATATTGTAACGCAATGGTTTGACGGCCTGCTCCGCAATACGCTGGGGTTGGGCGACTTCTGGTCAATCCTGATCGAGTGCGTGATAGTCGGTGTCCTACTGCTTGTGGGGTATGCGCTGCTTGCCATCGTACTGATATTCATGGAACGTAAGGTATGTGCATACTTCCAGTGCCGTCTGGGGCCGATGCGTGTGGGGCCCTGGGGGGTGTTGCAGGTGTTTGCCGACGTGCTGAAGATGCTCATCAAAGAGATATTCTTTGTCGACAAGGCTGATAAATTGCTCTATATCGTCGCCCCGTTCCTTGTAATCATTGCCTCGGTGAGCACCTTCGCCTTCCTGCCTTGGACCCAAGGCGCCGGCGTGCTCGATTTTAATGTGGGCATCTTCCTCGTTACCGCAATCTCCAGTATCGGCGTGGTGGGCATCTTCCTTGCCGGTTGGGGGTCGAACAACAAGTACTCGGTGGTTTCGGCCATGCGCGGCGCCGTGCAGATGATTTCTTACGAGATGTCGCTATGCCTTTGCCTTATTACGGCTGTGATACTTACGGGCACCATGCAGATGTCCGGCATTGTGGAAGCGCAGACGGGGCCTTGGAAATGGCTGATTGTCCAGGGGCATGTCCCGGCTTTCATCGCTTTCATCGTGTTCCTCGTAGCCGGTAATGCAGAGGCCAACCGCGGCCCGTTCGACTTGGCCGAGGCCGAGAGCGAGCTGACGGCAGGTTACCATACCGAGTACAGCGGTATGGGCTTCGGTTTCTATTATTTGGCCGAGTACCTCAATCTCTTTGTTATTTCCGGCATTGCCGCCACCGTATTCCTTGGCGGATGGGCTCCGTTGAACATCGGTATCGACGGGGTGGATATGGTGATGAACTATATTCCGGGCTTTGTGTGGTTCATGGGCAAGACATTCTTCGTGGTCTGGTTACTGATGTGGGTGAAGTGGACTTACCCGCGCCTGCGTATCGACCAGATACTGACGCTCGAATGGAAGTACCTGATGCCGCTGGCCTTGCTCAACCTTGTGCTGATGACGGTTGTCGTAGCACTGGGATGGTATGTTGAATAAGGATTACGGATTAAAAGATTATTAATTAAATGGAACAATCATATTTTGGAGGTATCTGGTGCGGACTGAAAACGCTGGCCACGGGACTGAAGGTGACGATCAAGGAGTATCTTGCACCTAAGTCGACCGAGCAATATCCGGAGAACCGAAAAACGACACTGCATGTGGCGAAACGCCACCGCGGGCGGCTCGTGTTCAAGCGCAATGAGGACGGAACACACAAGTGTACTGCATGCACGCTGTGCGAGAAGAGTTGCCCTAACGGCACCATAAAGCTCATGGCACACATGGAGGAAGACCCGGAAACAGGTCGTAAAAAGAAAATGTTGGACGACTACCAGTACAATTTGGGTGACTGCATGTTCTGCCAGCTTTGTACGAATGCATGCAATTTTGATGCAATCGAGTTTACAAACGATTTCGAGAACAGCGTGTTCGACCGCGATAGTCTCGTACTCCATCTGGACAAGGAGATATATCAGGGCGGTTCGCTGCCCGGCCTGCTCGACGGCGGTGCACCAATGGAAATCGGTAAGTTTAATACTAAAACGAAGTAAAGACAAACTATGGCTAATATCGTAATGTTTGCAATTCTTGCCGTTGTCATCCTCGGCTCTGCCGTGATGTGCGTGATAACGAAGCGGATTATGAGGGCAGCGACATTCATGTTGTTCGTGCTCTTCGGAGTGGCAGGCCTTTACTTCCTGCTCGATTATACATTTCTTGGCGCAGCACAAATCAGCATATACGCCGGCGGCGTGACGATGATTTATATTTTTGCCATCCAGATTGTGAGCAAGCGTACCCTGCAGGGGCTTGTGGAGCAGTTGAAAGGCTCGCGCGTCGTGTTCGGCGCATTGGTGGCGCTTGTCGGTCTTGCGACCGTAGCTGCCGTGCTGCTCAAGAATCAGTTTATTTATGCTGCTTGCAGTGCGCCCGACGCCGAAGTGCCCGTGAAGGCCGTCGGCATGGCGCTGGTAGGAGCCGGGAAGTATCAGTATGTGCTTCCGTTCGAGTTTATCTCGCTGTTCCTGCTGGCCTGCATCATCGGCGGTTTGGTTGTATCACGGAAAGAGGGGGAATAAGTTATGGTACCAGTAGAATATTATTTCGTGCTTAGCGCACTGTTGTTCTTTATCGGCGTATTCGGTTTTGTTACGCGCCGCAACCTGATAGCCATGCTCATCTCCATCGAGTTGGTGCTCAATGCTGTCGACATAAATTTCGCGGCATTCAACCGCCTGCTCTTCCCCGGCGGCATGGAAGGCTTCTTCATGACGCTCTTCTCCATCGGCGTCAGTGCGGCGGAGAGTGCGGTGGCAATCGCTATCATTATCAATGTTTACCGCAATTTCCGCAGCGACAACGTAAACAGTATTAAGGAAATGAAGAATTAACGCTTAAAGACTAAAGATTGATTATGGAATATAGTTATTCATTTTTGATATTGCTTCTGCCGTTGTTCTCGTTCCTTGTATTGGGGCTCTTCGGTATGAAGATGTCCCACAAGGCGGCCGGACTCATCGGTACCGCTTCGCTTGGTGCGGTGACCGTCCTGTCGTATCTCACGGCATTCACTTATTTTACGGCAGGGCGCGGTGCCGACGGGGCTTTTGCCACGGTTGTGCCTTACAACTTCGAATGGTTGCCGCTGGGCAGCCTGCGCTTCGATTTGGGCATCCTGCTCGACCCTATTTCGGTGATGATGCTCATTGTCATTTCTACCGTCAGCTTAATGGTGCACATCTACTCTTTGGGCTATATGCATGGAGAGAAAGGCTTCCAACGCTATTATGCTTTCCTTTCCCTGTTTACCATGTCGATGCTCGGACTGGTTGTTGCCACCAATATTTTCCAGATGTATCTCTTTTGGGAACTGGTGGGCGTGTCGTCTTACCTGCTCATAGGGTTCTATTACCCACTGCCGGCAGCTGTGGCCGCTTCAAAGAAGGCTTTCGTCGTTACGCGTTTTGCTGATTTGTTCTTCCTTATCGGTATCCTCTTTTTCGGATACTACACGGGGTCGTTCAGCTTTTCGTTTGCCGGCGACGTCGTGATGGGGCAGGGCACAACGCCGTTTATCCCGGTTGACGCGGCGGCAGCGGTGGCTGCCGGCGGCTTCATTCTTCCGTTGGCACTTGTCTTTATGTTCATCGGCGGCGCAGGTAAGAGTGCAATGTTCCCGTTGCACATTTGGTTGCCTGATGCCATGGAAGGACCGACGCCCGTTTCTGCGCTCATCCATGCCGCCACGATGGTGGTTGCCGGTGTGTTCCAGATAGCGCGCATGTTCCCTTTGTGGATTGAGTATGCACCCGGCCAGATGAGCATTGTCGTATGGATAGGGGTGTTCACGGCGTTCTATGCTGCTGCTGTGGCGTGTGCCCAGACCGACATCAAGCGCGTGCTGGCCTTTTCTACCATTTCGCAGATAGCTTTCATGATGGTGGCCCTCGGCGTATGCCTGCCGGGTCACGGTGCGGTGCTCGACAATCATGCGCAGCTGGGCTATATGGCCTCCATGTTCCACCTGTTCACCCATGCCATGTTCAAGGCCTGCCTGTTCCTTGGTGCCGGCTGTATCATCCACGCCGTGCATTCCAATGAAATGTCGATGATGGGCGGCCTGCGTAAGTACATGCCTATAACCCACATCACTTTCCTCATCTCCTGTCTGGCCATTGCTGGTATTCCTCCGTTCTCGGGCTTCTTTTCCAAGGACGAGATACTTACGGCGTGCATGCATTACAATCCGGTCGTGGGGTGGATTATGACAGGTGTAGCGGCCATGACGGCTTTCTATATGTTCCGCCTGTATTACGGAATCTTCTGGGGGACGGAGAACAAAGCTGCCCATGCGGCGCATACGCCGCACGAGGCTCCGTTGTCGATGACTTTCCCGCTGATATTCCTTTCGCTGGTCACTATCGGCTGCGGCTTTATCCCCTTCGGCCATTTCGTCAGTGCCAGTGGACAAGCTTATGATATCCACCTCGACTGGACGGTAGCCGGAACGAGTATTGTCGTTGCCGTGTGCAGCATCGCGCTTGCCACCTATATTTATAAGGGTGAGAAGCAGCCTGTGGCCGAAAAACTGTACAAGATGTTCCCCAGGCTGCATCGTGCTGCTTACAACCGCTTCTATCAAGACAATATCTGGCAGTTTGTCACACACAAGATTATTTTCCGCCTTGTTTCCATGCCGATTGCGTGGTTTGACCGTCATATCGTTGACGGCACGTTCAACTTTATGGCATGGGGAGCCAACGAGGCCGGCGAGAGCATCCGCAGCTGGCAGAGCGGCGACGTGCGCCAATATGCCGTGTGGTTCCTTACAGGCGCCGTTGCATTAACATTAGTATTACTTTGCTTATTGTAAATAGAAAATGAATGTATTAAGTCTATTCGTAGTAATTCCCGTACTTATGTTGCTCGGTCTGTGGATCGCGCGCAATCTCAATCAGGTACGTGGCGTGATGGTGGCCGGTGCTTCTTGTCTGCTGGTGCTGTCAATATGGCTGGCTGTCTATTTCGTTCAGCAGCGTGCCGCAGGCAATACCGACACCATGCTACTGACATACAGTATCCCCTGGTTTAAACCTCTCAACATTGCCTATTCTATCGGTGTCGATGGTATCTCTGTCGTGATGTTGCTCTTGTCGAGCATCATCGTGTTCACCGGCACTTTCGCTTCTTGGCAGCTGAAGCCGATGACAAAGGAGTATTTCCTCTGGTTTACCTTGTTGTCTACCGGCGTGTATGGTTTCTTTATTTGTACCGACCTTTTCACCATGTTCATGTTCTATGAAGTGGCCTTGATTCCGATGTACCTTTTAATCGGTGTATGGGGTAGCGGTGCCAAAGAGTACGCAGCCATGAAGCTGACACTGATGTTGATGGGCGGTTCTGCCTTGTTGGTCATCGGTATCCTCGGTATTTATTACTTCAGCGGTGCCACGACGATGAATGTCAACGAAATTGCAGCCATGAACAATATCCCGGCCGGGATACAGAATATCTTCTTCCCCTTTATCTTCATCGGATTTGGTGTCCTCGGTGCGCTCTTCCCGTTCCATACATGGTCGCCCGACGGTCATGCCTCGGCACCCACGGCCGTGTCGATGCTGCACGCCGGCGTGTTGATGAAACTGGGAGGTTACGGCTGTTTCCGCATAGCGATGTACCTGTTGCCCGAAGCTGCACAAGAACTATCATGGATATTCTTGATTTTGACAACGATTTCGGTGGTTTATGGCGCGTTGTCTGCATGTGTGCAGACCGATTTGAAGTATATCAACGCTTATTCGTCGGTGTCGCATTGCGGTATGGTGCTCTTTGCTTTGCTCATGATGACCAAGGTATCGTGTACCGGAGCCATCATACAGATGCTTTCCCACGGATTGATGACGGCACTTTTCTTCGCCCTCATCGGAATGATTTACGGGCGTACCCATACCCGCGACGTGCGCAAGCTGGGCGGGTTGATGAAGATTATGCCTTTCCTTTCGGTCGGTTACGTGATAGCCGGCCTTGCAAATCTCGGTTTGCCGGGCTTCTCCGGCTATGTGGCCGAGATGACCATGTTTGTCGGTTCTTTTGAGAACAGCGATACCTTCCGCCGTGCCTGCACCATCATTGCTTGTACATCGATTGTGGTGACGGCGGTTTATATCCTGCGCGTTGTCGGGAAGATTCTTTTCCAAAAGGTGGCCGACCCTCACTACGAAGAGTTGACGGACGCTACATGGGATGAGCGCTTGGCTGTATGCTGCTTGATTTTCTGCGTTGCCGGCTTAGGTGTAGCTCCGCTTTGGGTAAGCAATGTCATCTCCGATGCGGTAGGTCCCATCCTCAGTGTAATTAATATGTAATAAAGAGGTCTGAAGAATATGAATTACGGACAATTTTTTAATATGATTCCGGAGGCTACGCTGGTAGCTGTCCTGATAATCGTCTTTTTTGCCGACCTGCTGCTGAAGGGCGAAAAGAAAGTGGCCATGCTGCGCCCGCTGATGTATGTGTTGCTGGTTGTGCAGCTGATTCCCTGTGCACTGGCCGAGCCGGCATCCGCATTCGGCAACTTGTATGTCACCACGCATGCGGTGAACGTGATGAAGGTTATCCTTACAGCCGGCACGCTGGTTGTCGTCATCATGGCGCAACCTTGGCTGGAACGCGGGGCGGCCAACAAGGCGGGCGAGTTTTACGAGTTGGTGATTTCCACGTTGCTGGGTATGTACATGATGATGTCGTCGGGCAGCTTCCTGATGTTCTTCCTTGGCCTTGAAATGGCATCTGTGCCGATGGCTTGCCTTGTAGCTTTCGACAAACTGAAGCGCCAGAGCGCAGAAGGGGCGGCGAAGTTTATTCTTACGGCGGTATTTTCGAGCGGTATCATGCTCTATGGCATATCGTTTATTTACGGTGCGATGGGTACGCTCTATTTCGACGACATTGCCGTGAAGATGACTGCCACGCCGCTTACCGTCATGGGTATGGCCTTCTTTTTCAGCGGCCTTGGGTTCAAGATTTCCCTCGTTCCTTTCCACTTCTGGACGGCCGACGCCTATCAAGGTGCGCCAACGCCGGTGACGGGTTATCTGAGCGTGATTTCCAAGGGTGCTGCTGCATTGGCACTGTGTATCATCCTTATGAAGGTGTTTGGCAACATCGTGGAATACTGGGAGTATCTGCTCTATATTGTCATCGTGCTCTCTATAACAATCGCCAACCTGTTTGCCATCCGCCAGACAGAACTCAAGCGCTTCATGGCGTTCAGTTCTATCAGTCAGGCCGGTTATATCATGCTGGCCGTGGTGGGCAACAGTTCGTTGGGCGTGGCCTCGCTTATTTACTATATACTTGTTTATGTTGTAGCCAACATGAGCGTGTTCACTGTTATCAGCGTGGTTGAGCAGAAGAATAACGGTACAACGCAGATGGATGCCTATAACGGTTTTTATATGACCAACCCCAAACTGTCGTTCTTGATGACGGTGGCCTTGTTCTCGTTGGCGGGTATACCTCCGTTCGCAGGTATGTTCAGCAAGTTCTTCGTCTTCATGGCTGCTGCCGGACAAGGCTCGTTTTGGGCTTATTTCGTGGTGTTCGTTGCTTTGGTTAATACGGTTGTGTCGCTCTATTACTATCTGCTGATAGTAAAGGCGATGTACATCAAACCGTCGGGCAATCCGCTGCCGGCATTCCGGAGCGACTTTAATACGAAGTTGGCGCTGGCGCTCTGTACGGGAGGGATTGTAGCTTTCGGTATCTTCAGTTGTGTATACGACTGGATTGCCGTTTCTGCCCTCTGAGCGATGAGGCCATCTGAGTGTTGAGGGAGGAAATACCTCCATGGCTTTTTCGGGCGCGGATTACGCGGATGAACACGGTTTTAAATAAACTAAATCCGTGAATCCAAGTATTCCGCGCCCGAATTCATATCATGGCGGAAGCCTATCTTATATTTGATACACCCGCTTTGTTTAATGTTAACTATTATATCCGGTGATGAATCTCGCAGACCGTCTTCAACTTCATCCTCTGCTGCGTGCCGTTGTATTCCTCGGATTGGGTATTATAACCGGAGACCATTTGTTGGCCGACGTTTCCGCGACGGTATGGCTGTGGGCGGCACTTTCTGCACTTGTCTTGGCCTGTTTGGCTGGCCGTTCTGCCGTGTTGCAGGGGGGAGCCATCCTGTTGGCTGCTTTCCTGCTGGGCAGCTTCCTGATCAGCAATGCGGAAGAACGCTACCGGATAGTGCCCGACCGGGAACCTGTGGCTTACGAGGCGGTTGTCGTCAGTCAACCGGTGGAGAAGGGGAAAACTATACGTTTTGATATGTTGGTGACTGAAGGGCGGCTGTGCGGGCGCAAGGTGCGGGCGAGCGTGCTGAAAGATACCGTCGGCCGCCGTTATTCACGGTTGCGGATAGGCGAGGGCATTACAGCCTGCTCGCGCATGGAGCGTCCGTCCTCCTCCGGTACGTCGCGTTTCGATTATGCTGCCTACCTAAAGACGCAAGGTGTTGCAGCGCAGACGTTCATCCCTTATGACCGATGGAGGCGGGCATCCGTTTCCCTCGAGCGGTTGTCGGTATGGCAGCGTTTTAAGTTGGCTGCGCTCGACTGGCGTATGCAGTTCGTCGGCCGGTATCGTAGTTCGGGATTCGACGGGCAGGCGCTTGCTGTCGTAGCTGCCATGACGCTGGGCGACAAGTCGGCTGTTTCAAAGGGGGTGATGGCAGCTTACCGGGAGTCAGGTGCTGCACATGTCTTAGCTCTGTCGGGGCTGCATCTGTCGATTATCTATTTGATATTCGTCACCCTCTCTGTTCCGCTCCGGTTCAGGATACTGCGCGAAGTGCTTCTTCTGACAGCTATATGGGCGTATGTCGTGATGGTAGGGTTGATGCCGTCAGTAGTGCGTGCCGCCACAATGGTGACGGTATATAGCCTTGCCGGTTTAGCCGGCCGTCCCCGCATGTCGCTTGGTACATTGGCGTTTACGGCGCTTGTGATGCTTGTGGCCGAGCCTTTCAGTCTTTTCGATGTAGGTTTTCAGTTGTCTTTCATGGCCGTCTTCTTCATCCTTCTTTTCCATGGGGGTGTTAGCAGGTTGGTGCCGGTAAAGTTCCAGCAACAACACCGTATATTCCGTTATGTATGGCAGCTGACGGTGATTTCTTTCATAGCCCAACTGGGTACAGCTCCGCTTGCCGCCTACTATTTCGGGCGACTGCCCGTTTATTTCCTGATTACTAATTTTGTGGTGATTCCTGCAGCTTCCGTTATTCTTTATTTGTCGGTCGCCGTTCTGGCCTTTACGGCCCTGCCGCCTGTCCAGTGCTGGTTGGTGACAGTCCTTGTGGCTGTTGTCGACGGACTGAACCGCATACTGGCTCATATCGCTTCGTGGCCTTTTTCTGGTATCGACGGCATCTTCATTGGTAAACTGCAAGTGGTATGCTGCTATTTCGTGCTGTTTGCGTTCAGCGCAGCCCTGTATATCCTGCGCCGTTCTGCACCGCAGGCCATAAAGCCGTTTAAGCGCAGAGCCCGGCAGTGACGGGGAGTGCCTTTACTGCAATTCTTCCCTTAGGAATTTCGGCGTATAGCCCTTCTTGCTTTTTGCCACCTCCTCAGGTGTGCCGGTAGAGAGTACCGTTCCGCCGTTGCGCCCGCCTTCCGGCCCCATGTCGATAATATGGTCGGCCAGCTTGATGACATCGAGGTTGTGCTCGATGATGATAACCGTATTTCCGCGGTCTACCAGTTTCTGTAGCACATCCATCAAGATGCGGATGTCTTCGAAATGCAGTCCGGTAGTAGGCTCATCCAAGATATACAACGTCTTGCCAGTATCTTTCTTGCTTAGTTCCGTTGCCAGTTTCACACGCTGACTCTCACCTCCCGACAGCGTGGTAGATGGCTGCCCCAGCTTGATATATCCCAGTCCGACGTCTTGTATGGTCTTAATCTTCCGGAGAATATCAGGCACATTTTCAAAAAACTCCACTGCTTGGTTGATGGTCATGTCGAGCACATCGGCAATTGATTTTCCTTTGTAGCGTACTTCTAATGTCTCGCGGTTGTAGCGTTTGCCGTGGCAAGCCTCGCAGGGCACCATCACGTCGGGCAGGAAATTCATCTCGATGGTTTTATAGCCGTTGCCCCCGCATACCTCGCACCGCCCGCCTTTTACGTTGAACGAAAACCGCCCTGGCTTGTACCCGCGTATCTTGGCTTCGGGCAGATTGACGAACATAGAGCGGATGTCGCTGAATACGCCGGTATAAGTGGCCGGATTAGAGCGCGGCGTGCGGCCCAGCGGACTTTGGTCTACGTTTACCACCTTGTCTATCTGTTCGATGCCCTCGATGCGGTCGTAGGCCATGGGTCGTTTTAGCGAACGGTAGAAGTGATGGCTAAGGATGGGTTGCAGCGTCTCGTTGATGAGCGTCGATTTACCGGAACCGCTCACGCCTGTTACTACAATCAGTTCGCCGAGCGGGAACTCCACGTCGATGTGCTTCAGGTTGTTGCCTTTAGCTCCCCGTATCCACAGGCTCTTGCCGTTGCCTTTACGCCGTTGCGCCGGCAAGGCTATCTTCCGTTCGCCGTTCAGGTAGTCGGCCGTGATGGTATGCTGGTCCAGCATCTTTCCGGGTGTGCCTTGATAAACCACCTCGCCGCCCTTACGGCCGGCTTTCGGGCCGATGTCCACAATGTAGTCGGCACTCAGCATCATGTCTTTGTCGTGCTCTACGACGATGACCGTATTACCGATGTCGCGCAGTTCCTTAAGCGATTTGATGAGGCGGTCGTTGTCGCGTTGGTGCAAGCCGATGCTTGGCTCGTCGAGGATATAAAGCACGTTCACCAGTTGCGAACCGATTTGTGTTGCCAAGCGGATGCGCTGGCTCTCGCCGCCGGACAGGCTGGCCGACTGGCGGTTGAGCGAGAGGTAATCGAGCCCCACCTCCAATAGGAAGTCGATACGCGTACGGATTTCTTTCAGTATCTCGGCAGCAATTTGCTGTTGCTGATGGTCCAGATGCGCTTCCACATCGTCCAGCCATTGGCGTAGTTCGGTGATATCCATTGCCGCCAGTTCGCTGATGTTCTTATCCCAAATGCGGTATGAAAGCGCTTCGCGGTTCAGGCGTTGGCCGTGACACTCAGGGCATTCGCACGTAGCCAGAAACTGGTCGGCCCATTTCTGCCCGCTGGCCGAGTCGTCATTGTCCATCACGTTGCGCAGGTACTTCACTACGCCGTCGAACGCCACGTAGTAATCACTCGACGTATGCACCAGTTCCTTGTCGATTCGCACGTTTTCGAGCGAGCCGTAAAGGATTTCGTTCAGAGCCTCCTCCGGAATGTCGTTCACCTTAGTTTTGATATCGCATTCGTAGCGTTTCAGGATGGCATCAATTTGCCAGAAAATCATCTGGTTCTTATATTTCCCCAATGGCACGATGGCTCCGGCGTGGATACTCATTCCGCGGTCGGGGATAACCTTATTCAAGTCGATTTCGTTGATGAACCCGAGCCCCTTGCACCGTGGACATGCCCCTTGCGGTGAGTTGAACGAGAAATTGTTTGGAGCCGGGTCGCTGTATGAAATGCCCGTTGTGGGGCACATCAGGCGCTTGGAGAAATGCTTCACCGAGTCGTTTTCCTTGTCCATAATCATAATCAGTCCGTCACCCTGTTTCATGGCAGTCTGTATCGAGCGTTTCAGCCGCTCGCTGGCAGCCCCTTGCTCAACGCTCAGCTTGTCGATGACCACCTCGATGTCGTGGTTCTTGTAGCGGTCTACCTTCATGCCTCGCGTGATTTCCACCACCTTGCCGTCCACCCGCATGTTAAGATACCCTTTGCGGCGCATGCTCTCGAACAATTCGCGGTAGTGGCCCTTGCGGCTGCGCACCAGTGGTGCGAGGATGAGTATTTTGTGTCCGGCGTAGTCGTCGGTAATCATGTCGATAACCTTCTCCTCAGTATATTTTACCATCTCTTCACCCGTGGCATAGCTGTAAGCCTTTCCGGCCCGCGCATAGAGCAGTCGCATGTAGTCGTACACCTCGGTGGTCGTCCCCACCGTTGAGCGTGGATTCTTGTTGGTTGTCTTTTGTTCGATGCTGATTACCGGGCTCAATCCCGTAATCTTATCTACGTCAGGGCGTTCCAGTCCGCCGAGGAAGTTGCGGGCGTAGGCCGAGAACGTTTCGATATACCTGCGTTGCCCTTCGGCAAAGATGGTGTCGAAAGCCAATGACGACTTGCCCGACCCCGATAGTCCTGTAATGACGGTCAGGCTGTTTCTTGGAATCGTTACGTCGACATTCTTCAAGTTATGCACCCTTGCACCCCATACTTGTATCTGATTATCTTCTTTCAATCTTTTACCCTTTCTTAAAATATTATTGGTCCTGTTGCTTTTATAGCAGGCTCATTCTGTAGAAGTAGTTTCCGTATAATCGCGCAGCAAGTTTACGTCGCGTTTGATGCTGTATTCCCTGCCGTCGGCACCCCTTGCCTTTACCAATACGAAGTAGACGCCGGCCTTAGCGGGCTTGCCCCTGAACGTGCCGTCCCATCCTTCGTCGATGTCGGTCCATTCGTACAACTTTTGCCCCCAGCGGTTGAAGATATAGGCCCGGAAGTCTACAATGCTCTTGTAGCCGTCTTTAGCCTTATATATATCGTTGATGCCGTCGCCATTGGGCGAAAACGCATTAGGCATTTCAAGGAAGCTGTTTGATATTTTCACCGTAATCGAACCTTCGGCCTGTGTGGTGTCGCTCTTTGTTATCGAGCCATCGCTGTTCACAGTGCTTATCTCCCTCACGGTATAGAGCGTTGCGGTGTAGTCGCCCGAGGCAGTAAACTTATAAGTTGTTTCTTCGCCGTATCTTATAAGGATGGCAGCTGTTTCTCCACTCTTGAAAATCTTCCATGCATAGCCGATTACATCCGTATCGGTACCTTTTTCGTCGATTTTGAATGTCACGGTCAGCGTATCCTCCGCTTCTATTCCGCTGGTGGTGCTTGTCGGTTCGCCGTTCTCCATATAGTAGGCTATCGGTGTATAGTCAGCCTGTACCGTTAGCGCCGTCAGGGCGAGCAATGCCAGTAATGCGATGATTTTTGTTTTCATATACTTCTTAATATATTTTGCAAAATTACAGAATATTTCTGAGATATTCAGCACATTACAGGTTAAAATACCTTGCTTCCTTTTGCGTTCTCAGTCCGATACATAGCTGCATGCCGGTATTGGTTCTGCATTTGCGGTCTTTTTACCGGATAAGAAGTGTGCTGTTGCCGAATCAATGAATCCCCGTTAAAAAGAAATATTGCTTTTCGCCGATTTATAATCATTTCCATGGAATCACTAAGAACGGGCGCGGATTCAACAAGCAAGTGCATATTTAGCTTATTTCCTGTATAAAGCACTCTTTTTACAGTTGAACTTGCATTTAATCCAAATCGTACAAGCATCTTGTAGTCCTGCTACAAGGTGCTTGTACGATTTCAGTCTGTACAGTCCGTTCACAACGGAATAGCCCTGACAGTTCTTCGGCGGTATGCGAGCTTATTTCAGTTTCTTACCGTCCGAGAAAGCCTTCCCTATGTTTTTTCCCAACTGAATGTAACCGTGGTGTACAGGGTCGTAGGTAATTAGGTTCATGCGCTCCACGTCGGGCTTTCCGTCTTCGGCCAGGTATGCTTCGTCGCAAAGCACGTTGACTACTTCGGCGATGATGTAATAGCCCGATTCCGACTCGTCGATCTTCTCCTTAATGCGGCATTCCAAGGTCATCGGGAACGCCGTGAAAACAGGCGCGTCCACATTCTCTGCCTTGATGGCCGTCCAGTTGGTCTTCTCCATCTTCTGTGCATCGTTCTTGGCGCTTATGATACCCACGAAGTCTGAGGCCACAAGCGTATCGGCTGTGGCAAAGGCAACGGTGAACTCGCCTTTCGCGTTCAGGTTTTCGGTCGTCGCGTGTGCACCTATCGAAATCATTATTTCGTGCATGTCCCACGTTCCGGCCCAAGCAGCGTTCATCGCGTTTGGCTCGCCATTCTTACAGTAAGTGCCGATAATCAGCACGGGTTGTGGCAGCAGCCACGGTTTTGATCCAAGACTTTTCATTTTAGCTTGTTTTTAGTTTATACTTTTGCGGTTCGGTACCACCGTTACCTTACAATTCTTCGTCGTCGAAAATGTCCCACATATACTTCCGCATATCCACGCAGCCGTTTTTCTTGAAAGTTACGCCTTCGGCTGTCAGCAGTTCTCTTTGTCCTGACCAGCAAGGGGCCAGGCGTCCATTGGCATTGACCACGCGGTGGCAGGGCAAGTGCATCGCGCTGTCTGCTCCTTTCAGCGTATGTCCAACCATACGTGAGTTCTGCGGTCGCCCGATGAGCTGGGCAATATTCCCGTATGTAAGCACTTTACCAGCTGGGATTTGCCTGACAACATCATAAACTTCTTCTACAGGGAACGCCTCCATATTATGAATTGATTGTGACACATTTGTGTATAGCTCTATACAGTTTCGAACAGTTTTGAGCTTTCGTATAATCCCTATTGCAAAGTTATATAAAAATCTTGATNNATCAAGATTTTTATATAACTTTGCGTTGTGGATATGCGTCCGGGCAGCATCGTGAGCAATAAACCAGCTTTTGGCATGGCCTGTGATGAGCATACGGAGCATTTAAGCGCTGATTTCGTGAAAAATTCACGTAGATGCAAACAAAATTAAGTTATATATGAATCCAATCGCCATCCGATTGCTTAGTCAACAGCTCATTTGCCCTCAGTACTGCAAGCCAGAAGAGGTCGTCGGTTATATGTGTGCAATGCAAGCTCAGGAATACCGCATGATGCGTTGGGCCGTAGCTATGCGTACCTGTAACCCATCATCCAAGGCTTTCAAGAAAGCTTTCGACAGTGGACGGATTATTCGCCTGCACCTGATGCGGGGCACTTGGCAACTGGTATCCGCCGATGACTATTGGCCTTTGCTCGAACTCTGTGCACCCAAGGCTATAGCCGTAACCAAGGGATGGATGAGCAGTAATAAGGTGGTAATACCGGGCGACGAACTGATGCGCGTCCGTGATGTCCTTGCGCAGACAGCAACTGACAGGGGAAATGCGACGAAAGAGGACTTCATTGATGCTCTTGCGGAAAAGGGCATCAGGATGGATGGGCACCGGCTCTCCTATCACATCCGTATGGCAGAGATGTCCGGGACAATCTGTAGCGGCGAGCTATTGCCGATGAAAGCAACCTATGCGCTTACTGCCGACAGGGTGAAGCTATCAGGCCCTATAGACAGAGATGAAGCACTGATGATGTTCACCCGTAAATATTTCCAGAGCCGTCAGCCTGCAACACTGGAGGATTTCGTATGGTGGTCGGGGTTGAATACCGGCGATTGCCGGAGGGGAATTGCACTCTTAGGCGGCGCCTTGCACATAGAAAGATGGGACGGGAGGGATTTCTACCTCACAGACGATTGCCGTACGCGCGGATTCCGTAAGGGTAGATACCTCTTTATTCCTCCTTACGATGAATATCTTATCAGTTATAAGAGTCGTGACATAGTGCTTTCGCCGGAGTACAAGCATAAGGCTTACAATAGCAGTGGCATCTTCCGGCCGGTAATTGCCCGCGACGGTATTATCTGTGGCAACTGGAGTCCTTTTAAGGAAAATATCCAGACACAGTTCTTTATCGGGGAACACAATACCGAAATGCAGCAGGAATGGTCGGGTTATAAGAAGTATCAAACCAAATAAAACAAAAGTACAAATGGATATAGAACAAGTTAGAGAGTATTGTCTTACTCTTCCAGGCGTTACAGAGGATTCTCCGTATGGTCCTGACATGATAGTATTCAGAATCGAGGGAAAGATTTTCCTGCATCTCCCGTTGGAGTATGCCGTCCCACGCATTGCCGTCAAGTTACCACCAGAGGAAGGCCAGGATTTGCGCGACCGCCATACTGCCATTCGTGCTGCTTACCATCTTAACAAAGTACATTGGAATGAAATACTCATTGAGAACACTTTTCCTTCAGAGCAAATTCAAAATTGGATTCTCGAATCCTATAATCTTGTCCTAAGTAGCCTGCCAAAGAGATACAAGGGGAAATGGCTCAACCGGACAAGCCATGAAGTGTGATTCTTATGTGGTGTATTTTAACGATAGGCAGCCAAGTAGAGCATTCCTTGTATTGCGTAAATATAACTGGCTATCGTTGTGATTCCGCAGGGACTCGAACCCTGGACCCACGCCTTAGAAGGGCGTTGCTCTAATCCAACTGAGCTACGGAACCCCAAATCGGGTGCAAAGGTATAAATATTTTATGAAATCTGCAAACAATGTTTGAAAAAAACTCTTTGCACCTGTATATTTCGTTAATATTGCATATTCATGCCAGACTATTATGCACCGGGAATAAAATCGGCGAAAATCTTTTTTTACGTGATAGCAGGAGTACCCTTAAGCTCGGTTGCTAAAGTGCTTCGTCTTCCGGTTCTTCCAGTTTACGGTGGAGCTTTTTTTTCGGGTATTTCTTCCCGGTAAGATAATACTTCTTTTTGAGCTCGTACTCTTCCCGCCGTCTTTCCAAAAAGTTATCAGCCATTATTTGTCTCTGAATTTATTGTAGATGACGCTGATTTTTATCGGTGCATGCGTGTTTCCACTGCCTCCTACAAGGCGTGTGCTGGAAAGCGTCATCTGATTGGAGATGTTCGTGATTGATGACGATGAGCTTGAGGTGTTGTACGTGATGTTGACAGGCACAAGTACCACCTTGTTCCAATCTGGCGAACCGTTTGCCTTTGTTTCGTACATTTGTGTAATCAGTCCGCTGATGTTGCTATATGTATATGTGTTCAGCGAACTTGAATAGCTGGCTATATACGATGTCTTGTTATCAGGCAGATTCTTATGTTCAAAGAAAGAGTACAGGCTGTCTTTGGGCAGCATCAGCAGCGCGGTGGGCTCTGTTATTTCCGAATCCTTGTCTTTCAGGTTATATCTTGTGAAGACGATTTTTGCGGAACTGATGGTGTCGTTAAGGTGCCCGTTTTTGATGTCGTCGACAGGTAATGTTACTTCTGTGAAAATGCCGGCCGGTGTTTTAAGATACGTGCATGAGTTGTCGTTCACCAGTTGCTGCATCATGTCATTATCGTTAGAGACATAGGTTGTTTGCATAACCTCTTCAGTACCGGTCATGAGTGATACGCCTGTAACGGGAGAGTTGTCGCTAAGATAGCGGTAATAGGTGATTAGCTCTGTTGTATAGACTTGCGACATAAGCCCTACGCCGTCAGTTGACTTGATATAGAAACCTGGGCAGACGTTGTGAATGAAGTTGTATGAATTCTTGAAATTCTTGGGATTTTCATAAAACTTACGCATGATATAACTCCCATAGTTCTCGTATTCCACACCGTTGTTCACGTATTTGTCGTTAAGGGGAATTACTACATATTGCATATTCGTACCATTTATAATGGTAGAGCGTGTGCTGTCGCCCAAATTCTGGTCTACGGCTGTATACATCTTCACTTTCCTGATGCCTTTCCCGTCGGTTCTTACCAGTCCTTTCTTTTCCGGATCAAAATTAGAATAGTATTTCACCCCTTCTTCGATGGGCTTACTGAGCTCCTTTACCGTCATTTGCATAGGATTGAGCGTATCGCCCACGGATGAATAGAAATAGATGCGCATGGCGCATGAATCAGCGAATACATTTTTGTCAGCATTCAGGCTTACGATACTGTCAATCGGTGGGAACATATTAACACCTAAGTCTTCGAGGACGTGGAACTGTGTCGTATAATTGCTCGTAACGTATGCCCCCGTCTCCGGGTCCTTCATGCGTCCTAAATAACTATATTGCCCCGTTGCCAATACTGAGTCGATTTTGATGGAACTGGATGTGACCAGGAAAGTGTCCGTTACAATTTTAAAGCGGTCGGCATCGTTAGTAAGCGAATTTCCCAATGTGTCTGTTGTATCCTCGCATGCCGTAAATACAGCCATTGCGGTTGCGATTCCGGCTAAAAATCTTAAATTAATCATTGAAGTTTAAGTCTTAATGATATTATCCTAATTTTTATATAATAAACTTTGCTATTCAGTATCCCTTGTCAGAGCTGCTCATAGAAGTTTTCATAAGCCTTTGCAAAATCTTCGCCCGGATAGTTAAGTATCGGCAAATTGCGGGCTTGTGCGTATTCTAAAAGCTCGCTGTTCACTTCCTTGTCGGCTTCGATTATACCGTCAGAATAGTCGATGGCGAGTTTCCCAAGTTCTTCGAAATCAAAGTTGTCATTGTATTTGGCAAGCAATTCCGCCTTTGCATCACGGAATTCAAGGCATTTCTTGAAGTTGTGCCCGAGATCTTTCTTCAGGCTTTTGGTAAAGAGCGAGGTTACAACCTTTGCATCTGCAAACGAGGGTTCCTCGTGGTAAGCAGTTTTGATGTAAAGCGGGACAACGGCTCCCATCCACCCTTGGCAGTGTACCACATCCGGAGTCCAACGCAGTTTTTTCACTGTTTCCAGGACGCCCCGTGCAAAGAAGATGGCACGTTCGCCGTTGTCGGGATAGTCTTCCCCAGTTTCGTCGGCTGCCATTTGGCGTTTGCTGAAATAGTCGTCGTTATCGATGAAATATACTTGGATGCGTGCAGACTGGATAGAGGCTACTTTTATGATAAGCGGGTGGTCGGTATCATTGATGATAAGATTCATCCCCGACAGCCTGATTACCTCGTGTAATTGGCCGCGACGTTCATTGATGTTCCCCCATTTGGGCATGAACGTACGGATTTCATGGTTCAACTCCTGTATCGCTTGCGGCAGATTGCGGCCCATTAACGACAGCTCGCTGTCAGGCACGTATGGCGATATCTCTTGGTTGATGAATAAAACTTTCTTTGCCATGTTCTTTTTGATTTACTAAATGCAAAGATACGCTTTTTTTTTCACATTTCTATAAAAACTCTTGTAATTTAGGATTTTTAGGCTCTTATTTGGCATATTTTCACGATAATTTTTCCATATTCGGCAAAAAAGTTGTTATTTTGCATTCGATTAGGATAAAGTCATTATAAACGTTCAGTTATAGAATGAAAGTATTTCATAAGATTGTAGACCTTCAGAACGAGCTTTTCGAAGCCCGCAAACAAGGGAAGGGGATAGGCCTTGTGCCTACGATGGGTGCTTTGCATGAGGGGCATGCGTCGCTTGTTACGCGGAGTGTTGCTGACAATGGGATAACGGTTGTGTCTGTGTTTGTAAATCCTACGCAGTTTAATGATAAGGACGACTTAAAGAACTATCCGCGGGGTCTTGATGCCGATTGCCGTTTATTGGAGCGCTGCGGTGCCGATTATGTGTTTGCTCCCACCGTAGAGGAGATGTATCCGCAAGAAGACAAGCGGGTATTTGAGTATCCGCCCGTGTCTACTGTGATGGAGGGGGCGCATCGTCCGGGGCATTTCAACGGCGTTTGTCAGGTGGTCAGCCGCTTGTTTTATATCGTGCGTCCGCACCGTGCGTATTTCGGAGAGAAAGACTGGCAGCAAATAGCTGTGATAAAGGCTATGGTCCGTTCGCTCAAGCTCCATGTGGACATTGTTGAATGCCCGATTGTCCGTGATAAGGACGGTTTGGCGCTTTCCAGCCGCAATGCGCTTCTCGCGCCGGACGAGCGGGCGGTGGCTCCGGGGATTTTCAAGGTTCTGAAGCAAAGCGTAGCATATGCGGAAGGCCATACTGTAAAGGAAACGCATGATAAGGTTGTCAGCGAAATCAATGCTGTTGATGGGCTTGAAGTGGAGTATTTCTCTATTGTCGACGGCGATACGCTGTTGGATGTGTCTTCTTGGGATGCTGCGCGGAATATAGTGGGTTGTATCACCGTATATTGCGGTAAGACGCCCATTAGGTTAATCGATCATATAAAGTATAAAGAGTGATGATGATAGAAGTATTGAAATCGAAGCTTCATTGCGTTACGGTTACCGAGGCCAACCTGAACTACATGGGGAGTATCACCATCGACGAGGATTTGATGGATGCGGCCAATATGGTTGCAGGTGAGAAAGTGCAGATTGTTGACAATAACAATGGTGAGCGTTTTGAAACTTATATCATAAAAGGCTCCCGGGGCTCCGGTAGCATTTGCCTTAACGGAGCAGCTGCCCGTAAAGTGCAGGTGGGCGATGTCTGTATCATAATTTCGTATGCATTGATGGATTTTGAAGAGGCTAAAACATTCAGGCCGACAGTAGTGTTCCCTAAAGAAGGAAACAAGTTGTAAGTTGGAGGGATGTGGGCGGATAGCCGCTAACGGTAAAAATCCCGATTGCAAATCTGCAGCCGGGATTTTTGTATTGCGCGCGTTAATCCTTTTAATCCTTATTCGATAACAACCAATGCGTCGCCTTCCATTACGTTCTGACCCGGCTGTACACAAATGGCCGTTACTTTCCCACCTCTCTCGGCAGTAAGGTTATTAGCCATTTTCATGGCTTCAAGTACAACGACGGCATCCCCGGCCTTTACTTCATCTCCGACAGCCACTTTAACATCCGTGATTACACCCGGCAGTGGGGCTTTTACGGCATTTGCCGTATTGACGTTTGAGCTGGATGAGGCAGGTTGGCTGCTTGAGGCCGGCGGCTGAGCCGACGGCGGGCGTACAACAACTTTCTTCTTTTCCGGCTCCTGGTCGGGTTCCATTTCAACTTTATAATTTTCGCCGTTGACAGTTATATCGGCAACATTGTCAACAATTTCACCGATAGTGACTTCGTATTTCTTTCCGTTGATTGTATATTTATATTCTTTCATGACTATTGGGATTTATGGATGTTCAGTCATACTCAAGGCAAAGCTGTTCCACTGGCTTCTTTTGTCGACAATCGTAATCTTGCCAGTTTCTTTATCGTGAACATTGTTGCCTTTGAACTCATGCAATGCCAGCGCTATAGCAGCAAATACATTGTTGTCATGTTTCATAATAATTGGTTTTTGTGTCCGGAACGGGTATACGGTGGTCGTTTGCCGTTTGCAGCAAGTGATAACCGCATACCTCGTGCCGGACAGATTATTACATAGGTATGTTGCCGTGCTTCTTGGCAGGGAGGGCATCGCGTTTTGTTGCGAGTTGTGCCAAACCGCGGCAGATGCGGAAACGCGTGTTGCGAGGCTCTATCACATCGTCAATATAGCCGTACTTGGCTGCTTGGTATGGATTAGCAAAGAGCTCGTCGTATTCGTTTTCTTTCTCTGCGATGAATGCTTTTACATCTTCGCCGGCATCTTTCTTGGCCTTTGCTTCTTTAGCGTAGAGTACGGCAGCAGCTCCGCTGGCTCCCATTACTGCGATCTCGGCCGACGGCCATGCGTAATTGAGGTCGGTATGAAGCTGCTTGCTGCCCATAACGATGTGGCTTCCGCCATAGCTTTTGCGGAGTGTAACCGTAATCTTGGGAACGGTGGCTTCGCCGTAAGCATAAAGCAACTGTGCTCCGTGAAGAATCACAGCGTTGTATTCCTGTCCGGTACCCGGGAGGAAGCCCGGTACATCAACCAGCGATACGATGGGGATATTGAAAGCGTCGCAGAACCGTACGAAGCGTGCTCCCTTGCGGCTTGCGTTCACGTCGAGCACTCCTGCATAGCAGGAAGGCTGATTGGCCACGATACCGACACTCTGCCCGTTGAAGCGGGCGAAGCCGATGATGATATTCTTAGCAAATTTAGGCTGTACCTCGAAGAATTCCCCATTGTCTACGATAGCAGAAATTACGTTGTACATATCGTAGGCCTCGTTGGGGTTCTCCGGGATGATTTCGTTAAGGCTGTCTTCCAAGCGGTCAATGGGGTCTTCGCATTTCTTGCGCGGAGCCGTTTCCATGTTGTTGGAAGGGATATAGCTGAGGAGCGTCTTCAGCATTTGCACCGCTTCCTCTTCCGTTGCAGCAGTGAAATGTGTTACACCGCTTTTCGTGGAGTGTACGCTGGCGCCGCCAAGGTGTTCTTGATCGATATCCTCGCCTGTTACGGTTTTTACCACTTTAGGCCCGGTGAGGAACATGTATGAGGTGTTCTCCATCATCAGCGTAAAGTCGGTGAGGGCTGGGGAATATACCGCTCCGCCGGCACACGGGCCGAAAATACCGCTGATTTGCGGGATAACACCGGATGCAAGGATGTTGCGTTCGAAAATTTCGGCATACCCCGCAAGTGCGTTGATACCCTCTTGGATACGGGCACCGCCGGAGTCGTTAATGCCGATAACGGGTGCTCCCATCTTCATGGCCATGTCCATTATCTTGCAAATCTTCTGCGACATGGTTTCTGAGAGCGAACCGGCGTTTACGGTGAAATCCTGTGCGAAAATAAATACCAGCCGCCCGTCGATTGTACCGGAACCGGTAACGACGCCGTCGCCGAGATATTGTTTCTTTTCCATCCCGAAGTTTGTACAACGGTGGGTCTTGAACATGTCGTATTCTTCGAAACTGCCTTGGTCAAGCAGCATGTCAATGCGTTCGCGTGCAGTATACTTTCCGCGTTCATGCTGCTTCTCGATAGCTTTCTCACCGCCGCCAAGACGAGCTTGTTCGCGTTTTTCGATCAGCTGCTTAATCTTTTCTAATTGCTTACTCATTTTATTATATACAGTAAAATTAATGTTCACAAAGTTCAGTTAGTACTCCGATAGTAGATTTCGGGTGCAGGAAAGCGATGTTCAGGTTCTCTGCACCTTTGCGTGGGGCTTTGTCTATCAGCTGGATTCCTTTCCCGTCGCATTCTGCGAGGGCGTTGGCCACGCCGTCTTCAATGCAGAAAGCCACGTGGTGTACTCCCCGGTTGCCTTTGTCGAGCCATTTCTGGATGGTGCTTTCCGGTGAAGTCGGTTCAAGAAGTTCAATCTTCACTTCGCCGCACTTCAAGAATGCCGTCTTTACTTTTTGGTCGGCCACCTCTTCAATGTTGTAACATTTCAGCCCTAATACATTTTCAAAGTATGGGAGGCTTTCCTCAATGCTCCGGACTGCTATGCCCAGATGCTCAATGTGTGAAATCTTCATATCGTATGCGTTATTTATAGATTATATCGCTATTTAAAATTCCGTGCAAAGGTACGCAATTAAATGAACATAGAAGAATGAAGAATGAAAAATATTCTTAATTTAGAATTCGAACGTAACTTTTCCGTTGATTTGGCGTCCGGTCAGGTAATTAGGTACGGCATACATCTGATTAGTAACGTCGGTCACCCAGTAGTATGAATTGACGTTGCTGATACCGAAGAGGTTCAGGCAGTCGAGCCCCACCCATATATTCTTGAAAACACTGTGGTTCTTCTGTTCTTCATTATTGTAAGCGCGATAGCTCATGCCGATGTCGGCGCGTTTATAGGCAGGGGCGCGGAAATCTTGGTTTTCCAGTCCGCGGTGGGGTGCGCCGAAAGGCAGTCCGTCGGCAAAGGCCAGCTTCAGCGTCATCTTCCACCGTTCGGTTCCGGGGAAGTAGTCGGTGAAATGCAGGTTTATGCCGTATCTTTGGTCGGTTGGCAACGGCGTCCACTGTCCGTTCATTTTTTGCTTTGTGCTCATTATGGAGAAGGTTATCCATGAGTCGGTTCCGGGAACAAACTCTCCGTACAGTTTCAAGTCTAAGCCGGCAGCATACCCGTCGCATAAGTTTTGACCGTAGTAAGTCACCTTTACATTATTAACGTTGTACGGGATGAGATTGTGCAATGCTTTGAAATACGTTTCGGCCGTGAATTTGAACGGGCGGCTCATCATCCTGAACCGGTAGTCGAAGGCTCCCACTATGTGGAAAGACTGCTGGCTCTTGATCTTATTGTTCAATGTAGCAATTGTTACGCCGTTTACTGTTGCCGTGTCGCGTAGTTCCTTAAAGAACGGTGCTTGATAGTATAGTCCTGTGGCGAAGCGGAATGTGATGTTTTCGTCGAAAGCTGGGATGATGGCAAGCGAGGCGCGTGGCGAAACGATGGTTTCCTTATTAAATGCCCAGTGGCTGAAGCGCACACCGAAGTTGAGCGTATAATACGTTTGTTTCTCCCCGCCGCTTGTGAACCGGAAGTTGTCTTGAATGTATCCTTCTATCCGGTTGCTGCTCAGCGTGTTCTTTGAGTTCAGCGTGTAGATGAGGTCCAGCCGTGAAGCAGAGTGAGGGATTGAATATCCGCTGGAGTCCCTCATTTCGTATTCGCGTGATTTTTCTTCTATATATTCCTTTTTATATGTCAGTCCGGCTTCGATGTCGTGGCGTTTTGCCTTGTGGTTAAGCATCAGCTTGAAGCTTTCCACGTGAGCCGTAAGATAGTTGCGTGCATGCTCGAAGTAGGTGCCCACGCCCAGGTTCTGGCTTGTCTGTGTGTCGTCGAGCCAGTATTGTCCTTGTATATCGTATGTTTCTTGCTCCTTCGTATAGAAAGCCGATGTCAGGAACGCCAGGGTGGTGTTCGGTGTGAAATGCCGTTTTATGGCCATGGTTCCGAATAACGTTCTGAAGATGTCTTTTTCCCGTCCGTCGAAATATACTGTAAATGTTTTCACGTTCTCCATCGTACCGAAAGATGTTTCCCGGTTTTTCGGTTCAAAGTTGTAGTGGTTTTCCGATATGTTCCCGATGAAGTCGACCGTCCACCGCTGGTTGGGCGTGTAGCTGATATAAGCTTGGTAGTCAAAGAAGTTCGGGCGGTACTCGCCCTTTGTCTCCAGCGACCCCAGTAAGTAGCGGTTGGTTTTATAGCGGAGGCCGTGGCTCATGGAGAACTTCTTGTTGCTCATTCCCATATATCCGCTGGCCCCGAGGAGCGACGCAGTGACAGCAGCCTCGAACTTCTTCGGGCGTTTGTATTTGATGTCCAGGGCCGATGCCATCTTATCACCATATTTGGCTTCGAATCCCCCTGACGAGAAAGCCACGGATTCCACCATGTCGGGGTTGATGATGCTGAGGCCTTCCTGTTGCCCGCTTCGGATGAGCAGCGGGCGGTAAATCTCCACGTTGTTGATGTATACGAAGTTTTCGTCGAAGCTTCCGCCTCTCACATTATATTGCGACGACAGCTCGTTGTGTGTCGATACGCCGGCTTGTTGCTGTATCAGTTCTTCCACGGCATTGCCTGTTGCCGACGGCGCCCCTTTCATGTCTTTGATATCCAGTTTCTCGGTGCCTGTCGTCTGCCGGCGTTTTTCCGTGATAACGATTTCGCCCAGTGCTTGCATTGAAGGGAGCGTTATTTCTATGTTCAGTCTCCCCTTGGGTTTCCTGAACGTGCGTTTCCGGGCGCTATAGCCTACCATGGAGAACCTCACGACGACACTGTCTGCGGAGCTGAGCGCGATGCTGAATTCTCCTTTCAGGTTTGTCATTGTGGTTTTCCCCTGTTCTATGCATGATACGTTAGCCAGTTCGATGGGATTGTGTTCTTCGTCCACCACCTTGCCCGTCAGCGTGAAGTTCTGTGCATGCGCTACAGTGCTTATTGCCATTATCGACATGAGCACCATAATATATCGTATGTTCTTATTATTCATCGATATATTAAACGTTTGATACAGTTGAATATTGTATTCGGGTTGTGGATTTTATTCTTCGCTTTCAGCTCCGCGCAGAATGATGCTTGTAGCGCCGATGGTGAAGAGCGAACCGTCTTCGATGATACGGCGTTCACGGTCTCTGAGGATTTCGTTGTCAACGAAAGTCCCCGTGTTGCTGGGGCCGTCTCTGAGGGTATATTTCAGTTTCCCCTTTTTGTCCCGCCCCACATGGATGGCGCAGTGGTTGGTGTCGATGCTCGGATCGGCCGTTTCGATCGGTGTGTTGATGGGATTGCCTTTCTGGTAGCGGCCGATCACGTTGTCGCCTGCTTGCAGCGGTATGACCTGCTTATAATGAAAAACATTCTCGATGACCACGATCGAGCCATATCCTTTTTCGTTAGCCTGTTCGTCGAGTTGCTCCTCCTTCCGTGTTGCCTTCAGCTTGGATGTGCCGATACGTATACCGAACTGCTTCCCGCATTCTGCACATTGGAACACCAACGAACGCCCCTCTTCGTATTTCGTTTCGTCGAATGTGGTGTACGCATCACATTTCGGGCATCTCACTCGCTTCATCTACATCTTCACTTGATATACCCACGCCTCTTCGAAACGCTCATTGTTCCGGACGGCGCGCAGGCCGTTGTACGCGTCGGCTTCGGTTTCATAATTGCCGTACACCACGCGCACCACATTATTATGTACATAGACGCCGGCTTGTGAAAAGCCGTCTGCATGCAGTTCCTTGACGAAGGCTTCGGCATTGTGCTTGGTCACATGGCTTGCCATCACAATCGTGAAGTAGGGCGGTTTCGCCGTTTCTTCTGCTTTCACCGTGTCAGGGGTCTGCTGTATTGCCCTTGCCGTGTCCTTCTGTGCCACGGTTTTCCTTATTACCGTATCACCCAACAGAAGCTTGCCTGTCCCGGTGTTCTGGGGCAGCAGCTGCAGGTTGAGCATGGCCAGTTGTTTATGGGCATCCAAGCGGCTGTTGGTAACGGGCGTAGAGAGAAGCAGGAAAGCGATGACTGCGGCAACTGCTGCCGCCGTGTTCCTTATCCACGATACCTTTATCTTGATTGTGCTGCCGTCGTCGGCTTCGTCGTCGTCATTGCCCGCTGCGGCTACGGCAGGAAGGGATTGCGTTTCGGCGTCGCCCGTGTTTCCTGCTTGCTTCTTGCTGCGGACGGCCTTTAACGGGGCTGCGCTTTCTGTTTCGGCCAAGGGCTGTATGTCGAACGAGCTCAGACCGTAGAGTTCCGGCGAAAGGATGCCGGCTTCGCATGGCTCGAACTGGATATTGCCGTCTGCGTTCATGCTCAGTTCGCCGATGTCGGCCATTTCGTATTTGCCCTCGTTGTGTAAGCGTTGCATCAGCTCCGTCACCTCGGCTTCAATCTGGCGTATCGCTTCAGGATAGCTGATGTCGTAAGCTTCGATGTAGGAGTGCGCAAGCAGTGAGTCGTTGATCTTCAGTTGGGGATTGAAGCCAAGCGTTTTCTGCGGCGGCAGGAACAAGTGGTCCTCGCCGTCGTAATGCGCCCCGACATGATGTGCAACGAACCCTCCGAGCCCGGGAACGATAACACACTCGTTGCTCAATAAAAGAATCTCAATATGTCTCTCTAACTCAATCACGACTGCAAAATTAGTTATTTTTTGCTATATAGACAAATAAAAATGGATATAAAAAACGCACAAAATGAAAAAAAACTTTTCATATCTCGATTATATTTCTTACTTTTGCACCACAATCATTAAAGGTTATATCAACCATGGATTACAAGGAAACAGAAATAAAAGGAGTGTTTATCATTGAGCCGCGTGTGTACCGTGATGCCCGTGGCTATTTTTTTGAAGCTTGGAAGCAGGCCGAGTTCGAGGAACACATAGGCAAGGTAGGCTTCGTGCAAGACAACGAGTCGAAATCCGGCTATGGTGTGCTGCGCGGGCTGCATTACCAAACGGGCGATGCTTCGCAGGCCAAGTTGGTGCGTGTTATCAAAGGTAAGGTGGTAGATGTGGCCGTGGATATCCGCAAGAGTAGTCCCACCTTTGGGAAGCACGTGATGGTAGAGCTGAGCGAAGAGAACAAACGCCAGTTCTTTATCCCGCGCGGCTTTGCACATGGCTTTCTCGTGTTGAGCGAAGAGGCTGTGTTCACATATAAGGTCGACAATCCTTATGCCCCGGCCAGCGAGGCGGGCATCAGATGGGACGACCCGCAGTTGGGCATTGAATGGCCCATCCCGCTCCAGGATGTGGTTACAAGCGAGAAAGACCTGGCTGCAAGCCTCCTCAAAGATGCTGTATTATTCGACTAACAACTTAATTATCATATTTATTTTTTTACACCATTATTATGAATATTGCAATCGTAGGAACTGGTTATGTAGGTTTGGTATCAGGTACGTGTTTTGCCGATACAGGTGCCAATGTCACATGTATTGATGTTGATGCAGCGAAGGTAGAGCGTCTGAAGAACGGCGACATCCCGATCTACGAACCGGGGCTTGATGAACTTGTGGTTAAGAACGTGAAGGCAGGCCGCCTGAAGTTTACCACCGATTTGGCATCTGTGCTCAACGAGCAGGAGATTGTGTTCTCGGCCGTAGGCACTCCTCCCGACGAAGACGGCAGTGCCGACTTGAAGTACGTGCTTCAGGTGGCGAAGACCATCGGCCAGAACTTGAATAAATACCTTGTCGTTGTGACCAAGAGTACCGTACCTGTAGGGACTGCCGGGAAGGTGCGCCGTGCCATTCAGGAAGAGCTCGACAAGCGGGGGGTAGATGTCGACTTCGATGTGGCCAGTAATCCGGAATTCCTGAAAGAGGGCAGCGCCATTAAAGACTTTATGTCGCCCGACCGCGTTGTAGTGGGTGTAGAGAGCGAAAAGGCAAAGAAAACCTTAACAAAGCTGTATAAGCCTTTCCTTATCAACAACTTCCGTGTAATATTCATGGATATTCCTTCGGCCGAAATGACGAAGTATGCCGCCAATTCCATGTTGGCCACGCGTATCTCTTTCATGAACGACATTGCCAATCTGTGCGAGCGTGTTGGAGCCGATGTCAATATGGTGCGTGCCGGTATCGGTGCTGATACGCGCATAGGCCGTAAGTTCCTGTATGCAGGCTGCGGATACGGGGGCAGTTGTTTCCCCAAGGACGTCAAGGCCTTGATAAAGACGGCCGACGCCAACGGGTATTCGATGGAGGTATTAAAGGCCGTAGAGCGGGTGAATGAAAAGCAGAAAAGCGTGCTTTTCGAGAAATTGCAGAAGGTGTTCGGGGGCGGCTCTCTCAGGGGCAAGACCATAGCTATGTGGGGGCTTTCGTTCAAGCCGGAAACCGACGACATGCGCGAGTCGACCGCTTTGGTGATGATACGGCTTTTGCTGGACGCCGGTTGTACGGTACGTGCCTACGACCCTGTGGCAATGGACGAGTGCAAGCGCCGTATCGGCGACAGTGTCACCTATTGCCGCGACATGTACGACGCAGTGCTTGATGCCGATGCCTTGTTGCTGCTGACGGAATGGAAAGAGTTCCGTTTGCCGACGTGGGGTGTCATCAAGAAAGCCATGAAGCAGCCGCTTGTCATTGACGGGCGGAATATATTCGATGCCGAGGAGCTTTCCGAGGCTGGCTTCGAGTATCATTGCATCGGGAGGTAGCGTGTTCCCGCGCTGTGCCCATAGGGAAGAATAATTGTTCAGAAGGATAAGGGATGAATAGATATTGCTCAGTATTGCTGGCTTCCGTGCTGTTCTTGTCATCGTGCGGACAGAAAGCCAAGACTGTGAATAGCGTCGCCGAGAGCCGGGAAGCCAAGGCCATGCTTCAAGGCATCTGGGTCGACGGCGACGCAGCCACCGTTGCGTTTAAGGTTAAAGGGGATACGATTTATTATCCAGATTCCACCAGTCAGCCAGCTTACTTCAAGATAGTAAGCGACACGCTGGTGCTGGGGTCGCGTGCGGCCCGATACCCGGTAGTGAAGCAGTCGGCTCATGTCTTTTGGTTCAAGAATCAGAACGGCGATGTGGTGAAGCTGGCCAAGAGCAGTGATCCGAATGATGAACTGGCCTTCGTGCAGAAGAAAGACCACGTGCCGGTGGTGACCGGGGTCGTGAAGCGCGATACGGTGGTGATGTACGGCGGCGAGCGCTATCATTGCTATATTGCCGTCAACCCCACGAAGTATAAGGTTGTGGCGGCCGCTTATAACGACGACGGCGTTGAGGTGGATAATGTGTATTACGACAACATTATCCACATCAGCATCTTCCATGGTGCCCGGCAGCTTTATTCGCGGGATTTCAATAAGAAGATGTACGCCAGGTTGGTGCCGGCCAGTTTCCTTAACCAAGCGATATTGGGCAACATGGAGTTTGACGGGGTCGACGCCGGGGGATTCCGTTTCGTTGCCACGCTCTGCGTTCCCGATGCTGCCAGTTGCTACAAGGTGGGTACCGTCATATCGGAAAGCGGGAAGATGTCGATGGAGCTTTTGGAGTATTAAATGCTCCGTATGGCCCCGTCTTCCGTATATTCCTCCAGCCAAGCGTCGATGAGCTTTCGGGCGATTGACAGTTTTTCGGGTATTTCCGGCAGGTTGTCTTTCTTGAACCAAGCCCCCGCAGCCAGTTCCTTGCGTTGCAGTTTTATTTCCCCGCCCGCATAGTCGGCATTGAAGCCTACCATCAGTCCGCATGGATAAGGCCATGGCTGGCTGCCGAAATAGTGCAGGTTCCTGATGGCAAGCCCCGTTTCTTCCTTCACTTCGCGGTGTACCGCTTCTTCCAGCGTTTCCCCGGTTTCAACGAATCCGGCCACGAGACCGAAGAAGTTGCCGCGGAAATTCCTTGCATGTACCAGCAGTATCTCGTCGCCGCGGTGGACGAGCACGATGACGGCGGTGGCCAGTTGCGGCCACACCTCCTTGCCGCATTGTCCGCAGCGCTTGCTGATGTCGGTATGCATCTTCATCTGTCCGCCGCATACGCCGCAAAACTTCGTATTCTGGTCCCAATAAAGCAGTTCGTGGCATTTACCTGCTTTTTGGTAAAGGTCGGCAGGCAGTTTGTAGTAGCTTTGCCGCAGGCCGCACATCTCGAAGGGAAGTCCGGCTTCGGCCACAGGGCTGTCAATGCGGTATGTATATACCTTATCGCCGTTGGGGAACGATACATGCATCAGGTTCGTCCATGGCTTTACCTCCGTCGGGGGATTATTCCTGCAAGGGATACTGTAGGTACCATCACTCATCCGTTCGAGCATTATGTCGGTTTTGCAAAATACGAAATAATAGTGTTCCATTCTGTGTCTTTTCCTATTGCTGTGCTGTTTTGGTGCAGCTGCCGGCTGTTTAGTCGTTGCCGAAGATGAGACGGCGGTCGCGTTCGAGTGCCGGTGCAGCCCATTCCTGCGGAACGAATCTCCAGTTGTTGTTGGCCTTGGGAGCCACCGTCCCCATGCGTTCAATCTCTTTTGTCAGATAGTAGCGCTGGTCTTTTTCGCTTTGGTATACGATGCGGTTCTTCAGTGAGTCCTGCGGAATGCCGGCGCCGCGTGTAAGCAGTTCGCCACCGCCGTTTCCCCGGTAGCTGTTCATCACCACCTTATACCATTTCTTTCCGTCGAAGGGTTTGCCGTCGGCCATTTTCATGATATTTACTTTCTGCCCGTCAGGCTTTGTTACGTCCACTTCGTATTCAATGCCTGCAGCCGAGTCGAAGTTAAACGTAAGATGTTTGAATCCATACCGCTGCAGGTCGTTTTTTGTTCCGTCGTTGAGCAACATGATGTGGTCGTCGGCCGTACGCATCGTGTTCACCCATTGGCTGTAGCTCATCTCTAAGTGCCGGCGCACTTCCTCGCCCGTCATGTTGAGTACGTATATCTGGTTTTCGTAGCGGTAGAGCTTGAACATGTCGCTCATGCGGATGTCGCCCTTCCCGATGCCGGCATTGAACGACAGCGGGGCGTTGAATGAAATGTCGGCCCCTGTGATTTGCAGTTGCAGGTTGTGTATGAAGTCGGTGAAAGGGGCACTCCCGAAGAAGCAGTCGCGGGTGTATATCGGTGTCTGCATCGTACCGATGCGCCGTTCCACGTACGTCTTCACGCTGTCAATGGCCGGTTTGAAATGCTCCATGAAGCCGGTGTCTACCGGTTCATTGCTGATGTCGCGTATCTCGCCGCAGACGGTTTTGCTCTTTACGCGCCCTTTTCCGTCTACCGTAAGCCGTATGGTGGCTTCTGCCACCATCAGTGCATTTGCCGAGGGATTGAGGCATACGACGTTGTTCCCGCCCTCACTCTTTACCGTCTCTTGGCGTTGGGTATGGTCGTGCCCGAAGAAGATGATGTCGAAGCCGTCGATGGTCTTGGCCACCGTCTCCGTTTCGTCTTCGTTATAGTGGGCAGTACTTATGCCGCCGTTCCATCCGCTGTGGAAGAGCCCGACGAGGATATCGGGCTTCTCGTGGCGGCGTATGTGTTCAACCCACCGGGGAGCTGATTTCTCAATGCTTTCGAACTGCATGCCGCTCCATAGGTTTTCGTTCAGCCAGTAGGGGATGGCGGGCGTAAGCATCCCGAGCACAGCGATGCGTATGCCGTCGCGCTCGTATATGGCGTACGGCAGGGCGTAAGGCTGCCCTGTGGCCGTGTTGATGATGTTCGCACCCAGCGCGGGGCATCTCAGTTGGCTTATCCATTTGTCGTATACGGCGTGTCCTGTTTCTATGTCGTGGTTGCCTATGGCCTGTGCGTCGTATTGCAGATAGTTCACCACCTGGGCAGCTACGTTGTCTTCTTCCGGCTTCACGTAATTGCTGTAATAACATGTGGGTTGCCCCTGCAGGATGTCGCCGTTGTCGAGCAGTAGCAGGTTCGGGCCATACTGTGCCCTCATCCGCTTTACGTACGAGCTGACCCTGGCCAGCGTTCCTTTCAGGGGATGCCGTTCAATGAAGTCGTAGGGGAAGAAGTGTCCGTGTACATCGCTTGTCCCGATGATTTTTATCTCGATATTTTTGGTCTGGGCCATAGTGGTGGATGCAAAGCAGAGCACTGCAAGGCAGGCCGGTGCTAATTTTATCATACTGGTTATTCTTAGATGCAAATTTACTGCTTATTTTTAGATGCAAATTTACTGCTTATTTTTGAAAATAGGCACACCCGTTTAAATTTTAACGTAATTAACGGTATTCCCGGCTGGTGCAGCCTCTTTTACGCTGTAGCGGCATAGCCTGTGCTTCATAGTAAAGATGAAGGGGATTGCAGCCCAAAAGGCAAGCGGTGGACAGCAGGCAGATGAAGGGGTAAAAAGATTTATAGCTATAAATCNNAAATATTGCAATAAATCTCGGAAATATAGCTATAAATCTTTTTGACGAGATGGCCGCCAGCCAACGCTTGCATTGCAATCGGCGACATAGGGGGAAGCAGCTCAAATGATTTTTGGCCATTTTTCTGAGATAATTGGCCAAAAATCTCAGAAAAATGGCCAAAAATCAAAACGGGGATGAATCCTTCGCCTTGCAACGGCTCGGCTACCGCAGCGCAAAGAGTGCACCGCCATCCGGATTAACATGATGTTCTTATCCCCAATTCAGGTACAAAAGAAAAGCGGATCGCACGTTTTCGTCCCTTTGCTCCCTCACAACTGTGGGGCAGTAACCGTGTGATCCGCTTCAGGTCGCCAAGGCGTTTGCCTTAGTAAGTCCGGTTAATTCCGGTGTGCTGTCGTTCGGGTTCTTCAGCATTTTTACCGGGATGGAAATGCCGAAGGGCACCAGTGAAGTAGACTTCAGGTTGCAATCGCCGGCATAGAGCTTATAGGTGAATATTATCGCAGAAAGAATACTGTGGGCATGTTTTTTGCTGTATGATATTATAATAAAGGTAAGATAAAAAAAGATAGAGGAGGAAATAATATGGCATTTATAGACTATTACAAAATTTTAGGTGTAGCCAAGGATATCCCGCAGAAAGACGTGAAGCGGGCGTACCTGAAACGGACGAAGCAATTTCATCCGGACCTGCATCCCGACGACCCGAAGGCAAAAGCGAAGTTTCAAGCCCTGACCGAGGCTTACGACGTTATCGGCGATCCCGAAAAACGCCGCAAGTACGACCAGTACGGCGAACAATGGCGGCAGGCCGATGCTTTCAACGGGGCGGGCGGCGGCAGCGGAGGGGGAAACCCCTTCGAAGGGTTCGATTTCTCGCGCTTCGGCAGTGGCAGCGGCAGTGGCGGCGGCTTCTCGTCGTTCTTCGAACAGCTGTTCGGCGGTGGCCGGCGTGTGAATACCGGTGAGATGCAGGCTACGGTGCGTATCGATATGTATACGGCTTTGCTGGGTGGCGAGGTGATGATACAGCTGAACGACGGCACCCGCCTGAAGCTGAAGATAAAACCCGGAACGCAGCCCGGCGCCAAGGTGCGGTTGCGCGGGAAGGGTTACGACCGCGGCGACGGCACTTTCGGCGACTTGATTATCACCTACCAAGTAGAGTTGCCCACAGAACTCACTGACCGCCAGCGCGGGCTGTTGCGGCAGATGCAGACAGCATAGGCAGCCGAGGGGAGGGTGGGGCAGGAGCATCGCCCCCCCGTCTTGACACAGGGCAAAAAAAGAATGGTGGCATTCCTTTTTTGCCTTTTTTTAATGTAAATGTTTGGCAGACACGAACATTTTCCTTATCTTTGCGAAGTTATAAGTGGTATATGAAGAATAAAATATATGCATATATCGTCTGTTTATTGCTGGTGTGTCCGGCCGTGCCGGCGGGGGCGCGTGAGCAGGTAAGGATATTCTCGCCGTTTAATGCCTCTAATGGTTTGGCAGACAACAGTGCGCAGGTCATCAGCTGTTCGTCCACCGGGCGTATGGTGATTTCTACCCTCGGCCACATCAATTTCTACGACGGTTCGCAGTTTTCGCATATTGATAGCAGGAGAGGGGATTGCTATGTCCTCGACAACTATACCGGGCACTATCACCTTTACTTTGATAAAGAGCGGTATTTATGGCTGAAGGATGATCACTCCGTGACGTGCGTTAACCTGTTGACCGAACAATTCGAACCTTCCATACACAATATCTTTGAGCAACGGGGTATTCACGGCCGGATAGAAGACCTTTTCGTAACTACCTCTGGCGTATTATGGGTCATGACGGGCGGACAGTTGGTATGCACGGATACCCGGAAGGGCTATCCGGTGGAAAAGAATGCCCGGTTGCAGGACATGGACGTGATGAACGGGCGGCTGTACCAGTTCTACGGTACGGGCGAGGTGGTGTGTTTCGACATTGCCACGGGCAAACGGCTCTACAGCAGCACGCCATACGGGACGGAAGAGGCTGTGGAATACGGGGAGACAACGGTCATGCGGCAGGTTGGAAACAGTTTCTACCAGATACGCAATGGTGGGAAAAAGTCGGTGTTGATGCAGTTTGACACGGACAGGAAAGCATGGACAATCCTTATGCGCAGGCCCTATCACCTGAATAATATTGCAGAGCACAACGGGTTGCTTTATCTTCCTTCGGAGTATGGGTATTGGACTTACAACTTGGCGACAGGCACAGCACACCACACGGAACTGCTGGAGATGGAAAGCGGCCGCATGCTGCTGACCGACATTAATGCTATCGAGTTCGACCAGCAAGGGGGCATGTGGATGGGGACTGAAAAGCGCGGGCTGCTGTATTCAAAGCCTTCCCCCTCGCCTTTCCGGGTGATGACATGGGAGAATCCCCTGTCGCTGAAATATGCGGCCATGATGGACGTGATGCCGATAGAGGATGTGTCGAACTATGGTTCGCGCACGAATTGCGTGTTGCGCGACAGCCGGGGATGGCTATGGGTGGCCACGCTTACTGGGCTTGAACTGAGGAGGCGTGGGCATAAAACGCGCTTCGTTACACAGCGCGACGGTCTGGCCAACAACGTGGTATACTCGATAATCGAAGACAGGAAGCACAATATATGGGTGTCGACGAGTAATGGCATTTCGTGCATACAGATGAAGGACGGCCGTATCGACTTTGTAACCAGCTATAATAAGAATGACGGCATACCGTCCGAGTCGTTTGTTACGGGGCGGGCAATGAAGCTTGCCGACGGCACCATCGTAATGCAGGCGCTCGACCACGTGATTGCCTTCAATCCGGCAGACTTTGTAAATACTGTCGGGCAGAACGACCGTTTCAGGCTCTATCCCAGGCTGGTGAAGGTGATGGTAAACGGCAACAATGTGAGTGCGGGGATGGAAATAGAAGGCAATGTGGTTATTGAGCGGGCACCTTCGCAGACCAATGAAATCAACCTTAACTATAACCAAAACACGCTGAGGCTTTCGTTCTCCGGGCTGAATTATTTCCGTCCGCAGCAAACTTACTATCGTGTACGTATCCAAGGTGTAGGCGACGGTTCGTGGAGGATTTTATCTTATTCGCAGGCTGATGACCATGTAGACAGCCACGGACTGTTGCACCTTACGCTGGCCAATCTCCGCCCGGCTTCTTATAAGGTTGAAGTGCAGGCGTCGATGTTTCCCGGTGTATGGACGGTAGAGCCGATGGTGCTCACCGTTAATGTTAACCAGCCGTGGTGGCGTGCTACGGGTGTTTACATCATACTCTTCCTTGTAGTGGTCGTACTTGTACTGGTCAACTTCCGGTTGTATAATAGGATATCCAAGATGTGGATGTCCCGTGTCAATGAGGAAGGCGACGTCGTGAAACGTCTCGTGGCCTTTGTTGCACGGTGCGAAGACAGGAATACAATTATTGCCGTCAGCAATGACGAAAGCCATGAGCGGCAAGCGGATTTGAGTGTTGACGTGAGCGAAGGGTTTGTGAAAATGGTGCTCAGGCTGGTACCCTATTTGAAGGCGAATGCCGACCGGCAGCTGACGGTGCACGAACTGTGCAATGCCTGCGGCGTGGATGCCACCACGTTCTATCGCATCATTGCAGATAATATTTACAAGAGTCCGCGCAAACTGGCCTTGGCGCTCCGCTTGCAGCGTGCGCGCTCGCTGATGAAAGCGCATCCGGATCTGCCAGTGGAGAAAGTGGCCGAGACATGCGGATTCCTTTCGCCTAATTATTTTATTGCCTGCTTTTTCCATCAATATAGGGTGACGCCGAAAGAATATTGTGAACAAAAGAAATCTACCCCCCCCCCCCCCCCCCC
>DBRC01000031.1 GCA_002305505.1 Prevotella sp. UBA1378 | reverse complement strand
AATTTTATTTAGTCTAAATTAGGTAACGGCCGGGCGAAGGGTTAAATAAAACAGGTAAAACACCTGATACAAAAGGATTTCGGGTTATATGGATGTGGCGCGCCAAGCAGTTGCAGGAAAAGGTGTGCGCATTTTAATTCATTGAAAAATAGGGCGTTGTGAACCAGCAAGCGTATGAAAAGCTAATAAACCTTTCCGGGCGGCTTAAAATGCCTTGTATTAATAAGTTACACAAATTTTAATGGATATTGAATAAAAATGCTATTTGCTCAATTCAAAAAAAAATGCGAAATTTGCATCCGGAAAAAGCAAGGAAGTCTTGTAATCTACTATAAAAATATGCAACGCCAATGATTGAAAATCATCAGGTGCTTTGGGACAGCTGCCTTCAATTCATAAAGAAAAACGTCACAGAGCAACAGTTTACAGCATGGTTTCAGCCCATCGTCTTCGAGTCTTACTCGGTTGAAAAAAAGACGTTGTTGGTGCAGGTTCCCAGTCCGTATGTGTACGAGTACTTGGAGCAGCACTATGTCGGTTTGCTGAATGCGGGGCTGAAGCATTATTTCGGTACCAATGTCATTCTTACTTATCGCATCGTGACCGACAAGACACATAACTTGTCGCAGGATGTTGAGGCGGAACAGCCTGTGGGCATCGATGCTCCAAAGCCTGTTACATGTGCCAATAAAACCCCGACAACGCTCGATGCAGCTGTTCCGCAAGACTTGAATCCGCAGTTGGATATTCATAAGACTTTCCAGAATTTTATTGAGGGCGACAGCAATAAGCTGCCGCGCACGGTAGGCTTGTCGATAGCGGAGCACCCCGGCAAGTCAACTTTCAACCCGTTCTTTATCTTTGGGCCGTCGGGATGCGGGAAAACCCACCTGATTAATGCCATCGGTGTGCATTGCAAAGAACTGTATGCCCGCAAGCGCGTGCTCTATGTTAGTGCACGCCTGTTTCAGGTGCAGTATACAGATGCCGTCCGCCAGAACACTGTAAACGACTTCATCAATTTCTACCAGTCGATAGATGTATTGATTGTAGACGATATCCAAGAATGGGCAACGGCAACAAAGACCCTCGATACCTTTTTCCATGTCTTCAACCACCTGTTCCGTAACGGGAAGCAGATAATATTGGCCAGCGACCGCCCTCCCGTAGACTTGCAAGGGATGAAAGACCGCCTGCTGACGCGCTTTTCATGCGGCTTGATTGCCGAGCTGGAGAAACCAAACGTGCAGCTCTGCGTGGATATCCTTAATTCGAAGTGCCGTCGCGACGGGCTTAAAATCCCCGCGGATGTCATTCAGTTCATTGCAGAGACGGCCAATGGCAGTGTGCGCGACCTTGAAGGTGTCATCAATTCGCTGTTGGCATATTCCGTGGTATACAATTCGAACGTCGACATGCGCTTGGCCGAGCGCGTGTTGAAACGTGCAGTGAAGGTGGATAACAGTCCGCTCACCATTGAGGACATCTTGGATAAGGTCTGCACGCATTTCAATGTATCGCAGCAAAATGTGTTCAGCCGTTCCCGTAAGCGCGATTACGTGATTGTCCGGCAAGTGTCCATGTATTTGGCGCAGAAGCACACGAAAATGCCAGCTTCGCGTATCGGTCAGCTCATCGGCAATCGCGATCATTCGACCGTTATCCACAGCTGTTCCACCATTGAGCAGCGCTTGAAAGTGGATAAGGCCTTTGTCGAAGAGATGAACAGCATCGAGAATTCGTTCAAGCTAAAGTATTGAGCAAGCTGATTTGGATTATGGATTATAGATTACGGATTAGGGATTACGGATTAGGGATTACGGATTAGGGTTTAATACTACATAAGGTTGTTTAATCCGGGTAGTCTGTAGTGGAAATATCTGTAATCAGTGTTCCCGTAAGAGCCCTCTATACTATCAATCCGTAATCCCTAATCCGTAATCCAAAAAAACAGCATGTTTTTTTGCCGTTAACCCTAAAAAATCGTATATTTGCATTGGAAAATTAAAACATGCTAAGTCCATGCGACGTCTTTATCTTATTATATTGTTGTTATTTGCCGTTATTGTAGTAGCAGCGGCAACGCGTACGCTCGATGACATCCGCCGCGTATTGGAGCAGTCATCCTCCAGGCAGGTACAAGAGAAGGTGTATATCCATACCGACAACACCTGCTATTTCGTGGGCGATACACTTTGGTATAAAGCCTATGTGGTGCGTGCCGACGATCTCCGTTTTACAAATATGAGCCGCATTCTCTACGTCGAGTTGCTTACCCCCGACGGTTTGCTCGTTGAGCGGCAGAATATTATCATCAGTCCCCAAGGTTATACTTGTGGCAACTTCTGCCTGAAAGATTCGCTCTATTCTGGTTATTACGAACTGCGTGCTTATACCCGCTGGATGCTCAACTTCAACGTGTCGGTACGTCGGTTTCAGCGCGACGATGCTTTGCTTTTCGGAAATAAGCAGATGGCACGCGATTATTTCCGGAAGTGGGACGGGCTGTACTCGCGGGTATTCCCTGTGTACAGCAAGCCCGAAAAAGCCGGCGACTTCACTTACCGCCGCATGTATCAGCGGCCGAAACAGCGGCTGCCGAAACCGAAACCCGATAAGTTGGACGTGACGTTCTATCCGGAGGGAGGCTCGCTCGTGGAGGGGGTGAAGAACCGTGTAGCTTTCGAAATCGTCGACCAGCATGGACAAGCCCAAAATGTGGATGGCGTGGTGCAGTCAGGTGGTACCGGTGTTGCCGTGGTTTCACCAGTATACATGGGGCGCGGCACATTTACCGTTACTCCGGGTGAAGACCGGCTGAGAGCTGTTTTCACGTGGAAGGGGAAGGAGTACTCATTCGCCCTGCCGAAGGCCGAGAAAACCGGCGTGTCGCTTTTACTCGGCGATGGGCAGCTCGCCCTTACGGCGAAAGGCCTGCCTGCCGACCGGCGGTATGGCTTGTCCGTATTATGCCGCGGTGTATTGAAGCATTTTCAGGAAGTGCGATTCGATGCGGACGGCAAGGCAGAATTGCAACTGCCGCCCCTGCCTACCGGTGTGAATAACGTGACGCTCTTCGATACTGGCGGCCGCATCTGGGCCGACCGCCTGTTCTTTGTGAACAACCACGACCACCAAGGCGGAACCGTGAATATCGAGAGCGGACAGAAAACCGGATATGCCCCTTACGAACAGATACAGCTGGGCATAAAAGCCAGAGGCATCACCGCCCCGATGCACCTCTCCATTGCCGTGCGCGATACCCGTACGGACGAACCGTCGTACGACGACAGCAATATCATGACCGACCTGCTGTTAGGAAGCGAACTGAAAGGCTTCGTGGCGCGGCCGTCGTATTATTTCGAGGCCGACGATGCCGGGCGCCGGCAGGCGCTCGACTTGCTGATGATGGTACAGGGATGGCGTAAATACAAATGGGATGAGCTTGCCGATACGATGCAATGGGCGAAGCGTTACCAGCCCGAAATCACGATGACCGTTGCCGGTTCGGTTTACAAGATGCTGCCGATACCGCAAGTGTGGCCCGAAGAAATCAGCAGGTGGATAGATGGGGTAGGAAAGGTGTCCGACAAGATTCCCGATGACGGAACCGCACAGGAGAATACCGGGGCGGAAACAGCCGAAACCTATACCACCGAACAGTATCAGGCAACAGACGCAGAACCGGATGAATCGTCGACGATAGAATACGGCGACATCGGATTGGCCAATGAGCTGTTAGGCATCAACCATGGCGTATTGCGCCACGAAGTGTTGGTCGAGGCCGAGCTGGTGATGGGAACGGATGTCGTAGGCTCGGTACAGAAGACAAAGAATGGCCGTTTTCTTTTCCAGATACCTCCTTACTATGGCGATGCTTATCTCAATATGAAGGCCTACAGCGAGAAAGACTCGCTGAAGAAAAACATGCAGTCGCACAAGGATGTCGAGATATTCAACGAGAACGCATACGCCGATTACTTTGTCAAGCGCGACCTGTTCTATCCCGTCTTTGCACAAAAGTACAACTACTATCAGAACCACCAGCCTGATTACGAGATACCTTTAGAGACTGATAGCCTGAGCGAGTTTTCGATGGAGAACGAAACCCATTTGCTGAAAAACGTGAACGTAAAGGGCAAGCGGCGCGGCAAGCGGCGCATCGACCGGAATAAGCCGGCCTTCGTCTGCGACGCGTACGACATGTACAATACCATTACCGACTACGGGTTGAGCATGGGCAAATATGACATGCGCCAATTTCCCGTCAGGGTATGCCGTTACCTTTACGGAAACATGGGACGGTACAAAAGTTTCAATGTAGATGGGCGGTTGGATGGATATACTTATTACCGCAACTATAACAAGGCTGCGGCTTATGCCAATGCGGCAATGTACGAGCAGAGCAAAATCGTAAACCGCACGCCGCAGGCCCTCTACAACAATTTGTTGCTCAAACGGTTGCAGAATATCCGCGTGTACAGCGACTACGAACCGCGGAACGAAGACTCGACGATGGTGACGGAATCGTTCAATGCGGATGCAACGGTCGACTTCGAACCGATACCGATGGACGGGAAGCAGGTGACTTACCGTGACCGCCATATCATATTGCATGGGATGAATGAACCCGCCGACTTCTATTCGCCCGACTACAGCACGCGGACGCCAGCGGAACCGGAGGATTACCGGCGCACGCTTTATTGGAACCCGAATGCGCTCACCGATGATGAGGGGCGTTTCACCGCCACTTTCTTCAACAACAGCAAAGAGACGCGCATAAGAATATCTGCCGCAGGGATTTCTCCCGACGGCAGACTGGTATATACGGACGGTAAGTAGCCGCTTGGGCTGCTGCCGCCCGTTTTCTTGTTTACAGGTTCTTCAGAAACTCTATTTCGATGATTTTCAGCGAGTAGCTTCCTTTCGCATTCTTATCATTGTTGCGGCTGTCGAGTTCCTGCACGGCTCCGAAGGCATCCTTGGTCGTGCTTGAGCCGATGCTGCGCAAGGTGTAGGTTGCGGCCTTCGGCGCATTCTTGAGCGGGATGTGAACATAACTCAGCGATTTAGGTGTCCATCCTTCCCATACCTTTATGTCGCCCGCATATACAGCGATGGGGTAGGTCGTGGCGCGGAATCCTTTCATCTTGACGCATATCTCGTCTATCTGTGTTTCCTCGGCAAGCGTGTACGTTATCCATGCCTCTTCTTTGCCGTTTTTGCTTTCCCACGCCGTGTTCTCAAACGTATCGTAGCTGAGGGCGGCATCGTTTCCGCTGCCGGCTGCAGCCGACAGGATGGGGACCTCCCTGCGCCATTGCCTGTAAGAGGCGCCAGGCGGTGTCTCCCCGCGGTCCAGGATGCAAGGCAGTCCGTCCGCCGGCAGGTATTTCGACAGTCCTCCCTCCGTTTCCACCGGCTGTGTTGTCAATGTTATCCGGGCATCGGCCATGCCCTTGGCCTTCGCCGTCAGCGTCACGGCCCCGGCCTTTGCCAGCGAGCGCAGCATAACGCGGTTGACACCGCATTCTACGGGCAGCGTGTCTTGCAGTACATGGTTGTCCTTTCCTTTTGATACGCCTCCGCGCCACTCCGCCGGGCCGTTCAGGTAGAACCGTACCAGCCGGTTGTCGAGCGGGCAGCGGCGCCCTTGTTTGTCCACCACCTCTACCTGTACCAGTGCGAGGTCGTTGCCGTCGGCTTTCCATCCCGTGGGATTCTCGATGGCCGTCAGCTTCAGCCGGTCGGGCTCCCCGGCCGTTTCCAATTCGTAGCGCGATTCTTCCGCGCCTTGCTTATCCATGCCGATAGCCGTCAGTTTGTCGGCAGTGTATTTCACGTTTTTGAAGATATGAAGGAATCTGTATTTGTGTTCGTCGGCAGCGATGCGTTGGCCGTTCTGTACGAGCACCACGCTGTCGGCAGTCGAAACGACGTAGACGGTCGGTACGGTGAAGCCCGGTTCATAATTCCAGTGGCCGGCGATGTAGGTGCGCGGTTTCAGGTCGTCCACCCATCCGTCCCACATCACCTGGTGCGCGTAGAACGCATCTTTCGGCACACGCATCGGGTCCACCACGCCGCTCACGCGGTAGTTGTCGGCCGAACGGCCGTGTGTCTGCGTATCGCTGAATATGATCTTCACGCCGCCCGAATTAACCTTTGTGCCGCTGCCCGGCCGTTCCAGCCAGTAGTCGTACCAGCGTGCCACGAGTTCGCGTACAAACTCGTCTTGGTTGTGGTTGTAAGCGTCGGCCGGTGCATTGCGGTAGAGCGGTCCGTCACCCTCCTTGTGGTAGGGGTAGCTCCACGAGTTCCAGTACCAGCGCAGCGCCTCGTCGCGGCAGTATTCCATCATCCACATCGGTTTTGTGCTGCTCTTGTTTACATAGAGCATTTCGCCGCCGTATTCAGCCTCCGGGCGGTCGAGCATCTCGCGGCTGCCTATTGCCTTTCCTCCGTGCGGGTCGTACATGTCGCGTATGGCCTTCATGGCAATCATGTGCTCCTTGGAGATTCTCTGGTTGCCGCATTCATAGAAAATGATGCTTGGGTTGTTGCGGTTGTAGATGATGGCGTCGCGCATCAGCTCCTCGCGCTGTTCCCACCGGCGTCCTTCCACGTCAGCTTCGGCGTCGCCGGCCGGCATGGCCTGTATCAAGCCCACGCGATCGCAGCTTTCCACGTCTTGTTTCCACGGCGTTACGTGCATCCAGCGCACCACGTTTCCGCCACTCTTCACCTGCAGGTCGTTCGAGTAATCGCTCAGCCATGCCGGTACGGACATGCCTACGCCCGGCCATTCGTTGGATGAGCGCTGTGCATAGCCGTGCACCATCATTACGCGGTCGTTCAGGTAGAACATCCCGTTTCTGAACTCCGTTTTACGGAAACCTGTAGTCGTTACTACCGGATCGGCATCCTCTCCCGGCGTGAGCGATGTCTTCACGTCGTATAGGTAGCCGTATCCCCAGCTCCAGAAGTGCAGGCCGTAAGCCCGTCCCTGCGCTTTCAGCGTGGCAGTGCCGCGGGCTGGTATCTCCACCTCCTTGCTGCCGAAGGCGCATACCTGCCTCCCGTCCTTTTCGTCTATGCTTACCATCAGCCGCCGCTTCACGGGTTGGTCGGTCTCGTTCCTCACCTCCGATTCCACGCAGATGGTCGCCTGCCGGTTTCCGATGTCGAAGTCCTTAGCGTACACGTATACTCCGGTTGTTTTCAGGTTGCTGTACAGCGGCAGTGTTTGGTGCACCTGTCCGGTGATGTGCAGCCATACGTTCTTTGGCAGTCCGCCGTAGTTGCTGTTGAAGTTATTGTTGTTCCATTGGAATTTCGACTTCGTGTTTTTCTCGTGGTAGTTCCAGTCGTTGTCCGTGCGCACCTCTATTTTGTTCTTCCCCTCTATTATATAAGGTGTCAGGTCGAAGCCGAAAGCCATCACGCCATTCTCGCTGTAGCCCACTTCCCTGCCGTTGACGTACACTTCGGCCAACTGGCGTGCGCCTTCAAATTCTATGTATACGCGTTTCCCCCTTGCTGATTCCGGCAGTGTGAAAACCTTCCGGTACCAGATTACCGAGTCGCTCATCTTGTTGATATACACCTTGTACGACTCGTCTTCGTTCCACGCGCGCGGCAGTGTCACCGTTCTTTTCTGTTTCCCGATTTTCCAGTCGCTGTTGAAGTTGTAAGTGTCGCGGGCTGCGGTCTGTCCGGCAGCCGCAATCAATCCTCCGATTAATAGCTGTCTTAAGTAATTTCCCATGTTTTGCTTCTGTTTATTTCTTCTGCAAAGATAGGGATAAACATGAGCAAAACATGGGAAATTTGTACAAATATTGTGTTTATTGTACGTATAATCCTTATTTCACGAATTTCTTGGTGATGCAGCGGTCGTCGGTTTCTATTTTCAGCAGTTGCGTGCCCGTGGTACAAGCCGGTATGCTGATGCGTGCCCCGTTGGCAGCCTTCGCCGTGCGTGCCAGTATCTTCCGTCCCCCGGCATCGTAGAGGGTTATCTCTACGGTCTTGTTGCCGTTGAGCGCGAAAGTAAGGTCGATATTCTCGTCGATGTCGATGCCTACCCATTCCCCGTCCCCGTCGGGAGCGGTGATATCGTTGATGGCATTCGCTTCCACTGCATGCACGGTGATGGTGTCGAACACTGCTTCGCCGCCGTGGCCTGTCAGTTTGAATATAAACTGGTAGTCGCCCGCCATGGAAGCCTTTCCGCCCAGTGCGAGTGTTTTTTCCGTGGTGTTGATGGTACGGCTGAATCCGTCAATCATCAAGTATTTTTTCGTAGTGCCGTCGGGGGCACTGCTTTGCGTGAGCATAGCCCCCCGTGTATACCTCATCTTCGTGTCGTAAAACACCGAGTCGCCCACGTTCACCGTCAGTTTCTTTTCTTTGTTCAGCAGCCGCGGCAGCATGGCGTCGGGCAGGTAGTAGCCCAAGTGGGGCGGCTGGTTATATGCGGCGTTCTGCCATGCCACCCCCATACGGTAAGTGTGGTCGTGCATGAGCGTAGGCATACGGTATTCGGTAGCGATGGCCGTGGTATAGACGGCGAGGTGTGCCGAGTCGCTTGAGTCCCACAGGATCAGCTCCTCGCGCCAGTCGCCCAATATGTCGGCGCTTAGGTTCGGTGTCTTCTTCGTGCTGTTGCAGGTAGAGCCTGGGCCGAGGCTGTAGAATGTGGCCAACCGGCCGAAGCTGCCGCTGGTATCATTGTATTTGTCGAGCGTATTTCCGTCGAGCAGTGCGTCCTGCAGTGTGCCGTCCCAGTACATGCGGAAGTTCAGCGACCCGCTTTTCGTGCTTTCCGCCAAGCCCGTCGCGGCACTGCGCTGCTGTCGGTCGTTCGACGAGCTGAACCAGAAACCGCGTGCGTTCTTCGACAGTTGTGCTGCCATGCCGCGCCCGTTGTCGCTTCCTCCCGTTGCGCTGTGCAGTATTTCGCCTGTTGCAGCGTCGTGCACGTCCCACCCGTAGTCGCTTTCCTCATGCACTTGGAACACCTCCAGTCCGGGGCGGTCGGGGTCGAGGTCGCTCATGTGTATGGCATCGCCGTGTCCGTAGCCCGTGGCATAGAGCAGTGTGCCGTTGTTGTCGAGTGCTGCCGAGCCCCAGATGATTTCATCGCATCCGTCACCGTCCACGTCGGCCACGCTCATATTATGGTTGCCGTTGGCATACATGGTATAGCTTTTTGTTGTTCCGGCAGTATTTTTGGTCGCAATCTTTGTTGTTCTTTTAAAGTTGGCGTCGTATATTTCCATTTGGTTTTTGGATGTAGAGCCGTGCAGCCATTTCGTTTTCAGGTTCGTTCCGTCGAAGTCAACAGCCCACAGGTAGGCACGGGTGTAATAACCGCGCGACATCACGGCACTGGGGTTCTTGTCTTGTCCGTCGAGGTAAGCCACGCAGGCCAGGAAGCGGTCGCTCCGGTTACCGTAGTTGTCACCCCAGAAGCTCTTGTCGGGGTTCGTCCCCTCTTGGTTCAGTGTTCCGGCCCGGTTCGGGTTATACCAGATGGTGTGCACGGCCTTTCCCGTTTCGCCGTTGAACACGGTAAGATACTCAGGCCCCGAGAGGATGTACCCGCTCGAGTTGGCATACTTCAGCAGATTGTTGTGCCCTTTGATGGTGGCATCGGTAGCAGCTTGGTTCACGTATTCGCCCGTGCCGTCGATACTTCCGGGAGCCGTCTTGCAAATCAGTTCGGCCTTCCCGTCGCCGTCGAAGTCGTATACGAGGAATTGCGTGTAATGTGCTCCGGCGCGGATATTGCGCCCGAGGTCGATGCGCCACAGTTTCGTGCCGCCGAGCTTATAGCAGTCGAGTATTACGTTGCCGGTATATCCGCTTTGCGAGTTGTCCTTTGCCGTGCTGGGTTCCCATTTCAGTATGATTTCGTATTGCCCGTCGCCGTCCACGTCGCCCACGCTGCAGTCGTTGGGCGTGTAGTTGTATGCCGTGCCCGAGTTTTCCCCCGGTGCAGGCTTGTCGAGCGGCAGGTACAGGTACGGCTTGTCCCACGGTTTCACGGCCGCCGTCGTGTCTACTGCCGTTCCGTCTATTTTCGTCACCACTTGGAACACATCGTTAATGCTTCCGCTCACCGTGCAGTTGGTTTTATACATGTCCGTAGTGCTGCTGCCGATTTGGTTCCCGTTTTTCAGCACGTCGAAAGTCGTCCGTTCTTCATCGTCGGTACCCAGGAAGCGCCAGCTTATGAAGATGTTTGTCCCGCTCTTTGCCGCCACCAGTCCGCGGTCCAGCTTTTCCATCTGGCTCTGTGGCGTGTTTTGTGCTTGTGCTGTAAGTGCCATAGCAACAGCAAAGGCGGAGATGGTGTAATGTTTCATTCCCATGATTGTCTTGTTTTTAGTTATTGATTAGTCGTATTCGGTTGCAAAGTTAGTGTTTATTTTTTAATATAGTTTGATTTGCAGGAAAAAAAGTATTCATTTTAGCCGTAGTATGAACTGGCATTGATTTTATTTTATTCTGTGATTGTTATAATATATCCCGTTCCCGATACCAATATCAATAATCATAGGTATATAGTCAAACCATTTGCCATGTCATGACAAGTGCGATGCTCGGGGGAATAATCCTGGTATACATACGGGCTATTCCTGATATGGAAGATATGCCGTAGAATCTTCTATTGCCGCTGTTGGCGGATAAACAACAGTCCAATGCATCTTTTCCAAATCCGACTGTGTTAACCGATAAACATGTAAAACAGGGACATATTTCCGGACAGTATCGCAAGGCGCGGAATAATATTGCTTGGATAAGCTACCGTCTAAAATCAAAAATTGAATATAAGGTATTAGTTTAAAGTCGGTTTCCCAATTGTAGTCATTACTTCCAGCTTCATATCTAATACCATCCCCAGGAGCAATGTGTTCCCTTGGCATATAGCATTGAAAGATAGTATCCGCTTCTGTAATAGCTCCTTTCCAAAGCATTTGGCATCCAATTGAGTTGCTGGATTTATTTACTAATGTAATATATCTGTGCCCGTCTTTCAGACCTACACAACTACCAATCAGCACTGTAATTACTATTGGCAATACTGTTTTTTTATACCATTTCATACGCTGTTATTTTATTCTGTGATTGTTATAATATATCCCGTTCCCGATACCAATATCAATAATCATAGGTGTATAATCAAACCATTTGCCATGTCATGACAGGTGCGATGCTCGGGGGAATAATCCTGGTATGCATACGGGCTATTCCTGTTATGGAAGATACACCGTAGAATCTTCTATTGCCGCTGTTGGCGGATAAACAACAGTCCAATGCATCTTTTCCAAATCCGACTGTGTTAACCGATAAACATGTAAAACAGGGACATATTTCCGGACAGTATCGCAAGGCGCGGAATAATATTGCTTGAATACACCATCCATGATTAAAAACTGAATATATGGTATTACTTTGAAGTCTACTTCCCATACTGCATTGGAACTTTCAAATTTAATTAGTGAGTCAGAAGGTATAACATAATCTGTCACTAAATCACATTGAAAGATAGTATCTTTTTCTGTAATAGCTCCTTTCCAATGCATTTGGCATCCAATTGAGTCACCTGATTTGTTTATTAATGTGATATATTTGTGTCCGTCTGGCGGACCGACACAACTGCCAATCAGCGCTGTAATTACTATTGGCAATACTGTTTTTTTATACCATTTCATACGCTGTTATTTTATTCTGTGATTGTTATAATATATCCCGTTCCCGATACCAATATCAATAATCATAGGTGTATAATCAAACCATTTGGCATGTAATGACAGGTTGTTTAGCAAGGCAAGATGTTGTGGATTATAATAATCGTAATATCGGTCATTTGATGCTGTATGATATACATCTAAAGGATTCCTATAAAAATCCCATCCCCTTTTTTCATTTCTTTCATCAAAAGTTTTATAGAATCCCTCCACGTTTTTGTTAAAATAAAGAAAAGCCCTTCTATTGGCGTCTTGTTCGTACGGTTGGTACTTGTGATTCCTATCATTTTTAAATGTGCTCATCACGCTGGGTATGCCGACTCGTGGAAGGTAGGCCCATCCCATCTCTTGGCTCTGTAAATAGTGCCCATATTCGTGTTGGAACAATGCATTGTTAGGGTCTGCTTTCAGTTCACTGCCTCCGGTAATATAGCTACCCAAGGTTACAGCAGCTCCCGAGCCTTTCCCCCAGTTGTTCCCGCTTGATACTGTTGCACCTCCCCAATAATCCACTCTGTCCACTTGCCATGCCCAATTAGATATTTGGGTATAGTTAAGGCCGATAATAGTTTGAGGTAGCTGCCATGTAAACCGTGAAACGAGTTCCCATCCTTTTGCAAGCAGGTTTTTACGTGAGTCAAGGGCAAATAGCCCTCCATAGATTTTAAGTTCGTTCACGCCAGTCTGCCATCCCGTTTTCAACGGATTCTTTCCTTGGAATAAACCTCGGAAGAAGCCGGAAATGAATCCTAATATGAATTCTCCATTCTTGTCGTTATACCTCATCGGGTTGTTCAGACAGTAACTGTAGCGGTTGAAGTTTTGCGTAAAGTCAGGCATTTGGATATACGGGTCAGGAGAGAGGAACCTGCCTAATACGGGGTCATATAGCCGAGCATTCATGTTTATAAGTCCGAATAATGGAAGATGCTCATGGCCTGTATACCCTCTTCCCAAGAATAAGTTTGGTTCCAGCCCCGGGGCATATACCTTATGGTTGGCCGGGTTGCGCAGTCTGCCCCATGCATCATAGCTTAATTCCTGTACGACGTTACCTTCAGTATCCGTGATGTGCATGATGCTTCCTAATGGGTCGCGCATGATGTGATATGGCTCTCCGTAAAACGCTTCCATAACATATACCGTGGAGGCACTATAGTAGTCGCCACCAAGATAAAGCCTCTCAATTATGTCGGCAGAGGGAGATTCCTGTAATTCATAGCAGCCAGCCAAGTAATATCGTGTTAATATACTACTGTCATTATGAGTTATATCCATTTTTACCCTATCGTAGTTCCCATTGTAGGAAAACTCCGCTTTATAGCCATTCTCCATGATATACTTAGGCCGCGAAAAAGACGTATATGTGATGTCTTGGTTACCCGTGGGCATGCCATTTTTTGAGAAATTGATACCCGTTACCGCATACGGTTTTGAGGAGTTCCCATACTCGTATGTCCCGATGTCACTCCTGCTTAGAATGTTTCCATTAGCGCCGTATTCCACAGAGTTGTTGGAATCTTCAATCAACCTGTTCAGATTGTCATAGCTGAAACTTTCTGTTGTATTCCGTCTATTATTTCTCCATGCGAAAAGGTTTCCGCTCTTGGCGTCATAGTCATATAAAAAGTCTTGGATAACTGATCGGGCTGTCTCGGCATTAAACCATGTTGGGAGACCACGGTTGTCAAAAGAATACTCTCTCGTAATATTTCCGGTTATAATCTTTGTTGACTGCCCTTGACTATTCTCCTCGGATAGTTTATAGATAGATTTCTGCTTATCAAGTATAACTTCTGTCAGATACGAATTCGTGTAATAGTAATCTTCTATGACGGAGAGGAAATAGCTTGAATTGTATTGAATGGAACTGATATTACCATTGGAGTACGAGTAGTCCTTCTGTAGCCATTTACCATCAACCGCAGTCTCGCGAAATGATTTTATCCTGCCGAGACCGTCATAAGTGAACGCCTTGGATGTTCCATTATTCGATGAAATGCGGGTAAGCTCGTTGTTCGCATTATAGGTATACGACGTTGTAAACTCCGGCGTAGAGCGCTTTGCCAACCTGCTGTATGAGTCATATTCATTTATTATGGTCTGATTATTGGCATTCGTTTCTTTCGACACATTGCCTGCGGCATCATACTCGTATAATGTCGTACCGCAACTTGGATCTGTAAGTGTTGTTCGCCGGCGGTATTTGTCATATCCGAAAGAGGTTGTAACGTTGCCGGGAGCAACGATTGATATTGGCTGGCCGTCGGGATGGAACTTGTATCTGATAGTGCCGGCGGGGTCTGTAGCAGAAACCATATTTCCCAGTACATCGTATGTCTTTGTAGTGGAGACGTCGTCTTCTGTTATTGTTGTGGAATTACCGCTATAACTATGTGTGACCGTGCGTCCATGCTTTTTATTAAAAGCAATCGGCCTGTCGTAAATATCGTACATGTACGTATTCCATAATGAAGCGCTGTTGCCGAAAAACGGCTGAGACACTCTTTCTATATTTCCGTATTGGTCGTAGATCTTGTCTGTTGTTATTTTCTCTGAGTTAAACCGGGTTACCTGCGTTCTTACTTCGCGATTAAAAGCATCGTATATTGAGGTGGATAATGGTATTGTGGTTCCGGAAATGGTGATTGCATACTTCCCGTTATTTGCTGAAGACCATGCATAATGTGTTTCTCTTACGGTATTGTCGGGATATGTTACCTTAGACTCCCTGCCAAACTCATCATACTCGTATGTAGTCGTTCCTCCACGGAAGTCAATCTTGCTGGATAAACGTCCCAATGTGTTGTATGTGTATTTTGTAGACAATCCCATCGGGGTCGTTTCTTGAATCACACGTCCATTTGAATCATAGGCGTATTGAGTTCTTAATGCTGGAGACGAATACTGTATACGGTCCTCCGAAATGACGTTCCCGAAACCATCGTATGCGTATGTCAATTGCTTAACCGCATTTCCGTCCTTATAATAAACTTTTATGATTGGCTGCTTTTGCGACCAAATGGGGATGAAAAATTTTTCCTTGTAAACCGTTCCGTTGTATGTGGTAGTGGTTTCTTGTTGGTTTAATACCCCTAGCCGATAATCGGTGGAAAGGTCGGTATACGATCTGTAGATATTCTCCCTCTTTATGGTGGTATTGTCTGAGAAAGTGGTTGTTTCTGCTGTAGGATAGCCATAACCGTCGTATTCGTACAAACTGGTTGCAGTGATATTTTTCAGCTTATCCTTTTCTGTTTTCTTTGTCAGACGTATCTTTGCAATCTTATTGCTTAGGATTTGGGTTGAATACGAGTATGTATTTTCGTTTGTCGGAGTGTTTTCTGCTGTTAGCAGTGCATGGTTATAAGGGTTGAAACTGCGGGTGTACCGTTTGTCTCTTTTGTCGGTAAAGCTTATTTTCTTAAAACCACAGAAGCCAAGTCCCTGTTTATGTAAGACTGCGTTCTCATAGGAGAAACACCCATAATCAATAAGTTTATCATCCAGAAAAGTCTCGGTAGATGCAAGTACGGGCAGAGGTTCTTTTATGTTGACGTACGGATAGACTGCATCATAGCCTTCAGTATAGACAGCTTCTCCTGTATTATGATTTACAGCCCCATCGGTTAATAATTGGTAATAATTCTTCTCAATTACTCCAAGACTATTCGCTACCCCTGTTACCAGTGCCTCTTTATTATCGTTTCGGGAGAAACTATATTTGGCTACATTTGTGGCTTTTAAACAGATTAATTGAGTAAAGATATTGTCGCTATTCGAGTTTGTTGGTATGAGAATAGAATTAGCGTTTGGAAAAGTAGTATATACAGTCTGCTCGCTGAAGACGTTTCTTGATGTAATATAGGCGTAAAATCCATTGCCGGTATATTTAATGACATCACTTTTCCCGTCATTATTCAAATCTTGAATAATAAAGCCAGTATTGTTTTGATTACTATTATTAGGCCCCAAAGCCATCAAAGGGTCGAAACTTCCGTTTCCCTTGGAATAATAAACCGTCCATGAGATATTGCTGGCAAATGTATGTGGTGGTGAGACGAGCAAATCCATTAGGCCGTCCCCGTTAAAATCTCCAACAAATAATTGTCTATTTACAAGCTTAGCTTTTGTAATGCCGGAATAAGTTGCGACTTTTCTGGCTGTCATTACAGTGCCATTTATATCAAATGTGTATATATGTGTACCGGTTGCATTGACATGGCAAATATCCGTTTTTCCGTCGCCGTCATAGTCCATCGCAAGCAGTTTGTCGCTATTGTTGGCTGCGGCCTGGGCATCTTCCTGCTGTGTCCCTACGAAATCAATATAAAGCGGCAATACATGATTTTGATAAAGGATTCCATTGTTTTTTAAATCGAAAATATAACATTTAGATGGTTTGTTTATATCTTCGAAAGGTTGGTGCACAGAGATTGCAAGAACTTCCATCTTGCCGTCCCCATTAAAATCACCTGTATAATAAAACTTAGGTTGGATGCTTTTTCCGCCGTCGGCATCTTCATATACTGTAGGGAAATTGTATGATCTTGTAAGTAATTTAGTCATACCCATATACCGATTTGAGCGATATACAGTAAATGTTACTTTATCTTTATCGTCTACAACAGAATTGTTTATTTTAATAATGTCATCCTGTTGTTTCCCTTCTAAATCAGCACATAGTATATCTATGAATCCTGATTCTGTCAGTAAATCTGACGCAGGATATGACATTCCGTTATTCAAACCGCAATATATGTATATTCTTTCATTTCCTTGATATCCATTGTCAAACCGGTTTTGTGAATGTCTGAATACGGTATGATGGCGGTAGTGTTTCCAATATGGATTTAGGTTCGGTAAAGATACAATGCCATCAAAACCGCTATAGACATCAAACCTGCCTTTAACAGTTTTAATCATGTTGGTATTTTCTGCATCATACCCTTCGCTTAACCGTATGGATTCTTGTTCGAATGAGTTTGCCGTGTTTCCTTCTCCATAATAGAATCGTATAGGATTAAAAGCACTCCCGGAAGAATAATAATCGACTCTTGTTAATAGTGACACCGAATTCCGGACAGTATAGTTTAGTTTAAATGCATTAAGGAGTGAAGAACCTGATTTTGTGGAGATTTCACTTAACAAGGTGTTTTCGTAAACTTTTAAGCCTCCGGAATAAGCCAGGAGCGGGTCTTGACGGCTTGTTATATATTTAAACTCTATAGACGCCCCGTTATAAGATATCTTGGTAATTCTATAGTGGTTGTCTGCATTGGAATAAGAATAGGTGATGGTATTCCCTTTAAAATCCACAAGCGAAGTTAATGGATAGTATAAAAGGTTTTTGGCATTTGAAGTAAAACCGTATATCCCTTTGCTACCATCCGGGTAAAATACTTCGAAATATTTCAAGACATTTCCAGCACAATACCCTTTTGCTTTTATATTGCCTTGTTCTGATTCAAATAATAAATACTCGCTATAAGTATTTGTATTGATCAGTCGTATGCCATCTAACACAAATGCATCTTTATTATCCATGGTTATGCCCTGTACCTTCTTGTCATAGTACATGCTGTTTCTGCTGCGTGATATCTGTGAAAGGCCGGAAATCGACCATCCAATACCCATAATGGAGTTTCCTATTTGACTATTGTATGATAGGGCGAGGTTTGGCTGATGTCCATTCATGCCACGGGGTATATCAATGGGAATGTCGTATGTCCTTGCACCGGTTTCACTCGTCCCCGATTTTATGGTTATTTGTCCAACACTTTTAGTAACATCAATATTTTGGTATGTTGGTACATAAGGATTATCGGTTAAAGGTGTCTGTTTTGGTATCACTACTGATTCTTTTTTAGTTATCTCAGTTGTATCAAATTTGCAAATAACAACCGGAGTATACAAGGAAGCTCGAATTGAGTCCTCGTATTTTTGATATTGTTCTTCTGACCAGTTTGCGAATCTTTCATTAGAAATGGACTGTGCGTAAAGCAATCTTCCTTGTAAAAATAGAATAATTGCTAAGGCAATAATTTTTTTCATAGTGTTAATTTTAATTGGTTTTGATAATTTTCCATGTGGTTTCTTCTTGACCAAGCGATATCACAAGTATATACATACCATTGGGGTGGTTGGTTAAGTCGATCTCTGTATAATCCCGGGCAGATTGTTGAATGCCAATGGCTTGTCCTGTAGAGGAATATACTCGGACATCAAAGTCTGAATTCGCATTAAAAACAGATACTTTTAGTTTGCCTTTAGTAGGGCTTGGGGTAATTTCCACCTTGTGCTCAGAAATCATGTCTGAGTACGTCTTGCCACTTGCCTTCTTGGCAAATGCCTGTTGCTTGCTGATTACGATTTCCCTTTTTATGCGGTTGCCAGCTTCGTCATAAGCATAAGTTGTCTTTTGAGCGAAACTTTTGCAGGAAATCAAGAAGAAAAACATTAAAAGATAGGAAAACTTCATACTGGTATTCTTATTTTTGGTGGTTAATTATATATATTCGAATTGCAATATTATAAGCGTAGGGGATGTGTAAAACATTTAAGCGATATTAGGGAAGTTTCATTTAAACAATGAAGAACTCAAAAAATGACATAGGCAACAACAAAAATATTGCGTATAACCTTGTTATTGTTGCAAAGGAAAAGTTTTTTTCATAAGCAAATGTTTATAAGATTTAAATTTATGATGATAAATCATCTGAAGTTACATTTAACTCATTAGCACGTCAAGGATAATTAAAGACATTCAGTCAAAGGCAGGTGTATGCTGCAACTCTGTGTGTCTAAATACTCCCCAATATGCCATAGAGCTAATAGATGGGTTTATGGTTACAAAAGTAGGGAAAAGTTTTCGTAATTCCAAATAAAAATAAATATTATTACATCTCAAGCCTCTATTTCGGATCTTGACAGGAAGCAAACTTACAGCCGGAAATAATGGGGCTAAAAGATTTATAGCTATAAATCTGAGAAATATTGCAATAAATCTGAGAAATATTGCAATAAATCTTTTTGGCGGGGTGGTGATTATCTACTATTGACATGGCCGATGGCGGACAACGGGCAACTANNGCCAAAAATCTCAGAAAAATGGCCGAAAATCAAAATGGGGGATAAACCCTTTGCCCCGGATGGTGCGCTTTTAGGCTGTAAAAACCTTGCTGCGTGATGCCCGGCGCCTTATCCGCCGAAGCCGCAGAGAGGCTGAGCCGACAGCTGTGATTTGAACAAAATTACTATATTTTGTACTATATTCCTAATTTCCTTTGCGTTATTTTATATAATTTTGCAGCGTGATAGCTAAAAAGCTAACTTTTATATAGACTGAATAACTGACAAAACAACAATGAAAAAGAAACTCATACTCCTGCTTATTATGGGTATGGCCTCCGTGGCTCTATGGGCACAGCGGTCGACCGACGTGCTCGGCCGTGGATTGGTGGCCGTCAAGGTAAACAGCGGCGTATACTGCAGCTGGCGCATCCAGGCCGACGAGTACTACGACGTGAAGTACAACCTCTACCGCGATGGGACGAAGGTGAACGCCGGGCCGCTGAGCGTTTCTAACTATACAGATGCCGCCGGCACCGCGGCCAGCCGCTATCAGGTGCAGGCCGTTGTGCGGGGCGTGCCACAGCCGCTCTGCGCAGCCGTGGATACATGGGCCAACAAGTATCTTGACATCCCGATGGACCACGGCAGCTTAGCCAGCACTTATATCCCTAACGATGCCTGTTGCGCCGACGTGGACGGCGACGGCGAGGTGGAAATCCTCCTGAAGTTCGACAACGGGAGCGATGCAGCAAACGGTTATCTTCCGGGAGGATACAACGGCGAGTATGCCATTATCGAGGTATACAAGCTCAATGGCAAGAAGCTGTGGTGGATCGACCTCGGCCCCAATATGGGCGACTTCCAGAACAACGAAAACAATATCGTGGCCTACGACTGGGATGGCGACGGCAAGGCGGAGGCGGTGATGCGTGCCGCCGACGGTACGGTGATCCACAAGGCCGACGGCAGCGCCTACACCATCGGCGATGCTTCGAAGAATTACCGCGCGGCAGGCGGACAGAGCGGCCAATGGTTTATCCACGACGGTGCCGAGTATCTTGTTTACATGGATGGGGAAACAGGGCAGCCTTATCAGGTGATGGAGTATCCGTTGAAGCGCCTTGAGGCAGGGGAGACCAACCTCGAGGCGGCGTGGGGCGACGGCTATGGGCACCGTTCAACCAAGCATTTCTTCGGCGCCCCTTATCTCGACGGCCGCAAGCCGAGCATCTTCTTGGCCCGTGGCATCTATACACGCCATAAGATGATAGCGCTCGACGTAGACCCGTCTACCCACACGCTGACCACCCGCTGGAGATGGAACTGCAGCGACTCGAAGAGTCCGTGGTATGGCAACGGCTATCATAACTTCGGCATCGCCGATGTCGACTGGGACGGCCGTGATGAAATCGTGTTCGGCTCGATGGTCATCGACGACAACGGCCGGGGGCTCTCCACCACCGGGCTGGGGCATGGCGACGCGCAGCATTGCGGCGACTTCGACCCCTATACGCACGGGCAGGAAATCTATGCCTGCAACGAGGACCGCCCGGCTAACAACTACCGCGACGCCACCACCAGCAAAATCTACTATCGCTTGGCAGGGACCGGCGACGACGGCCGCGCGATGGCCGGCAACTTCTGCAACGACTTCCCGGGAGCCATGGGCTATTCGGGCCACGATACCCCTATCAGCTGTGTCACGGCCTCGCATGTCGACGGCCTGAAAAGCTCGGGTGTCACGCTGAATTTCCGTATCTATTGGGACGGCGACCTGCAAGAGGAGTCGTTCAACGGCACGGCCACGCGCAACAGTCCCGGTGCCATCTATAAATACGGCATGGGCAACATTGAGACACTGGCCGGCTCGCTGACCAATAACGACACGAAAGCCACTCCTTGCTATCAGGGCGACATCTTCGGCGACTGGCGCGAGGAAGTGATGATGCGCACCGAAGACAATAACGTGCGTATCTTCACCACTACCACTGCAACGCGGTGGCGCAATTATTCGCTCTGGTACGACCACCAGTACCGGCAGGCCATGGTATGGCAGATGTGCGGCTATAACCAGCCGCCCCATACCAGCTATTTCCTCGGCGAGCTGGAAGGTATCACCGTGGCTCCGCCGCCGCTTACGATGACCGGGCGTACGGAGGTGGCCGATGGCGGCACCATTGGTGCCGATGCCGGCGACAAGCAGATTATCACCTGCGCCATGGCCGACATGACCGTGACCGTAGCCGACGGCACAGCACCTTATATATATTACGACAACGCGCCTACATGGGTGCAGGGAAACGATGACAATAACAGAATCACCACGGCCGCCTATACCCATACGCTGCGGGGCGGAGCCTTTGCCGGCGGCATGCGCTTGGTGAAGCAGGGCGACGGCATGCTGGTGCTGCCGGCCGTTACGCAGAAATATACGGGTGCCACCGACGTATGGGCCGGGACGCTCCGCTTCGACGGTACGATGGAGGCCAGCCGCGTGTGGCTCAACCGCCATTCGGCGCTGATTTCCGACGGCGGCCGCTTTAAGACCATACAGGCCGATTACAACGCTACCGTAAATCCCGGCGGCCGCGACGTAAAGAGCAGCATTACGGCCGATTCGCTCATACTGAACTTCGGTTCGCGGGTAGCCATCGACCTTTACGGCGACGGTCTCTCGGCCGACACCATCAAGGCGAATGTATTGAAGATAGAAAAGAAAAACTGGGCTGCCGGCCCGACGTACAGTGCGCCGGTGTTCGTTTTCCGTGCACATGCCGGCGGCGATGCAAGGCTGGCCAACGGGAAATACCTTATCGGCGAAGCCGGTGAAATCAAGGGCGACATCGGGCACATTGTCATCGAAGGTCTTTCGGCGCATAAAACCGCGCTGGTTTACGAAGACGGTAAACTCTACCTCGACGTGCAAGGCTACGATGCCGGCAACGTTACATGGACAGGCAATGAGAGCGGAAACTGGAATACGGACGAGACGGCCAACTTCGTGGACGATGCTACCGCTGAACCGGCAGTCTTCGTTCCCGGCGATTCTGTCACCTTCAGTGATGCTGCCGTGGCAACTACCGTTACGGTGGTAGGGAAGGTGGCCCCGGCCGGCATCATGTTCGCAAACAACAGCAAGACGATAACGATTCAGGGCGACAGCATCATCGGCGGGGGCGGCATGGTGAAGAACGGCACGGGTACGGTAAGCATCCTCAATGTGAACCGCACCGGAAATACGGAGGTGAATGCCGGCCGGTTGATGGTCACGTCGCTGGCTAACGAAATCGGGCAAGACTTCGGCGCGCTGGGCGATGTAAGCAAGACCATCACCGTGGCCAATGGCGCCACGCTCGGCATCACGGCCTCTGCCACTACGGGGCAGACACTGTATGTGGGCGAGGGTGGTGCCAACCTGGAAGTGTCGGCGGGCATATCGCTCACGATGAGCAAAGGTATTCTCAGCAAGACGGCCGCAGAGCTGAGCAAGAGCGGTGCCGGAACGCTCAATATGGGCAACGGCAACACCATCGGCAAGCTGATAATCAAGGCCGGAACCGTAGCTGCTGCCGAGACCGGAGGCTATACCTCGCTGCCGAAGACGGTCGAATTTGAAGGCGGTACGCTTTCCGACCCGAACGGGGAGGGCAGCTATACCACCAATGCGGCCAACTTCGTGGTAGGAACCGCTAAGACCGGTACGCTCCTCTGCGACCCACGCTGTCAATATACAGGTACGCTGACGGGCAGCGGCACGTTCACTGTTACTGCTGCCGGCGTGCGCAATTACTTTGAAGGCGACTGGAGCGCCTTTACGGGCACTGTGGTGCCGGCCCTGCAGAAGCGCGGCACGTACGACCCCTCGTTCATCTTCAATAATACCTATGGACTGCCCAATGCAACACTGCGGCTGAACGACGGTGTTACCGTGACCAACAACGGAAAGAACATGGCCATAGGTACAGTGGCCGGGGCGGGGACGCTGGCCGGAACCGGGACATATACCATCGGTGCCAACGACGCCAGCTTCGTATTCAGCGCCAAGTCTTCCGCCCCGTTAATCAAGTCGGGCAGCGGCACGATGCGCCTGCTGGCGCTGGGCAATATCACCGCCCCCCTCACCGTAGAAAACGGACAGCTGATCTTCTCCGACGCCTCTTTGTCGACGCTGCTCAACGGCAGTAACCAGCTGACGGTAAAAGGCAGCGGGCATGTGGCCGGGCAGGGCTTGGTCAACTCGATTGCGGTAGAAAGCGGTGCCCAGCTCACGCCGCGCGGCAGCGTCTACAGCGAGACTCCCGGAACGCTCAAAACCAACGCCCTGCTTAATGTAAAGGCGGGTGCTACGGTTAACTTCCTCATCAACAGCAGCAAGAACTCGCAGCTCATGCCACGCCTGCTCATCTTCAACGGCACGTTGAAAGTGGTATTGCTGGACGGTTACACGCCGGCTGCGGGCGACAGTTTTACGCTTTGGAATGCAAGCAGCTCGTTCTCGGGCACACCCTCGCTGGAACTGCCCGGACTGCCCGAAGGGCTTGAGTGGGACACCTCCGCCCTGCTGGCCAACGAAGGCGTGCTGAAAGTGATTGTTTCTACCGGGATAAGTTCCCTTGCAGCCGGTGCGGAAACCGAATATGAGGTTTATACGCTTACGGGCGTCAAGGTGGGCACGTTCACCATCGCAGGCGGCCGGGTGGCGGCTGCGCTCGGGCAGCTGGGCGTAGAGGCAGGCACCTATATCGTGCGCAGCTTCTCCGGCGGTAAGGGCAGTGTAAGGAAGATAGCCGTGAAATAAAGCAGAGGCCCGGCTGCAGGGGGCTCAAAGCCTGCCCTGCAAGCCGGGACGTAAAGATGCATTGATACGGGGTGTCTCAAAAAACAAGGGTTAAATATCAAAAATAGCGGTTACAAACTCTTGGGGGCAAAGGGATTAATCATTATCTTTGCACGAACTAACTATTTAAGGAGATATTTGTCTATTAATTTTTTAAACTTAAAACAAATTGTAAAATGAAGAAACGATTACTGCTACAGTTATTTGCTGTATTCTGCGTGTTGGGTTCTTATGCCTATAATACAGGCGACTACATCTACACACCGACAGCAAAATTTAAGGTAACGGGCGACAACCTGCTTACCAACGGTTCGTTTACCGACGGTACTAACGGCTGGACCGGCGCCGACGGCAATGCTGTCAGCACTGCCTCTTGGGACTATGTCGCAGGCGGCGGACCCGACGGCCAGAACGTGCTGCAAAGCTTAGACGCTGCTGCCGGCAATGCGCTTGCATACACGGCAACGCTTGCTCCGGGCGTTTATTCGGTGACTTATAAGATTAAGGCCCCCGAGACGGTGAGTACCTCCGTTACAGTGGGTGGAGCCAACTATGCCGATGTGTTCGTGAATACCGACGCTTCGCTGGAAAAGGCCGGGAAAGCCCGTACGGTGGCCGACGTAAATACGATTACGGCAGAATGGAAAACCATCGACGATACGGTGCAGATTGCTTCTGGCGAATTCCTGATTATCTATTTCGACAGAATGGCTGCCGGTACAATGGTAACCGATTTCGAAATCCATGCAATCCAGTCGGTTTACGACACGCGTATCGCTGAGCGCACGCTGAAATATGCCGACATGCTGCTCACCGGTGAGCATGCTTCTAACTTCACTAAAGGCCGCGAAGATTTCCTTGGCGTAGTGGAATATCTGAAGGCGGTGATTGCCAATGCGGCTGATGTGAACCCCGACGATGCAACGACGATGGCTACCCTTATGGACAGTTATCAGGAGGCATTGAAAGCGTTCCTTGATGCCAACTCGGCCGATATGATGCCGTTCATCAGCCACTGGGTAGGTTCAGGCAAACAGCAGAAAGCCACCAGTATTCGTGACTGGGTGCTCACGGGTGGCCGCTGGTTCCACATGAACAGCACTGCTTCGGATATTGATAATGAAATCTACTCGATGATTCAGGGTTCTTACGATCTCGTGAATGCTACGGCTACTGTTACCAAGAAGCTGTCGCCGGGCAAGTATATGTTCTCGCTCGACGTGAAAGCCTATCTGATGTCGGGTACTGCTTCGGCTGTGCGCAGTATTCCTAACTACGAGTCGAACCTCGCGGGTGGATGCATCTTCCTTAACGGAGATACGCTGGATCTTGGCGTGATGGAAGAGCGCAACTATGAGACATATACCATCTTCAAGGAAGTGAAAGAAGGCGAAGACGTTACTTTCGGAGCAGCTTTCAAGCTGCCGGAAGAATATGTGGGCAAGAAGCTCGGCGGAAGCTTTTATATAGCCAATCCTGTGCTCCGCAACCTGAGCACCACTGCAGGTGCTGAAGACCACAAGAATCTTGTAGACAAAATTGCTACGGCACAGAACGCACTGAAGGTAATGCTCGATTCGGCCAAGGTGGTATATGCTAAGCCCGAATATAAGTGGGGCCGGGCAGTGCTGAACGATTCTATCGCCCTTGCACAGGGCCGTTATGATGCTTCGTTGGCAAAAATCAACGCTGAAGGCGTGGAAGTGAATGTAGACGATGCTGCCGACGTGAATTATGCCACAGAGCTGAACACCTATATGGCTTATATGCGTACGGCAATCCAGAAGATCTATGCCTTGAATGCTCCTTATTCGACGCTTGTTGCCGACGTGGCAGCGGCTCAAGCATTGCACGACGATGTTAGATATGCAGGAGCAGATGCGCAGAAGCGTGCTGCACTGAAAGCCGAAATCGATGCAGCCAACGCGCTGATAGCTACCTATGCAGAGAAAGAGGGCGAAGCTGCCTCTGCCGATAGTCTTGCTTACGTAGAGCGCGATAAGGTGTTGAAGGCAGTAAAACTGGATTTCGCTATGTCGTATGCTTCCTATGGCCTTCCCGCTGAACTTGAAATTGTTAACCCGTTCTTTACAAGCAATATCAACGGTTGGACACTCTCGGCTAACAATACTTCGAGAGAAAACTTCAAGCAGGGTACTGATGAGAATTTTGACAATGGAACCCGTGCACAGGTATGGCGTGGTTACACAGCTTCGCCCCAGAGCAAGTTTATCCAGAAAATAACCCTGACCGTTCCCGGTATCTACGAGTACCGTGCAAGTGCACAGGCACACAATGCGAATATCGCATGCGATTTAGGTATGGCAACACTGATTTCAGATGAGGAAACAGGTATTGCTATCGATACGATTTACAATAAGTCGGAAGTGAAAATGCTGTTCGGCCCCGACGGAGCCCCCGACTCTATACGCGTACACAGCCGCATGTTCGAATATTATTCTTCAAATTCAAGTGAGACTCAGACGATCAACGGATATATTCCCGGCAAGTACTCTGTTTATTACGTTAAGACCAACAGCGAACCCGAAGTGATGGAACTCGGTATGTGCTCATACGGACAGATAGACAGGGCTGGTGCCAATACCTACGGATTCGGCGACAACTATATCTATTACGGTGGTGATCCTGCCATTTATCTTGTCGACTTGAAAGCTGCTGCCAATGCCGACATCGCTGCGGCACAGGCTTTGGTTGATGCCAACAAGGAGTCGGCCGACAAGGCTGTGCAGAATGCAGTGTCGCGCTTGAGCAGAAGACTGGCTGATGCACAGGCTGCCGTAGCAGGAAGCGAATATAAGACCATTGCTACTACCAAGCACTATATCAACGAGCTGGCTGCTAAGCTGAGCAGTATCACTACAGGCGTGAGCCAAGTGACCATCGGCGGTGAAATCATCCAGAAAGCCGTTAAGAACGGTGTTTACTCTATGACGGGTATGAAGGTGGCCGATACGCTCGAAGGCTTGAAGAACCTGCCGCGCGGCATCTATATCTTCAACGGCAAGAAGTATGTTGTAAAATAATACAGTATCCGATAGGAATAACTATGGCCAGTATCTTTAGCGGGTACTGGCCTTTTTGGTTTTCATTATTTAACGGTTGGTGTCAAAAAACATAGTTGTTTGCCAATAATCGAAGATTCTTTTTTTGGCTATTTCGTTTTTTTTTCTTTATTTTGCACCTTAGAACTACATAACTCCAATGAACGGAATAAAACAAATAATTAGCTAATAAATAATTTATGAAAAGACTCATTTTCTGTGTCTCTCTCGTGCTTACGGGATTGATGACTTCCTGTGTTGACAAGAACGAGGAAGTGGATGCTTACTCAAAGCCGGAATGGCTGGGCAGTAGCATTTATGAGGAGTTGAAGAATCCCAATCAAAATGCGTTGACAGGTTCTTTTAATACCTATTTGCGCCTTGTAGACGATCTCGATTATGCCGAGACGCTTGCACGGACAGGTAGCAAGACCGTCTTCGCCGCCAATGACGAGGCGTTTGCCCGTTTCTTCGAAAGCAACGAATGGGGCGTAACGAGCTACGAGCAGCTCTCGGATGCCCAGAAAAAGGTGCTGTTGTATTCTTCAATGCTCGACAATGCGCTGCTAATCAGCATGCTGCCCAATACGAGCAGCGGTACGGCCGAGGTGGTTAAAGGAATGGCTGTGAAGCACAATACCGCCTTGAACGTCATCGACACCATTACGCATGTATACGGGCCGGCAGGCATGCCTGCCAACAACAAGTACTGGGCTGCGCATACTAACGGCTTCGACTATGTGAGCGACGCCACGCGCCCGATGATGGTGCACCTGACAAAGGAATATCTGATAAACAACAGCATTACGACCGTGGGGGAGGGCAGCGACTTCGAAATCATTACCGGTACGCCGTATACGGAGGGTGCCGCCTATATTTTCAACAATCAGGTGGTTACAAAAAGCCCCTATCAGGACGGTAAGACCTGCCAGAACGGTTACATCCATCAGGTGAAAGATGTGCTGTTGCCTCCCGGAAATATGGCACAGGTGCTCCGCAAGGACAGCGAAACCAGTCTTTTCAGCCGTGTACTCGATTATTTCTGCGCCCCTTATTACGACGCAGTGACTACCAACAACTACAACAGCTGGGCGCTGGCCAACAATAAGCCGGTGAAGGACTCCATCTTCCAGATACGCTACTTCAGCACGCGTTCTTCCAACAGTACGCTTACAAGCGACAACGGAGGGTTGGGCATCGACCCAAGCAATGTAATGCTCTCTTCAAAGTATATTCTTTCGTACGATCCGGGATGGAACGGTTACTACCCGAAGGTGTCGAACTCTACCGCCGTCGACCGTACGATTACGGACATCGGCGCATTCTTCGTTCCCGATGATAAGGCCATGAAAAACTACTTCCTGCCCGGGGGCAACGGAGCTTATCTGATGGATATTTACGGTTATCTGCCCAATACGGAAGATAACCTGAAGTATAACCTCGACTCGCTCTTCGTGAGAAATCCCCAGGTGCTCAAAACCTTTATCGCCAACTTGCAGAAGGCGTCGTTCTCGGCTACCGTGCCCAGCAAATTCAGCACCATTACCAACGACGCTACGGAAAATATGGGTATGAAAATCGACCTGTTGAAGAAAAAGGCCGACGGCAAGTACGACATCAAGATTGCCAACAACGGCGTGGTTTATGTGCTCAACGAGATGATTGCTCCCGATGAGTATCAGGCGGTGCTTGCTCCCTCATCATCGTATAAGGACATGCAGGTGATGAACTGGGCCGTGCAAGACAGAACCTATCTGGGCGTCGACTTTAAGTTCTACCTGCTGGCCATGGGTGCCAACTATGCTTTCTTCATCCCCGAAGACTCGGCTTTCTCGAAATATATGTATGTAGACCCAACCACGCTCGGGCACGACCGGGCCGAAGCGCTGCATTTTTACTATGATGCGGGCAAGACGCCTACATTGCGCTGCGACCGCTACTACTATGAACCGGCCACCAACAAAATAGGCAGCCGCATAGGCGAGGCCAACATTGCTTCCGTGAAGTCGCAACTCATCGATATACTGAACTACCATACCGTGGTGCTGGGAACGGGCGAGGTGTTCGGCACGAACAATTTCTACAAGACCAAGCACGGAGGCGAAATACGTATCGACGGTGCCGGCGTGGGGGCTCATGCCATGAGCGGCGCACAGATAGACAACGGGCAGGGAAAACCGGAAATACTCGCTGTGTACAATGAAAAGAACGGTAAGGCTTTCCGCTTGAACCGTGTCATCGAGGCACCGCGCAACAGTGTTTACAAAACATTGAACGACGACAGCCGCTTCTCCGAATTTGTAGAAGCATGCTCGGGCTTCGATGCCGGCGACTTGCTGAAGTGGGCAGGAATCTCCGACGAGGTGAATGCCTTCGGGACGACGGAGCAGGACCGCTATACCATCTTTACAGCCAATTACGGTAGCGGAAAGGATGTCATAACCGATGCATGTCTCGACTATAACGTGAAGATGTTCAACACGTTCAACTATACTCTTTACGCGCCGAACAACAGCGCAATGGAAAAAGCGTATGCCCAAGGGCTGCCCCGTTGGAGCGAGATACAGGCTCTCTTCGAGAAATATCAGGACGAGGACAGCGATGAGGCCACGGCGGCCAAGAACCGCGCCTTCCTGATGATTACGGCTCTGCGCAACTTCGTGCGTTATCACTTCCAAAGCACTTCGGTCTATGCCGATAACACCACGTTCGGCGAAGAGGTGTACCCGAGCCTATGTTCAGATGAATTGGGAGTGGCAATGGAGTTGAAAGTGTCTGGAGGCAGCGGGAAAATCAGGATTGAGGATGCCGCCGGAGTTGTCCATACGGTTGATGCCGGCAATACAAGCACGGCGGTCAATAAGATGACCCGCGACTATTGGTTTGATAGGTCGCGCGTGGCGGCTTCATCGATCACGACGTCCTCTTTCTGTGCCGTGCACGAAATTACCGAGGCTTTCTATCTTTCCGGCGACAAGCGTTACGACAGCACCTGGGCGAACGGAAAGACGCTGGCTAAGACAGCCAAGGCCTACCGGAGATTATTATCACAAAACAAACTCTAAGGAAATATACTATGACAATGAAGAAAATACTGTTTGCAGCATTGCTATGTGCAGTCAGCCAGCTGATGATGGCGCAGGCAAAACGTATATCGGGTACTGTCACGGACAGTGACGGCCCGGTAATGATGGCAAACGTTGTTGAGCGCGATGCCAACAACCGTATCGTTTCGGCTACGCAAACCGACTTCAACGGCAACTTCTCCATGCAGGTGAAGAGCCCGAAGAATAAACTGGTGTTCTCGTATGTCGGCGATAAGACGAAAATAGTCACTATCGGTGACAACACGACATTCAAAATAAAGCTTGAACCGGAGAATACCACGGTAAAGGAAGTGGTGGTGCGTTCGAAACGGCAGACGTCGGGCGGGTTGATGATACCCAAGCGCGAGATATCCGTAACGCAGCAAACCATGAACATGGAGTCGGTGGAAGGATTGTCGTTTACCTCTGCCGACGAAGCGCTGCAGGGCGAAATTGCCGGTCTGGACATCGTGGCCAATTCGGGTAACCTCGGTTCGGGTACGACCATGCGCCTGCGCGGTGTTACCACCATCAACGGAAATGCCAATCCGCTGATTGTCGTGGATGACAAGATATTCGATAACCCGGACGAGAACTTCGACTTTACCAACGCCAACGAGGAACAATATGCATCGTTGCTGTCGGTGAACGTGGAGGATATCGCCAGCATCACCGTGCTCAAGGATGCGGCTGCAACGGCTGTCTGGGGTTCTAACGGCGCCAACGGTGTACTCTTGATAACCACCAAGCGCGGTGCGCGAGGCAAAACCCGCGTCAACTTCTCGTATAAGTTTACGGGCACATGGATGCCCGACGGTTATAACCTGCTGACCGGTGACGACTATACCATGCTGATGAAAGAGGCATTTTATAATCCGGCGCAGCTTTCGACTTCTACAACCAATATCAACGAGCTGAACTACAACAAGAGCTGGAGCGAATACGAAAACTGGAACAACAATACCGACTGGGTGAAAGAGGTGACGCAGTTTGGGCAGATGCACGATTATAACGTGAACCTGTCCGGTGGCGGGCAGAAAGCCCAGTTCCGCATCAGTGCCGGGTATGCCCATCAGACCGGTACTGTTATCAAGCAGACACTCGACCGCTTCACCACCCGTCTGGTGCTCGACTACAACGTGAGCGACCGCATACGTTTCTCTACGAATTTTGCTTTGACCTACACCGACAATCAGCGCAACTACGATGACAAAATCCTTAGTCGCGCTTTGCAGATGGCTCCCAATATGTCGGTATATCGCCAGAACGCAGACGGGACGGATACCAACGAATATTATGTAATGAATCCGTTGGGCAATGCGACCAGCGGCAACTACACCTCTTCGGCACTGAAGGCCATACGCGACCTCGGCAATCCGGTGGCAATTGCCAATGAGGCATGGAGGGCGGAGGAAACCTACCGTATTACGCCCGATTTTAACATCAAGTACGAATTGCTCGGCGTTGGCGAAGACCAGCACCGCCTGACGTTCAACGGGCGTGTAGACTTCGATATTTACGCATACAGCAATCCGTCGTATAATCCGGCATCGCTGAACACAAACGACTGGTCGGGGAAAAACTATAACTTGAGTACGAACCGGGAAACCAACCGCTTCAAAATCGGGGCACGTACGGAACTGAACTATATCCCTTATTTCAAGAATAAGGACTTCTCGGCTTCCATGTTGTTGCGCTATGAGATGAGTACCGAGAAAAGCAACTCGCAGTATATCTCGATGAACGAGTTGCCCACAGGCATCACCTCGCCGACCGTTGATGCCGATTTGCAGGATATGCTCAGCAGCAACAGCCGTTCTAACTCGCAAAATTTTATTTATAATGGCCATGCTGCTTACAAGGGACGCTATATCTTAGGGTTCTCTCTCCGTGCCGACGGCAATTCGAAGTTCGGGCCGAAGAATAAATGGGCCTACTTCCCCGGCGTATCCGGCCGTTATAACATCATCGACGAGGGCTTCATGAAACCGCTGCAAAGTGTCGTTTCCATGCTTGCTCTCCGTGCCAGCTGGGGCGTGGTGGGCCGCGCGCCAAGCAAGGACTACCTGTTCTATAACACGTACAATACGTCGGCCGGATCCTATGGCAACTCTAATTCAACACTGCCGACCGCAGCTCTCGACGGTTTAAAACTGGACGACCTGCGCTGGGAGAAAACCGCTTCGTATAACTTGGGCTTTAACCTCGGGCTGTTGAATGACATGATTGAGGTAGACTTTGATTATTATCACAAGAACACGAAGGATTTGATGATGGAGGCGGTATCCATCCCGTCGATGACAGGTTTCACAAAGTTGGCCTATGCCAACGTAGGGACGATGACCAATGACGGTTGGGAAATGAACTTCACAGCCAAGCGGTTTATCAAGGCTGGAAAGTTTTCGGTTGATGCCAGTTTCAATGTGGCACAGAATGCCAATGAGCTGAAAGAAATGGACACACGGGTGCTCGATGCCATTAACACAGACTGGAGCGCCACCTCGCGCGGTACTTATGTGAACCGTGTCCAGCTCGGCAATGCGCTCGGCTCGATCTACGGATTGCGCTATAAGGGCGTGTATCAATATTCGTACGACTATTTGCAAAACTACCGCAAGGAGAATGGTTTCACCACTGCTCAATACGAAACATGGATTAACGAATTCCTTGCGAGCGGCAAGACGGCCCCTGTCGTTGTAGGTGCTGACGGGAAGGTGCTGATGGAAAGCACGGGTGAGCCCAAACGGTTGGTGTACAACTATGAGGACGGTTCGAAGACTTATACTTTCCAAGGTGGTGATGCCATCTATGAAGACATCAACCATGACGGGCAAATCAACGCCTTGGATATAGTATACTTGGGCAACTCGCTGCCGAAGGTGAACGGCGGTTTCAATCTTACGTTCAAGTACGGCAACTGGAATCTCAAGGCCCGCTTCATGTACCGTTTCGGTAATAAGGTGGTGAACAGTGCCCGTATGGAGCTGGAGAAGATGTACGACACGTACAACCAGAGCGCTACGGTGAATTACCGCTGGCGTAAGGACGGCGACGTGACACCGATGCCGCGTGCCCTGTACAACACCGGTTACAACTGGCAGGGTTCAGACCGCTATGTAGAGGATGGGTCGTTTGTCCGTTTCCAGAACCTGCAGCTGTCTTATAGCTTCCCGGCGAAGCAGATAAAGAGCTGGGGATTGAGCACCCTGCAGTTGTATTTCTCTCTGAACAACCTATATTGCTGGACAAAGTATAGCGGTATCGACCCCGAAGTGTCCCCGAAGGGATACGGCGTGGCCAACGATGGTTCGCAGACACCGCGCTCGCAGCAATTCACCGCAAGTATCAATGTTGGATTCTAAAATACATGTATAGGATGAAAAAATATATTTCGATTATATTGAGCGGCTTGTTAGTGGCATCTTGTGTCGACACAGTACTGTTGCCGGATGACAAGACCGTAGACGAAGACTTTTGGAAGTCGAAGTCGGATGTCTCGCTGATGGTGAATGGCGCTTACAGGGCTTTGGCCAGCACGGATGCGATAAGCAGGCTGATAGTCTGGGGCGATTTCCGTTCAGACGAGCTGCTGTACGTGCCGTCTATTGCCACCAGTTATTCAATCCGCCAGGCATTGGAGGAAATAGAGGAGGTCAATGTTCAGACCGATAACAATTTTTCTGATTGGAGCTCGATTTATTCGGTCATCAACTATTGTAACATCGTGCTTGAGAAAGCCGGGGGGGTCGTTGCTGTCGACCCGTCGTATACACAGGGTGATTATGAGACCGACCGTTCGCAGATGTTGGCATTGCGCTCGCTTTGCTATTTCTATCTGGTGCGCACGTTCCGTGATGTGCCTTACACCACGACGGCCTATATGAACAGCAGCCAGGATATGACAATGTCGCAGTTGGCTCCGGCGGACCTGCTTGAAAAATGTATTTCCGATTTGGAAGAGGCTTCCAAGAATTCGCTCTCGCCCCAGCTTTCCGGCTGGCGCCGTGTGGGCTGGATCAACAGCGACGCTATCAACTCCATCTTGGCCGACATCTACCTGTGGCGTGCTTCAATTACCCACAGCGAAGAAGATTATAACGCTTGCGTTTCGTATTGTGACAAGGTGATTGATTCGAAGAAGCAATTACATGTGGCTGGCGTGAACGAGCTGGAGACCAAGGAGTATCCTTTGGAAGACGGCTATGACGCGTTCAAGGAACTGTATATCGACCAGAATGCTGAGGAAAGTATTTTCGAATTACAGTTCGACGGCACATCAGCCGGTTCGAACACCGGGGTTTGCCAGATGTTCTATAAGTTCAAGGACAACAATTCCAACATCGGATACGTCAAGGCCTCGTCGATATTCGGCACGGTAGGTGCTTCGAATGCCTTTGCCACGAATAAAGACTATCGTTTCTGGAACAACATCTTCCTTGCTAATAAGTCGGACGAGACTTTTGATATACGTAAGATGGTGGCCAATACGCATACGAACTACAACCTTTCTTCGCCCCCTGCTTCCGGATACGTCCGCGCGGCAAGAGCCTATAGCAACTATAAGCAGAACTATATTATATACCGCCTTTCCGATATCTTGTTGATGAAAGCGGAAGCTCTCACTCAGATAGCGGCAGACAAGGACGATATCCGCCTGCGCCAGGCTTTCAACCTTGTTCAGTTCGTCAATGCGCGTTCGCTGTATCAAGGCAGTTTGAACGATTCATTGAAATGGAACACTTACAATGACAAGGAAAAAATGGAGACACTGGTGTTGCAGGAGCGCCTGCGCGAGCTTTGTTTCGAAGGAAAGCGTTGGTACGACCTGATGCGCTACAACTTCCGCAAGGTGGAGGGCATCGACTATACCACGATACTGGCAGAACAAAGCAAAGCAGGCAAGAACTTTGTGCTCAACTCGCAGGACATGCTGAATCTGGTGGTCAGGAAGTATAGCTCCGGCGGTTCTGCCCGTGCGGCTAAGATGCGCACCGAGCCTTATCTGTACATGCCGATTCCCCGTCGCGACATAGAGATGTGCAAGGAATTCTTACAGCAGAACCCTGTTTACAGTGATGGAAAGTCGTATGAAAAGAACAATTAAAGAGTAGAGGAATGAAAATGAACAAGAATATATTGCTTTCAGCCAGTAATTTGGCGAAAACAGGAGCCTTGGGGGTTATTTTCATGGGAATGTCCGCATGTAACCCGGAGCCCGACGAGTCGAACAGATTTACAGCAACGAACGAGACGATAGAATCTTTCCTGCAGAAAGACTCAACGCTGTCGTCGTTCAATTATATCCTGTCGCGTGTCGGCCTCGACCGTGTGATGGCTTCTTACGGCCAGTATACCTGTTATGCCCCTACCAATGAGGGCGTGCAGCGGTATGTTGACAGCCTGTATTATGATGATGAGGCCCTGATACCCCACAACGGCATCGCCGAAGGCAGCGTGACAGCCGATAAGCACGTGTTGTTGGAGGGCATGAGCGACAGCCTCTGCAACGATATCGCACGTTACCATCTGACGAACGGTTTGTACAGCATAGTGAACATGGGTGGTGCCGGTTCTACCATCACCACGATGCTCGGCCGCCCGATTTCAACGAAGGTCGACGCGGAGGGAAATACCATCCTGAACGAAGTGTCCACCATCCGGTCGGAAGACAATGAAGTGGAGAATGGCCTCGTCCATATCATCGACAGGGTTGTGCCGCGCTCAACACGCCTGTTGGCCGACGAACTGGCCCGCCAGTCCGACTTTACCATCTTCAGTGAAGCCTTGAGGCTGACAGGTCTTAACGACTCGGTTACCAAGAGCAACCGCGGCGTGACCTATACACTTGAAAAAGACTTGAACGGCGACTGCAAGGATACAAATGGTAGCGTGTTGTACTATCCGACGGAGTGCAAGATAGGCTATACCATCCTGGCCGAGACCGATGAGGTGTTCCGTGCCAACGGCATCAATAACATCGACGACCTCATCGCTTATGCCAACAACGTTTATGGTGGCGCATCCGGTTGGTACGACTATGTGCGCGAGACGGGGAATGCCGTGAGCACCGGTACCGATTATACCAACCGCTTCAATGCGCTGAATATGTTCGTTGCTTACCATATCCTCTACGCGGCCATGGCACAAGACCAGTTGGTTTTCGAAAACAAAACCGGCGTGCCTGTAGGAACCAGCAAGTGGAACTATGCCAACGGCGGCGAACCTTACGACTATTATGAGACCATGCTGCCCCATACGCTGCTTAAGATATGGGAGCCGCAGCCCGGGAAGACGCTGTACATTAACAGATACCGCACTTTCAATACCCTTACCAACGAGGTTGGCACGATGGGTACCAACCATACGTTGGTTAATCCGGGTATTATTATCGAGCGCAAGGACATCATAGCTTATAACGGTTACATCCATCCGATAAAGGGCATGTTGATATACAATGAACAAGTGCCCAACGGGGTGCTCTATGAGCGGATGCGCTTTGAGTCGACAACCTTCTTGCCCGAGTTCATCAATAACGGATTCCGTTATATGTCGATGAGCGAGGTTTCTGCACTTAACGGCGGCGGCAGTGGTGCCCGTATAGCATTCCCGCTGACTTATTTCGACAATGTGGTATGTTATACCCAGCAATCAACGCTCCGCTACAATGTCAAGGGCGATTACCGTGCTTACCAAGCAGATGCTTTCCAAGGTTGGGGCCAATACGATTTGGCCATCCGCATCCCACCGGTGCCGTCGGGCCAATACGAGTTCCGCCTGTTCTATTCTCCGATGGGCCATGGCGGCATGATGCAGTTCTATCTCGGAACCTCCAGCAATGTGCAGAGCATGACGGCTCTCGACATTCCGCTCGACGTGCGTATCCAGGAAACCGACCCGCGTATCGGCTGGACTCCTTTCTATGACGAAGACGACAGCGGTATTGCAACGGATAAGGCCATGCGCAACCGCGGCTATATGCGCGGCCCGTTCAGTTTCGTGGGGCATCCCGGTAACGGTTGGGACGACCAGAGCAAAAACTGCCGCGGCGACGGGGTGGTTACTCTGCGCCGTATCCTCTGCCGCCAGAATTTCAAACAGAGTGAGAACTATTGGTTCCGCATCAAGAGCGTCATCAACGACGAAACCGACTTGAAGTGGCAGCTCGACTTTATCGAACTTGTTCCGGTAGACGTCGTCGACAACGACCAGTATTCTGAAGATTGGTATTAACAGAGAAATAGCTTCGATTATGAGACGATTAAAATATATAGCAATAAGCATTGCGGCAGCCAGCATGATGGCAGCCGCATCATGCTCCGACTTCAGCGATTATAACGAGACGAAGGTTGATGCAACACCGTCTGCTTCCGTTACGTTGTGGCAGAACATCACGGAGAATCCGCAACTGACAGGTTTTGCCAAGCTGATCCGCAAGGCCGGTTTTGATGATGATTTGAATACATCGCATTTTTATACCGTATGGGCACCTCTCGACGGGACCTACGATGCCGATGCTTTGCTGCAGAACGATTCGGCCGAGATTCTTTACCAATTCGTGAAGAATCATATTGCCGAGTACAACCATGTAGCATCGGGCGTTTTCGACAAGCGCGTCCGCACGCTGAATAAGAAATCGTATGATTTCGGGGGCAAGGGGACATATACCTACGCAGGCCATACCGTGGTTCAGCCCAACCTGCCGAGCATCAACGGCGTGTTGCACACGCTCAGCGGTGCAGCCAAGTACTACCCGAATATCTATCAGTATCTTTCGATGAACGATACGGCATCTTTGCTCAACAGCTATTTCAAGAAATACGAATATACGTACCTCGACGAGTCGAACAGCGTGCCCGGCCCGATGGTCGGCGGCTTGCAGACATATATCGACTCCGTCATGGTGACCGAGAACACGTTGCTGCCCAGGTTAGGGTCTTATATTGACAGGGAAGACAGTTCTTATACCTTTATCATACCGGACAATAAGGCATGGAGGGAGGCTTACGCCCGTATCGGCAAGTGTTTCAACTATATTGAGAATACTGTTGTTCAGGATCTCTCGTCGCAGACCGGTTCGGGAAGCACCACCATCCCTACCAAGACCCACACTGTCGATGCGGCTTATATGAAAGACTCGATTACGAGTCTCATCATGGCGGGCACCCTGTCCTTCAGCAACAATGACGCCTATAATAAGTGGCTGACGAATGCATCGCTGGCATCGACGGATACCTTGCGCGCCACGACCCGCCTTAAGCTTTCCAACCCGGCCGGTATATTGGCCCGTGCGGTGTCTGTCGATACGATGAGCAACGGTGTGGTGCATGTTGTCGACAGCCTGGCCATGTATCCTTGGGAAACCTACAACCCGGAGTTGGACATCACGCCCTTCTATAACAGGCAGGCCCGTGTGCTCACAGGAAACTCGAGCGTGGTAAGTGTTTCCAAGCCCGATCCCACTAAGGGTACTTTTGAAAACGGTTCGTTGAGATATCTGTGGGTAGCTCCCACCACCAACTATGCCAAGCCCGAGTTAGACCTCTATCTGCCCAATGTATTGTCCACAACCTATAGGTTCTATTGCGTGTTCGTGCCTCAGAATGTCGATCTTGATGATACCGCTACGGTAATCAAGCCCAATCAGGTGAACTTCACGCTGAGCTATTGCAATGCCAAGGGCGAATTGGCAGAACACCGTTTCAGCAGTAAGGCCGGCGACAATAACCCGAAGACACCGACTCCGTTCGAGAACAATACGGAAAAGGTGGATACTGTCTATTTGGGCCAGTTTACCTTCCCCGTAGCTTATGCCGGTTTTACCGACTATTACCCGAACATCAAAATAACAACGCCGTTCTCTGTGTTCAACAAGGTGATGATGGCAAAATACACCCGCGACCTTCGCATTGCAGCCATTATCATGAAGCCGGTAGAATATGCGGAGTTTGAAGAAAAACAAAAATGATTATGAAGAGCACCATAATAAAGAACAGACTGCAGATGCCGAATCTCAGATTCGTTTTCTGCGCACTTGTGTTGGGTGTAAGTTGCCAAACCTACGCTCAGGATGACACTGCCGAAGATTTGGCAGAAGAGACAGAAACCCAAATCAAGCAACCCGTACGGAAGATTGTCGAGAAGAATTATCCGACGGTCAGTCTGAAAGGTAAGGTTATCGACCAAGCTACGAAGAAACCGCTTGCCGGTATCCAGTTGCAGGCTTTGGGCAACCGTCGTTACACATCAATGACCGACGAGGATGGTACATTCATCATCAAAGTGCCGGTTTTCACCACGTCGCTTTATGTGCACGCCCCTCAATACATGTCGCAGCAGGTAGCTGTAACGGCGGGCGACTCTACGCAGAATATCGTAATAAAGATGTTGAGCGATGCGTACCTTCCGATGTACGGTACAGGTACGGCTTATACGGCGCAGAACAGTTTCACGGCCACCAGCCGTGGGGCGACGATAGAGCGCGAGATCGAGAATAAGCTGGGTGCCGACATGCGTTCGATACAGCGTTCGGCCGTAGAAGACGGTGGGGTATCCATGTTCATCCGCGGCCTCAATTCCATTACGGCCAATGCGCAGCCGCTGATTGTCATCGACGGCATCGAGCAGGACATGCAGCGCAACCGTGCATCGCTGCACGACGGCCAGTTCAGCAATATACTGGCCAACCTTTCGCCCGACGACATCGAGAAAGTGACGGTGCTGAAGAATGCCACCGCCCTGTACGGTGCGCGCGGCGCCAACGGTGTTGTGCTCATCGAGACCAAGCGCGGCCATAGCATGGCCACCCGTATCGATGCCAACCTCTCTGTCGGCGTAAGCATGATACCGAAACTGCCTTCAATGATGGATGCTACGCAGTACCGCAACTATGCTACCGAGATTCTCGGTACGGTAAGCAATATCACTCAGAAAGAGATAATGTTCCGCTTCCTCAACGACGACCCCAACGGTTATTATTACAATACCTACCATAACGATACCGACTGGAGCGATTACGTCTACCGCAATGCCATGACGCAGAATTACGGCATCAACGTGCAGGGCGGCGACGACATCGGTATGTACAACCTCTCGTTGGGGTATATGACGGCCGACGGCGTTGTAGAAGAAGCCACTTTCGACCGCATGAACGTGCGTTTCAATACCGACATCAAGGTGTTCTGGAACCTCTCGACCAAGTTTGATATTTCCATTTCGCGCACCAACAATCAAGTGTACGATGACGGCTTCCCCTCCGACTTCACGGCAAGTACCGTTACTTCGCCCACGGCCTTGGCACTGATAAAGGCACCCATTGTAAGCCCTTATCAATATAACAGGGTCATCGGTGGTTTTTCCGACCTCATCAGCTCTTATGACGATATCTACCAGCAGTTGGAGGAGAACAACCAGTATTCCTTGGCCAATCCGGTTTCCATCCTGAGCAATGGCAGCGGCGACAATAAGAACAAGGCCGAGAATACTTATTTCAACGTGAAGCTCGAACCTACCATGAAGCTGAACGAGGATTTCTCGCTGACAGCAGCCGTCAGCTACACCTTGAACCGCAATTCGCAGCGCTACTACCGCCCCTACTACGGTATTCCTGATTTCGACGTATCCGGCTTAGGCACCGTCACCAGCATGACGATGTCCATGTTCTCGAAGGAGAACAACTTGGTGGGTAACGTTCATCTCGACTTCAACCACCAGTACGGTGCCCACACGCTGGGCGCATTCGTAGGGGCACGCTACAACCACTTCTCGTATGATAACAACAACCTGTCTACGGAGTACAACTCTATTACGAACGATAAGAACCCGGCGCTGTCGTCATCATCCGGATACCAGCGCATTCTTGGTGCCAATGATGTATGGAAGGTGCTGCAGTGGTATGGCAATGTGGATTACAACTACATGAACCGCTACTTCGCCACCCTTTCATTGATGGCCGAAGCCAACAGCCGTTTCGGCGAGAATGCCGACGGGCTGAAACTCTTCGGCACGCAGTGGGCTCTCTTCCCCAGCGTACAGCTCGGCTGGGTGGCCACGAACGAAAAGTGGTTCCCGAAGAATATCGGTATCAATTACCTGCGCTTAAATGCCGGCTTCGACATCAGCGGCAACGACGATATCAGCAACTATGCCGCCCGCACCAGCCACACGACGGTAAAGTTTAACGGCCGTGCCACGGGTATCCAGCTGAGCAATATCGGTAACGACAAGATTCAGTGGGAAACCACGAAGAAGTGGAATGTCGGGTTGCAAGCTAATTTCCTTGACAACCGTATTGGCGTAGCTTTCGACTACTTTGTCCATAACACCAGCAACCTGCTCACGTTGAAAAGCTTTACGACCCCCATCGGCGGTATCAATAAGTACTGGAGCAACGGCGGCGAGCTGAAGAATAGCGGTTTCGAAACGACGGTGAGCGTAAAGCCTGTTGTAACCAAAGACTGGCGTGTAGAGGCCGGTGTTTCGGTAGGTCATTACAAGAACGAGGTGACGGCACTGCCCGACGGCAACTATACAACTTCCGTTTATGGCGATGAAAATATCCTAACGGCAGTGGGCCAGCCGGTGGCTGTATTCTATGGCTATCAAACTGCCGGCATTTTCGCTACCGACCAGGAAGCCTCCACGGCTTATACCGATGCGGACGGCAAGCACGACTATCTTTATATGGAAAACCAGGCAGGGATAAAGGCTGCGTTCAAGGCCGGCGATGTGCGTTTCGTGGACAGAAACGGCGATGGCATCATCGACGGGAACGACAAAACCATTATCGGCGACCCCAATCCCGACATCTACGGCAACATCTTTGCCAAGGTTAACTGGAAAGACCTGACGCTGAGCCTTGGCTTCAATTACAGTTTAGGCAATGATGTGTACAACTACCAGCGTTCTATCCTCAACTCGGGAAGCACATTCTACAACCAGCAGGTGGCAGAGGCTAACCATTGGCGTTACGAGGGACAGCTTACCGACCTGCCGCGCCTTGCTTACGGCGACCCGCTGGGCAACAACCGCTTCAGCGACCGCTGGATTGAAGACGGAAGCTATCTCCGCCTGAAGACACTCAACCTGGCCTACCGCGTACCTGTGCCCGGTTCGTGGACATGGTTGCAGGGGCTGACGGTCTGGGCCGAGGCACAGAACCTCTTCACCCTTACCCGCTATTTGGGCAGCGACCCCGAGTTCAGCATCGGCAACAGCGTATACTATCAAGGTATCGACTGCGGCAATTTGGCTCAAGGACGTTCATTCACATTTGGTGTTAAGATTAATTTGTAGCAAATATGAAAAAGATAATTATAGCAATAGCAGCGGTCTTGGGCCTCGGCTCTGTGGCCAGCTGCGGAGACATGCTCGAAACAGAAAGTTCGCGCCAGCTGTTTGAGCCGGACCTGAACCAGAAAACCGACTCTATCTTCTATGCGTTCGGTATTATGGAGGCTATGCAGCAGTTGGCCGACCAGTACGTGTTCCAAGGCGAAATGCGCGGCGAACTGGTGAAAACCACCGACTATACCGATAAGAACCTGCGTGCGCTGGCCGACTTTACGGCTACTACGACCAACAAGTACGACAGTGCATACCTCTATTACCGCGTAATCAACAATTGTAATTACTATATCGCCCACCGCGACACCACGCTCCGCACCGGCAGCGAGAACGTAACCATCCGCGAGTATGCCGCTGTAAAGGCATTCCGGGCATGGGCCTATCTGCAGCTGGCGCGCACGTATGGCAAGGTGCCGTTCTTTACCGAGCCCTTGACGAAAATCAGTCAGATAGACAACAACACCTTCCCCGAGCTCGACCTGCAGGGTATCGTGCGCGAGCTGGCGCCCGACTTGAAGAAGTATTCGGGAATGAGCGTCCCTAACTACGGCTATGGGACCGTGGGCTACACCAACTGGGGGCAGGGTAAGGTCATCTACACACAGTTGTGCTTCATACCAGTCGACGTCATACTGGGCGACCTCTACCTTGAGGTGCAGAACTATAGTGAGGCCATCAATCATTACATCACTTACCTTACCCACGCGGCTAAGGATGGCTATGTAAGCAGTTCATACATGGCTGAAGTGCCCGGACGCAAATATCGGAGTGCGCCTTCCGACTTTATGGTATCATTGATAGGAGGAGAATGGTCATCGATATTCGATGTCAACTCCACGCAGGACATTGTCTCGTACATCCCGATGGCCGTTAACCGGCTGCGCGGTGCTACGACCGGCATCCTCGAAGCCTTTGGCTACGACTACTATTCTGCGCGCACCTCTACCAACTGCCCCAAGCTGGACGTAGTGCAGGTTCAGCCGTCCGATGAATACCAGCAACTGTCCGACTCTGCCGATTACTATTATTTCTCTTCGACCGACGCCTTGCAGGGTTATAGGAAGGTAAAGAGCACCAAGCTGGGCGACATGCGTTATGCGTCCATTGCTACGGCCGGAACGGGCGAAGACTCGGCGAAGGTATGGGTATCGAAGTATGTCAGCGGAAACATCATCCTTTACCGTACCACCACCGTATGGCTCCATTTGGCCGAGGCTTTCAACCGTGCAGGCTATCCCGATGCGGCGTTTGCCATCTTAAAGGACGGCATCAGTCAGAACCTGATTACGTATGCTTATTATATTACCGACGAGACCAAGACAGCGCTGCAAACCACTTATCCGCTGCTTTCTCCGGCCAACTCGGTCCTGTTCTTAGGAAACGAGGCGCTTGGCATCCATGCCCATGGGGCCGGCATCACCTGCGACCGCACCAGCAACAGCTATTACCCGGGCTTGTCGCCTTATACGATGAACAGTGTTGTGGGTTCTAAGCTGCTCGAGATAGGCCGTAAGTTTGGGGTAACCGTAGGTGCCACCAAGCAGGATACCATCAACGCCGTAGAAGACTTGATTTGCGACGAGTATGCCCTTGAGTTTGCTTTCGAGGGTACCCGCTACTTCGACCTGATGCGCCTTGCCCGCCACAAGAACCACGCTGGTCTTTACGGTTCCAATTTCGGTTCGCTATGGTTAGGCAAGAAGTTGGCTTCGCGCCGCAGCGATGCCGCAACGTTCTTTATGAATGAAAACAACTGGTATTTGCCGTTTAAATAGTTTCTTTTTTTAGATTACGGATCTTTTTAGATTACGGATTACAGATTACGGATTAGGGCTTAATGGCTTTTTAGGTTGATTTTAAAAACTCCTGACCTAAAAGGCTATTAGGCCCTAATCCGTATTTTTATCTTGAGTAGCTTAAGTTTGATATGGGATAATATCTGAGGTAATAAGGGAGCAGCAACTAAGTTTTACGCCAGTTCGGGATAAGAAACCCGCGCTAATCCGGCGGCATAAGGGAAATCGGCCCGGATGATTTTTGGCCATTTTTCNNGTATATCCTCCGCCTTGCAACGGCTGTGCCTCTGCGGCGCAAGGGGGCACAGCCGTCCGGATTAGCATGGTATCCTTATCCCGAATTCAGGTAAGTTTTGTAGTAAAAGATAGTGGTAGATTCGGAAGTGAAAGACTGGGAAACGGAGCAGCAGGCCGACTCAGACTTTACCGAATAAACGGCACGGCGGCGCAGGTCGCTTTCTTCTATTGATAAGCGTACAAAATTACTGATTAATGGACGATTTTCTATGGTGAATCTTCGGGAATGCCGTATCTTTGCATCAGCGAAACAAATAAACTGAAACTACGAATATGCAAATGAAAACAATCTTGGCATCCCTGGCTATGGCAGGCTCTTTGGCCGCGCAGGCTTCGGATGTCGTTTGGTACGACGGACAGCACAGCGTCAGTTATGCTGTATCCAAACAAGTATCGCCCGTGGTAAACATCGCGCTGGATATGTTTAAAGAGGATCTCCGCGAAGTAACCGGCCAGATGCCGCAGGAAATGGCACAGGCCCGGGCGACAATACAAATCGTACAGCTCGACCGGGCTGGCGGAGCCGTTAAAAAGCAATTGCAGCAGCACGGCGTGCCGGTAGACGAACTGTCGGGGAGGAAAGACGGCTTCTGGCTGTCGGCCGGCAACGGCCGGATTTATGTCGTGGGCAACAATGGGCGCGGTACGGCCTATGGCTTGCTTGAACTCTCACGCAAGGCGGGCGTGTCGCCGTGGATTTGGTGGGGCGACGTGAAGCCCGAAAGGAAACGGCGGCTGACGATTGAGGGCAGTTTCAAGATGCTGCAAAGCCCGTCGGTAGAGTACCGGGGCATCTTCCTGAACGACGAAGACTGGTCGCTGCGCCCGTGGAGCTACCGTACGTATGAGCCCAGTGCCCGTTTCGGGAATATCGGGCCTAAGACGTATAAGCGCATCTTCCAGCTGTTGTTGCGCCTGCGTGCCAACGCCATCTGGCCGGGCATGCACACGGGCACGCCCGGTTTCTTCACCGTCCCCGGCAACAAGGCCATGGCCGACAGTTGCGGCATCCTTATCGGCACGTCGCACTGCGAACCGCTGTTACGCAACAACGTGGCCGAGTGGGACCATGCCGTGCGCGGCAGCTACAACTATATTACGAACCGCGAGCAAGTGAAGCAGTACTGGATAGAGCGCTTAAAGGAGGTGAAGGGCAGCGAAGACCTGTTCACCATCGGTATGCGCGGCATTCACGACGGTTCGATGGAGGGCGTGAAGACGCGGAAGGAGAAGCTGGAAGGGTTGCAGATGGTAATCGACGACCAGCGCCAGCTGCTGCAAAAGTATATCAATAAAGACGTGGAGAAGATACCCCAGGTGTTCATACCCTATAAAGAGGTGCTCGAGATAATGGAGGACGGGCTGCGCGTGCCCGACGACGTGATGCTGATGTGGTGCGACGACAATTACGGCTACATGACGCGCCTGAGCGATGCCGAACAGCAAAAGCGCAAAGGCGGGGCCGGTGTGTACTATCATCTGAGCTACTGGGGGCGCCCGCACGATTACATGTGGCTGACGACGACACAGCCGGGACTGGTGTACAGCGAGATGCGCCAGGCCTACGACCACAATGCCCGCCGGCTGTGGATCGTGAACGTGCACGACCCGAAGGTGGCGGCTTACGACCTGTCGCTCTTTCTCGACATGGCATGGGACATCAACAGCGTTACGCCGGCCACGCTGCAGCAGCACCTGTCCAACTGGCTCTGCCAGCAGTTCGGTGAGGCGGCCGGACAGAAGTTGCTGCCCGCCATGACCGAGTTTTACCGGCTGAATGCCATCCGGCGGCCCGAGTTCATGGGATGGACGCAGGTGGAGCTGGACAAGAGTATCTATCCGCGGGGGCGCTCGCAGGTGAGGGATACTGAGTTTAACCCTGCCGAGTTCGGCAACGAGCTCGACCGCTACTTGGGTGATTATGCCGCCATCAGGCAGGCGGTAGACGAGGCCGGGCGCATGATACGCCCCGAGCTGAAGGATGCTTTCTTCGCTGCCATCAAATATCCTGTATATTCAGCTTCGGCCATGGCCGTGAAGATGCTCGAGGCCCAGAAGGCGCGCAGCAAGTTTGCCGGGCAGTGTGATGCTTCGATGGACCGCCGCGAACAGGCGGCAGCCCCCTCGGCGGCAAGGAGCATGCAGGCCTACCGCGAGATACAGCAGCTCACGGACGAATATAATAATGTGATGGCCGGCGGTAAGTGGAAGTACAATATGTCGTATATCCCCCGCGACCTCTACGTGTTCTTCCCCCCGTTGCTGCCCGTACAGCCCACTGAGGGCGAGGCGGTTGCATCTGGCTACACACAGTTGCCCATCGTTACGGGCAGTGATGTCGTAGTGCGCAATGCCTGCGACTACCAGCAAGCCACGCCGGGCGCACAGCCCGTGCAGATGCTCGGCCACAGCATGAACGCCGTGCAGCTGCCCAAAGGCGGCGAACTGACCTACCGGTTCGACTGCCAGACCGGGGGCGAAGCCCTGCTGCGCACGGCCCTCATACCCACGCAGCCCAATGATAAGGGCGACCTGCGTTTTAGTGTGAGCATCGACGGCGGCGAGCCCACGGTGTTCTCGTTCAAGGAGAAATTCCGTTCAGACACATGGAAGGAGAATGTGCTGCGCGGGCAGGCACGCAAGGAGATGAAGGTGGTGCTGACCAAGGGGCAGCATACGCTGACCATCAAGGCCCTCGACAGCCATGTAATCGTCGACCAGTGGATGGTCGACTTCAAGCCCGCACGTAAGTTTTATGTGTTCCCCATAAAAAGTGCGCTATGAAAAGGGTTCTGTCCATTTTCGTCACATTTATTGTGGGGATGACATGCCAGGCACAAGTGGGCGATGCTTTCAAGGGCATCCTGCCCGTAACCGACCGCTCGGTGACGAAGAGCCTGAACGGCCGGTGGCAGCTAAAGGTGGTGAAGGGCATAGCAGCCGACCGCCAAGTGCCGGCTGCGGATGCCTCGTGGAAAGCTATCCCCGTGCCGGGATGCTGGGAGCAATACGGCTTTTGCGAACCCAAGTATACCTATCCCGACTCGCTTACGGGCTACTACCGCACTGCTTTTACAGTGCCCGCCGCATGGAAAGGCCGGCAAGTAGTGCTCCGCATGGACGGCGTGCTGCGCGGTTACGACGTGTGGCTCAACGGCAGTTTGGTGGGTACGTGGGAGTCGGCTTATAATACATGCCTGTTCGATATTACGCCTTATCTGAAGTCTGCGGGCGAACAGCAGCTTGCCTTGCGCGTATATTCGCGCTTTAAAGGCTATGAGTTCGACTGTTTCGACGACTGGGCCCCGATGGGTATCTTCCGCGATGTAACGCTCTTCGCCGTGCCTAAGACCCACATGGCCGACTTCAAAGTATCTACCGTTTCGGTAGAAGGGCGCCGGGCGAGGGTACGCTTCGAAGCTACCGTGGCTCATCCGGCAAAGCAGAGCCGTATCCGTATAGTGGTGCGCCGCCCCGACGGACAGCCGGCAGAGGGAGGCAGTTTTACGCTCACTCCCGATGCCCTAACCGGCACGGCGGTGCACGAGATGGAGACAGCGGATGCCTCGCTGTGGACGGCCGAGACGCCTGCGCTTTATACTGTCGACTATACCCTTTGCCAAGGGAAGAAAGAAACACAGCACTTTACGCAGCGGTTCGGTATCCGCCAGCTGACCGTCGACGGCAATATACTCAAGCTGAACGGCCAGCCATTCAAGATGCGCGGCGTCAACTATCATGCCACCGACCCCCATACGGTGAAGGTAATAGGCGAGGCAGAGCTGCTGCGCGACATGCGGCTGATGAAGGAAGCGTCGGTCAACTATATCCGCACGTCGCACTATCCCCAACATCCGCGCTTCTATGAGCTGGCCGATTCGCTCGGCTTCTACGTTATCAACGAAGTGCCTTTCGGCATGGGCACCAAGCACCTGAGCAACAAAAGCTATCAGGACATCCTGCTGACACGCGCCCATGCCACGGTAGAGCGCGACAAGAACCATGCCTCGGTGCTCATCTGGAGCGTGGGCAATGAGAATCCCTTTACGCCTATCTGCGAGGAAACGGGCAACGAGGTGAAACGCATCGACCCCACGCGCCCCATCTGTTATCCGCAGGTAGGCTCCTACTTCCGCGGTAAAGACTATCAGTGGCCGGCCATGATGGATATCTACGCACCCCACTATCCGCGCACCGGCGAGTTTGCCGGATTCTATGCCAAGGCCGACCGCCCGGTGATTTTTACCGAGTACTGCCACTCGCTGGGACAATCGTTTGAAGACCATGACCGCCAGTGGGAAACCATCGAGCGCACGCCATGCCAGGCCGGCGGCAGCGTTTGGGAGTGGGCCGACCAAGGGATGCCTTTCCGCGAACCGCTCGCCGACCGCTATGGCTATCAGGAAAAGGTGTACACGTCGGTCGACGGTGGCTTCATGATGGCCGGCAATCAAGGTACCGACGGACTGCTTTATGCCAACCGCGTGCCCCTGCCCAACTATTATGAGTTGCAGCACAACTATGCCCGGGCTGCGCTGACGGACAGTATTCTGCGCCCTGCCGGAAGCGGCGACGCGGTGGAACTGACCGTGCGCAACCGCTACGACTTCATCAATCTGAAAGACAACGTTACCTTCCACTGGGCGTTGACGGCCGACCGTGATACCATTTGCCGCGGAGCCTTCTCGCCCGACTGTGCCCCGTGTGCTACCGCCCGTTACCGCTTGGCGCTGCCGTTAGAGACGCTCGCCGGCCGCTTGGCATTGCTCCACGTAACAGCAGCTGATGCGCAGGGGCACGTCACGCTGCGCCAAACCATCCGCCTTGCCATGGGGGCGGGCAGCGCTGTCGACCGTTTGCAGCCAGCCTTGCCGCAGGGCGGCAATCCGCTGGAACTCATCAAACAGTGGACGGTGCGTGTCGGGCGCAAGGCCACGATGGCCGAGCGTATCAAGGTGAAGGACACCCGACTGGAGCGCTATCTGCTGCCGGTGCAGGATGCTGAGGGCAAGCGCCAACTGCCGGCTACGGGCAGTTATGTAGCCACGGGCGAGCGCAACTTCCATGTAGGCGTCGGCCTGCAGAACGAACAGCGGGAGAGCGGGCGAGCAATCTCGTTCACGCTTACCCCCGACAGTGCCTCCGTCTTTCTGTCCGAACTGGGGCTTGCGATGCTGCTCGACCCCTCCATCGACCGTGTGCAGTGGATAGGCTATGGCCCGTTTGCCGCCTATCCCGGTCGGCGCAATGCCAACCGCTACGGTATATGGGCGAAGCAGAAGGACGACCTTTATCTGGAAGGCAACCGCATCGGCGTAGAGGCAGCCCTGCTCACCGATAAAGAGGGAAACGGGTTGCTCATCATCTGTGATTCGGCCAACGTGAGTTTTGAACAGACCGACCTCGGACTGGTGCTTACCTATAATTGTGCCGTGTCGGGTTCCGGCCCAAAGTTTGCCCCGACGGCCTTTCCCGTATGGGCCAGTGGCGTGGGCAGCGTCAAGGGGCGTTTCGCGCTCTATCGCGTCAGTGCGGGGCAGCGCCTGCCCCTCTTTATGGAGCCGGCCGGCGTTCCCGCACCGTTCAAACCCTTCGAAACACAATACGATACCTACTTGATGCGTTATAAAGACATCGTGGCCGAATGACCTGTGGCCGCCGGAATACAGAATCACATTTAAAGTAAGATAAAAACATACGGATTATGAAACAGATATTGATAGCAGTAGCGTTGAGCATGCTGACGCTTGCCGCGCAGGCACAGACAGCAAGGACGGTAACGGTGAACATTACGCCCGACGGCAAGTCGAACATGGTAGTGTATTTGCCCGGGAACCCTACGGGCAGGGCCATCGTAGGATGCCCGGGAGGCGGCTATTCCCATCTTTCCATGCAAAACGAAGGCCACGACTGGGCCGATTACTTCACAGCACAGGGCATAGCCTACGGCGTGCTGACCTATCGCATGCCCAACGGCGACCGCAATATCCCCATGGGCGATGCCCGGCAAGCCGTGCGCACCATGCGCGATTCGGCCGTGGCATGGCGCCTCAATCCTTACGACGTGGGCATCATGGGCTTCTCGGCAGGCGGGCATCTGGCTTCTACTACAGCGACGCATGCCGAAGGTATCGAGCGTCCCGATTTCCAAATACTGTTCTATCCCGTCATCTCGATGAACGAGCGCGTTACGCACAAAGGCTCGGTGGTGAACTTCCTCGGCGAGGGCCGTGCGGACAAACGGTTGGTTGACGAGTATTCGAACGACCGCAGTGTGCGCCGCCACCTTACACCGCCAGCGGTAATACTGATGGCCAATGACGACCGTGCAGTGCCGCCCGTGACCAACGGCGTGGCTTACTACAGTGCCATGCGCCGTGCCGGAAACGAATGTGCAATGTATATTTACCCCACGGGCGGGCATGGGTTCGGATTCCGCAGCAGCTTCAGCTATCACGGGCAGATGCTTAACGACCTTACCACGTGGTTGCAGCAGCACAAGGCGCCGCGGCAGGATGCCGTGAGGGTGGCCTGCATCGGCAACAGCATTACCGACGGTTACGGCATCGACATGGCCGAACAGCTGGGCTATCCCGCGCAGCTGCAACGCCTGCTGGGCAGCGGCTATCATGTACGCAATTACGGCGTAAGCGCCCGCACCCTGCTTAATAACGGCGATCATCCCTATATGAAGGAACTGGCATGGAGCGAGGCCAAGGCCTTCAACCCCGGGATTGTTGTGATAAAACTGGGAACCAACGACAGCAAGCCCGCAAACTGGGAGCTCCATAAGGACGAGTTTGCGGCCGACTTACAACGGATGATAGACGAGCTGAAACGCTTGCCGGCCAAGCCTGCCATCTATCTGTGCACGCCGCTGAAGGCTAAGTCGCTGCGCGCCGACGGCGACCCACAGCAGATTCGCGACTCGGTAATCGTAAACGGTGTGATACCGGCCATACGTAAGGCGGCAAAGAAAAACAAACTGCCCCTCATCGACCTGTACCCGACAATCGACCCCGGCAGCGATATGATGCAGCGCGACGGCATTCACCCCACCGATAAAGGGGCACGTAAAATGGCCGAGACAATATCCGAAGCACTGTTGCAGGCGAAAAACCGTTAGCTGTTCTGCGGTATTTGCGGGAAAGACATATCCTTGCAGCCTGGTTAATCCATTTGCTCCTTAATCCGGGAATCGTACAAGCATCTTGTAGCCTCCGTACAAGCACCGTGTAGCCCGACTACAAGCACCTTGTAGCAGGAGTACAAGATGCTTGTACGAAATCAAGTTTAAACACCTTCTATCTTCTTATGATTTTCGTAGTTGTGCCGTCGGCATGGCGCACGATGTTCAAGCCTTTACAAGGCGTTGCCATCTGCAGACCATTGGGGGTATAATAGTGAAGAGGTCTTTTAGCCTTACTTTCTGTGCTTTCAATGCCTGTTTCCTCGCCCGTCAGTGCTATGATTTCCCCGAATTCACTCCACGGCGTTTCTGCCTGATAGCTGGAAATGGAAACTTCTGGCACGTGCAAAGTCGCGTAGTCGACAAATGACGACTGGAAGGCATCAGCAGAAGTCTTAGGAACAACCTGGGCATAACAGTAGAAATCTTTTATCATGGCGCAATTGGCAAAGGCCTTTGCACCGATGCTACCCACATTGGGGCCAAGGACCATCGTCGTTAGGGCTACGCACTGGGAGAACGCTTCGTCGCCGATATTAGTCACAGCGTCGGGGAGAATCATTGTCGTGAGACCTTTGCAGCCGGAAAACGCTTTGTCGCCAATGGTGGTCACAGCTTCAGGGAGGACTATCGTCGTGAAAGCGTCGCAATCAGAGAATGCCCCAATACCGATGGTGGTCAATGCATCGGGGAAGGTGATGCCGGTGAGAGCATCGCAACTCATGAATGTGTAGGCCTCAATGGTCTTTATCCCAGTTGGCAGTTTGATGCTGGATAGACTACAACCATAGAACGCATACGAACCAATGCTGTTCACGCCTGCAGGAATATCGATGGCCTTCAGTCCAGACCTACAGAAAGCGTATCTTCCTATGCTTTTGATTCCTTGGGGCAAATTGATACTGTTCAGTGAATCGCAATCATAGAAGGTACCATCGGGAATGTTCTGCAAACCCTCGGGAAGAATGAACTCTTGCAATCTTTTACAGCCATAGTATTTGCAACTCGTTGTATGTCAGTCGATTTTGTCTAAAACGGTAGAAAAGTGATTGCGTAGATTCTGTAGATGGTGAAAATGGGAGAATGTAAAGTAAACTGTGTCAGGCTATAATATAAAGTAGTATAACACGTTTATTTTATGATGGCAAACGAAGAGATTGATTACAAGTTGGCAGCCGAGCAGTTGCGTGCCGGCCAGCCATTGTTTGGTAAGGATGGTGCCTTGGCACCGATGTTGGAGCGCATATTGAATGCTGCTCTTGAGGGTGAGATGGATGCTCACCTGAGTGAAGAATCCCGTGCGAGCGGCAATCGCCGTAACGGCAAGATGTCAAAGACAGTTCAGACGCAGTATGGCGAGGTTACTGTTGAGACCCCTCGTGACCGTGATGGCAGCTTTGATCCTCAGACCGTCCGCAAGCGAGAGACGATTCTTGCAGAGGGTATGGCCGATCAGATTATCGGTATGTATGCCTTTGGTACGAGCACCAGGGAAATCATCCGTTACTTCGAGCGTGAGTTTAATACCAGGCTGTCTGCCGAGACCATCAGCGCAATAACCGACCGTGTGCTGCCTGAGATTAAGGAATGGAAATCACGCACGCTGGATTCTGTCTATGCCATTTGCTGGCTCGATGCTATCCATTACAAGGTAAAGGACGATACCGGCCGCGCCGTTACCCGTGCCATTTACAATGTGCTGGGCATCAACAAGGAGGGCCACAAGGAACTGCTTGGCATGTATGTTGCTAAGAGCGAAGGAGCAAACTTCTGGCTGGAAGTACTTACAGACCTTCAGAATCGTGGTGTGGAGGATATCATGATATGCTGCGTGGACGGTCTTAAGGGTTTTCCTGATGCCATTCAGAGCGTGTTCCCCAATACAGCCGTACAGCTCTGCATCGTGCATCAGATACGCAATTCCATCAAGTATGTAGGCAGCAAGCATCAGAAGGAGTTCCTAAAGGATCTTAAGCGTGTCTATGGCGCTGTCAGCAAGGATGCTGCAGAGACTGAACTTGACAACCTTGAAGCAAAATGGGGCGAGCAGTATCCTATCGTTATCAAGTCGTGGCGTGACAACTGGCAACGATTGACAGAGTTCTTCCAGTACACAAAGGAAATCCGCCGTCTCATCTACACGACTAATACAGTCGAAGGCTATCATCGTCAGATACGCAAGGTTACGAAGAATAAGGGTGTGTTCCCCTCTGATACGGCATTGGAGAAACTTGTCTATCTGGCTTATCGTAATATCAGCGAAAAGTGGACCATGCCCCTTGCGAACTGGGCACTCATCTCCCAACAATTAGCAATAAAATTTGGTGATAGGTATGAAATTATGTAACTTTGCAAACAGGAAGGCTCCTCATCTGGAAAACACGATTACAAATCGTGTCTCCCATCTGAGGTTAATATAATAAGGAATACGGCCTTGACACAGTTCAACTTACACTACCGAAAATGGCAAAGATTTAACATTTTTAACTTTTGTAAACCACTCTTGATAGTCTCAATCTTTATTTGTAGCTTGGCGTATAAATAGGTCTATTATGGACTATAGTCAATGGCATGGTTCCAAAATAAAACCGCCCCTGTCGAGGCGGCTCTTATTAGACGGAATCAGGATGGATGAATACCAAATTCCCTTCCACATTCACAGCTTTGAAAACCTCCTCATCGTTTTCTTCGCAAACGAATGTCACAATGCTATTCCCTCCCTCTGGCGAAAAAGGCACTTCTATCTGTTTCCCACAATGATAAAGGTTCGATTTCGGTTTTGGGCTATACAGAAACGATAAGTTCTTTGTAAGTATGAAAGTGTATAACTCCTTATCCTTCAACTCTGTTTCCGCCTTGAAAGCAATTAGATGTTTGGGGGCACCGGCACATTCTCTGACGGTCACTTTCCCCAACAGTCGGTCTTTATAGGTATCTATCAGACAGCTCATCACATATTGGATAGCCAGTTCTTCCACATTTTCGATTTCAGTTTTCAAGCTTTGTGTACCGCCCGTATATCCAGCCACCCCATTTCCAAGACTGTCTATATGTTCAATATCTGGTGTCTTACCAGGATTGAAAGCTGTCGAAATCTCAGCTCTTGAATTCGTAGCCCACTTATAGAAATCTTTGTCACCTGTAAGCAGAATCACGTGTTCAGAGACCTCCTCTATACTGTTCTTATAAACAGACGATACCAGCACAAGACTGTCCTCCCTTGATATCTTGGTCGATAGACAGATTGCCTTCATGGGACCAAGCAGCCTGTCATTGAAGCTGTTCAGGAAATCAATACTGAACTCATTTGTGATTTTTTCAACATCCTCATTCACCTTCTTCTTCACGGCCTCTGCCAAATCTCCCTCGTATTCATAATCGGGAATCTCATAGCGCTTGTTGTACTTGATAAAAGAGGAGATGTTTATAAACTTCCCATCCTTCTTCGAACGTTCCCAGACCTCATGGAAATAGTCCTCTTTCTTCCGCACTTCAAACAGTTCTGCAAGCACGTATTCAGAGGAATACAATTGCACAACGGGCATCTCCTTCAGTGCCGTAATGAAGGCCGTTAGCGTCGGGAATGTATTATCAATCAGATAACACAAGATATTGGTGTCTAAAAAGAAGTTGATTTGAAACTTCTCCGATCTTGCAGACTCTCTATCCATACTTAAAATGTTGGTATATTCTCTTCTACAAAAGCCTTACCCATTATCTTAACCTTTTGGTCAGCAGCACACTCAAAGAGCACAAACGTCGCCTTAAGAATACGACGCACATTTCCATCGCATGTTTCGTTGATGAATTCCAAAGCATCTTGAGTAAACGGGAACTCTCCGTTAAACTCTGCTATTCTCAAATAGTTCTCTATAACTTGCTTCGTCTCTGCAACATTCAGATTGTTTATTATCATCTTCCTGATAGTAATTCTGTCTGCCAAAGGCGGCGAAAGTTCCACCAACCTTGAAAGGGCTTTAGGATTCATGGCAAATAACAAGCACCATTCGCGATGTTTGTCAAGCAAGGTGCGTAGGTTATGGATATAGTTATCCAACTGCGCCTTAGATAAACGCCCTGTGGTCAGGTCCTCAAACTCATCTACTAAAATAAACACATGGGTATACCCCTCTCGTTTAAGTAATTTCACAATGTATTTGATGACATCTGCTTCCTTACCCGATATTTGTCTCAAGCTGCCGCTGGTCAATGCTTCCCATGTCTTGTTGATACCAAAGTCCGATGATATGAACTCGTAGAAGTAATAAGCAACGGTGGAATCCTTGGTATCTTCATTCAATATCTTCTGAACAATGTCACTTAGCAAATCGTCAAACTTCCTTTTCTTTGGAGCAGGCAACGACCTGACAAAAGAGTCTAGGAACTGTTTATAGCTCACCGTATTAGCATCGCTATAAGGATTGATGGAATCCTTCATGTCTGGGAAAAGCACCGACAGGTTGGGTTCGTAAGGTTTCAGCTGCCCTTGGATTTCGCTGCTATTCTGAATCACATTGAGAATATGGTTCCAGACATACTTGCGTGTGTTCTCCTCACCAATTTTACTGATTAAAGTCCCGATAAATTCCAGGATGGAGCCACCCGGATTGTCAATGTAGATGGTATATGGCTTTAAGTAGGTCTGGCTGTCGCGGATTTCATTCAGTTTTGACTTGGCATACATTAAAAGCTGTGTTTTGCCACTACCATAGTCCCCCACTATCGTTGCGCTGATGAACTGGTCATGTTCCTCAACTTGGTTGGGAACCAAGGCGTTTGCAATAAATTGGTTAATACCGTTAAGGATTTCACTGTCAAGAGGCTTCAACTTACGGTTTACATCATCACCGCCATTAATGTTCGACGTACCAGACCTAGGGAAAGGATTGAACTTGATGTCCCATAAATCGTACTTGTTCGTCACGGGCCCCATTTGCAGGATGTCCTCTATGCCTTTGTACTCTTTCTCATCCATTTTTCCTTAATTTTAAATGTGAAACAAAACTACCTTTATATTTCGGGTAAAGTATTCTATCGTTCTTGTTCAGTTCGGTTTCTTTGATAAAAATCTCGGAAGTCCTTATCAGTGATACTACGTCAGAGTGTGCCAAATAATAGTCTATAACGGCCTGTTGCGCTATGCTGATGCCACAACGGTATTGCAGACATAGTTCCATCACCAGATCAGAAATATCTATCAACAATTGGCGAAAGAACTTCACGTCCAACACTCCTTGCACATCCACCTTGACGCCAGATTCTATAAAGTATGCAGCACTGAACGACTTGTCATTTGGCAACAAATACCCCTGCCGTTTCATGTTCAGTCGCTCTAATAATTCCAGCTGGGTTGCCCATGAAAGAAACATATCCCAGAACCTTACAAATCCCCCTTTCACATTCCCCTTGTCGTTTAAAGGGAACTGATACAGCGTTTCAGGGGTGCTTAATGTATAGAAGAATGTATCCACACGAGTACCGACGGAACCGTAATAATACAGCACGCCGCTCTGTCTCATAATCTGTTGTTCAGTCAACGCCAGTTTTTCTTTTGTCGTCATTCTAGGATTCACAAACAGTGAACAATATTCTTGAAAACGGAAGTAGTGAAAGAATATCTCACGGAAAACGCTTAAATCCTCTTCCCTCAACGGGGCACCTGGCTCAACCTCCTTAAAAACGCCTTTTTTGCAGACCAGTGTTTTCTGGTGCATGACACCGAAGTTAATCAGCGCATTCTTGATTTCCAACACACGTCGCCCTTTGTCATCCCATTTGCTCCTTACGGCAGGGATAACACCCTTTACGTGCTTGTTCGAGAACTCTGCCACCGTTCCGTCCTGCCCATACTTGCAGAAAGCCAAATACACGTCCCTTAGTTCCTGAAACGAATACACAAACGGAAGCGACCACCCCTTATGGATGATTTCCAAAGCCTCCGTTTCGGTAATCAGATTCAGATGCTCCGTCTTGGCTTTTGATATATCTATCTTTTTCGTGGGCATTATTTCAATATCAAGATATTTTCAGAAAGTGAGATATTATGTCTGTTTTTCAGGTTTTTCCATTTGTCACCGCGAGAGCGAATCTTGTGGATAGAAAACTCTGTAAAACCGGCACTCAATGCTATATCTCCCAATATTTGGGTTGTGGGCACGTAAATGCCATACGGAGCGGAATCTCCCAAAACCAAGTATGCTTCACCGCCATAGCGCAGCACCCTGCGCATTTCTTTTAGCACATAGTACATGTCCTCAAAGTAATGCATCATCAAGATATGGAAGCTTTTCTTTCCTTTACGCTGTTTGGCGTTTTCCTTAATTCTTCCATATAACTCCACCAACTTACCCATAGTATCAGAGTTATGCTGTGCAAACTCCTTCTGTGTAAACTCTTCCATCACAAACTCTGTGTCTCTATAGTGTGTGGTGGCTCCTGTAACCAGTTTGCGGCGCACTTTCTCTGTAATGTCGTTCCAATCATTAGTCATCTCAAAAAAATGGCTATGTACTTTGCTAACTTCTCCGTAGTCCAAGTTATTAAGGTATGGAGGAGATGTGATGCATAATCCACAGGAATCATCCGCAACGTCTTCATTCTTCACACGAGAATCCCAGTTATACACCGTGGCCAATTGTTCGTGATGGGGCATTTGCTGTATATCTGAGTACATTTGTTCCGATATCCGCTGGAACTTTTCCCAAGCCCTGCCAGAATCTGAAAGGAAAGTGGAGCGTGAAATATACGGCACAGCGATAGGGTGTATGGCCGCTTTGTGCAGCGTCTGGCTCAGTGCCAAATTAAAGAATTGCTGTACATCTTTGTTTCGTAGTCGTTTTATTCCGTCACGGATGCAATACAGTTCCCTTAGCGATGGCTCATCATAGAGGGTTACCAGCAGAGGGTGGAACTTGGCGGTAATTTCCGCTATCCTTTTGTTCTCCTCAACGTATTTCTTTATATTGTTTTTAGCGCGGGTGTACTGTTGTTTTGTAATGGTCCAGTTCAGTTTGGCGTGAATCACGTTGCACATTAGTTCCTGACTCTCGTTACCAATGGAGCGGAAACCCAATTTCTGGCATTCCACCAACGTCGTTCCGCAGCCAGCAAAGGGTTCGTACACAACGATGTCTTTGTCCTTATAATCTTCCAATATAATGTCCACAAACTTATACGAGAAACCCGCCGTGAACTTATACCAATTGTGCACGGGACTGCTCATATTATCCTTCGCCGACCCTATGTTTGCGTCCAAGATATTCATTTCATCTCATTTTTTACTTTCCTTCCTTCATCAACCTCTCCACCAATTCCTCTTTAACCTTCTCCCACGCCATGGTGGGATTATACTCCTGGCCTGGGTTCAGAATCATATCCGTATCAGTCAGAAACTCATCGTCCTGCAGTTTGTCTTCCATATTCAACACAAATTCCTTATACGTGGGAAGATGCGATGCCGTGAATCCCAAATACCGCTCATAGCTCAGCATCACTTTTTCCTTATCCAGCTCAGGCATCATACTCAGAATCTTCCACAGGTCAAATAGGTCGCGCCCCTTCCGGCGCTGATACACAGCCCTTAACTTAGTTCCTATCAGTTCTGCCAGCTCGTATGTCAAAACCTCGCAAGACCCCTTAAACCACGAATTCTCCACTGCAAACGGAACCTTCATCATCGGGAATACCGAGAAATGCTCCTTGCAGTTAATTTCCACTTTCAGGTGAATCTCTCCTGCATCAACATCCGTTGGTTGCACCTTGAACACCAGCGTATTGTTATGCTTCTTCTGCTTTACCACTGGCTCGCCCAGCCACGAGAGCGCATCCCGCAGATGGTCTATCGTTTCCTTGATGGGCTCTGCCATAACCTGCACCAAATCTATGTCCTCTGAATATCGGGGTTGCGGCCTCAGATACAACTTTCCCAACGCCGTTCCACCACGGAAAGCTAGATGCTCTGAAAGGAACGCATCACTGTATATCGACACCAGTGCACGGCAGATAATCAAATCTTGCTCCACCTGCACGTTCAAGCCCCAAGGTGCCTTCTCGCTCCACTCTGTTATATACGATACCGGTATCATAGCTCGTCAATTTCTATCTCTTCGTTCACAACAATCTTCCAACGCCCGTTCATCTCGCAGCCCTCAATGGACTTTCCGGGCTTCAGAGCCGCCTTCTGCAACCGAACACCAGCACGTTTCAACAGGCCATAAACCGCATCAGCAGCCTCAGTCTCTTCTAGAACATCATTCAAGATATACCCCAGCCGCTGAAAACAAGCCACAGGCGCCACTTTTACAAACTCCGGTCCCAAGTGTTCGAAATTCGTTTTCTCTACCAGCTCCGACAGCACCGTGGCGGCCCTTGTGATACTTCCGGCACTCTCCTGATAAGCCACCAAATCCACCGCCGTCAGTTCCGGACATGACACATTGATATATCCCGTTCTCGTCTGCCGCCGCTCCACATACTCCATCGGAATGGCCGAGCGATAGAAATATTTCGTAGCATACTTATCCGTTTTCTTGCCCCGCATTGTGGGCGACTCCAGCATCACGCAAAACATCATTGGAGCCTGATGCGCCGCACCATGGTAACTGCCAGCGCTCAACAAAGCCACATAATAGTTACGCTCCAGGTGTCGCATCATATCATCCAAATAGAACGGTTGCGGAGCAAACCCACGTAGCGCATACTCATCGGGGATGATTACATAAAACCCATTTACGGGAATCATAATCCGTCCCTTTCTCACCTCCCGCGACAGCGTTGCCGACAGCACTTCCGCTGACATCTCAGGGAAGGCCGCCGCCACCTCCTCACGCGAGAAAGTGTATCTGCCACGTTTTGGTTTGGCAGCTATCCAGTCCGCTATGCTTTCTGTTCCGCTCATATCCTCATTGCTATTTCGTCTGCAAAAATAAACAATTTCTGTTAATTATCGCATACACACCAGCGTTTTTTTTATTTAGTTAACATCACTAGTGTCTATTAATATATG